>JAPLNB010000059.1 GCA_026693085.1 Planctomycetota bacterium | reverse complement strand
TCACCTTCGCCGGATCGCACGTCTCCTTCCCATTCTCATCCACCGCGCACCCCGCCGGCAACTGCTTGCCCTCCCTCAAGAACTGCTGCACCCGCCCCATCGCCACCGTGCTCGTCGCCCAGTCAATGCAGATCGGAAACCCGATCACATCCTGCGTCGGAAACCCCCACGAATGCGGGTTCGTCCCCAGCGTCGGGAATTTCCCCCCGAACGGCACCACCTCCGCCAGCGCCGCCGTGCAACACGTATACGCAATATACCCCTTCTTCGCCGCGTCAATCACATACCCCCCGCCCCACAAATAGTGAAACGCATTGTCCACCGCCACCGCCCCGATCCCATACTCGTCCGCCAGCTTCATCGCCACCCCCATCGCCTCAAACGCCACCGCCTGCCCCAGCTTCCGATTCGCGTTCCACCGCTGAACCGCCTTGTACTTCGACGCCAGCCGCTCGATCGCCGCCCCCGGCTTGCATCCCCCCGCCTTCGACCCAAACATCTCATCCAGATGCAGCGCCTTGATCGCATTGTGCGTCTTGATCCCATGCCACGCCGTCAGCTCCGAAAACCTTGCCCCCGCCTCCGCTTCGTCCTGGTTGTACCCACGATGAATATAAGCCGCCGCCACAATCTCATTGTGCAGCTTCACCGGCATGATGTAGTTGGTCATAGGCTCTAATCCCTGCTCGTACTCCAATTGTGAGGCGGTACCTTACCCGCCCAGCAGGATAGATTCCAATACCAACACCGCTCAACATCGCCAACATTCGCATGGCCCCATTTGACAGAATGGCTATCTTCTCGCCACCATGCCCCCGCAAGCCGCCCACGCACCCTCCCGCCGCCTGCTCAACCTCAACCGCCAACCAAACTGAACGAGGAGGTGTGGAATTCATTCCATCGGGATCTCCGTTTGAGGGATTCTGGCATGGCCGACTTTCTACATGCTCGGTTTCACGCTACGATATCGCATGATGGACTACGCAAGTTTCATCGTTCGGGATATGAAGGTTTGCGGGGGAGAGCCTGTCATCCGGGGGACGCGTGTGCCGTTGCGGACGGTGCTGGCCAGCCTGGCCGAGGGGGCCCAAGTTGACCAGATCCTCAAGGACTTCCCCACGCTCACGGCAGAATCTGTCCAAGCGGTGATTGCGTTTGCCGCGGTAGAAAAAACCGGGACGGGGACGGTTTTCCTTTCTCCTGAATAGAAACGGCCTGAGTGGCGCAGACGCAATCCCACGCCACTCAGCCCATGTTCCCAATTCGCTATCCGCCGGGTGCCATGGCCACGCAAGCCGCCAATACCCCCTCCTCCGCGCTCAACCCCATCGGCTTGCGTGGCCATGCGGTTCCCCTGAAACCGAACCCGGACGCACCCAGCCAATGTACGCTGCTGCATTGCCCCACCAACACCGACCCGCCCTAACAATTCCCTCCATTTTCTAGCCAACATTTCCCCCGCTCGTTTGTATGCACCACCGAAGGCGGACTGTGTCCACCTTCTTGGCCGGGGGGATTTCCCCCCTTCCAAGCTCTTTGACAATTTCATTCCGCACCGCCGCTACTCTGAATCGGTGTCCATCGGTGCCCCATCAGAGATTCATATGGACCGCCGTCGGTTCTGCCCGTTTCTGCCCGGTCTTGTCCGTTTCTGCCCGTTTCTGCGCGGTTTTGCGCGGTTTTGCGCGGTTTTGCACGGTTTTGCATGGTTTTGCACGGTTTTTCACCCCGAAAATCGACCTTCAAACCCCAGAACCCCCTTCCCCAGCTCACTTTACGTTTTTCACCCCCTCCGCCGCACCTTTTTCTTCCCCGCGCGCAGCGCCTCCCCCGATCTATAAGGCCCGCAGGGCGGGCGCCAGGTCACCAACATCTTACCGGTGACCTCCTCGCCCGCCCTGCGGCCCGTGGAACTACTTCCCCTCCAACTCCATCACCCGAATATTCTTAAACAAAAACTGCCCACCCCCAGGAACCTCCGCCTGCACCGAAATGAACCCCTCCGCCGCCTTCAACCCATCCGCCTTCCACGCCGGCTTCCCGTTGATCTCCAACTCCGCCTTCGTCCCCACCACCGTCAGCTTAAAATGGTTCCACTCCCCCGCCTTCGTCAGCCCCGTGCTCTTCGCCCCTTTCAGCTCGTCCACATTCCCTTCCATCCCCTTCCTCAAATTCGCCTGATACATCTTCGGCCACGGATAATTCCCCTCCGGATCGATGCACCGGAAATAAAACCCCGAATCCCAGTTGTCCGCCTTCAACGCCTTCCAATCCACCTCAAACACATAATCCTTAAACACCTTCTCAGGCCTCACCACCCCATTCCCATCCTTGATGAACATACACCCATCCTTCACCTCCACCACACACCCAATCACCTTCCACCCCTCCAGATTCTTCCCATTAAACAACTCCACCCACTTGCCTTCCGCGTACAACCCAACCTTCGCCATGCACAGTACGACCATCGCAAATAAAATCGACCGCATGATGATTCACTCCGAAAAAAGGAAAACCCACACCCCTTGAACCCTTGAACCCTTGAACTCTTGAACCCTTGAACCCTTGAACTCTTGAACTCTTGAACCCTTGAACTCTTGAACCCTTGAACTCTTGAACCCTTGAACTCTTGAACTCTTGAACCCTTGAACCCTTGAACCCTATTTCTCCACCCTATACACACTGCTCTTCGTCCGCAGGAAAAATGCCTCCCCCGCCACCGCCGCCGACGCCATAAACCCATCCCCCATCTTCCCCTCCCCCACCTGCTTGTACTCCCGCCCCGCCTCGATCACCGTCACATCCCCCTTCTCGCTGAAAAAGTAGATCCGCCCTTCCACAACCACCGGCGACGCCGAATACACCCCCTTCAGCCGCTTCCGCCAAACCTCCTTCCCCGTCTTCGCCTCCAGACACGTCGCCATCCCCTCATCCCCCACCATAATCACCAAATCCCCCACCAGCACCGGCGAACATCGCGTCGGCACATCCCGCGTCACCTTCCACAGCACATGTGTCCCCGCTACCATCCCCTTCGCCTTCCCATCCAACCGAATCCCCCACAATTCCCCATGCGACAGCCCCATGCACACATACGCCACCCCGTCCCCGATCACCGGCGTCGGGCTCCCCGAATGACACCCCTGGCACTCC
>JAPLNB010000058.1 GCA_026693085.1 Planctomycetota bacterium | reverse complement strand
AGGATATCCCCCCGCAAAATCTCAGAGTCCCCCACAAAATTCTCCCCCCCGCGAAAGTTGATAATCAGCTTCCGGATCGCAGGAGGTATCGCCGACATCAGCTTCGACTCTTTCAAGTTCATGACGTACTTCGTGCCCGTGTCGATACTCGTCGTCAGGCAGTGCAAATGCATCAACGCAATTTCCTTGCCCGCCGGAACCGTGTACGAAAGCGACGCCTGCACCACGTTGTTGTTGTTCACATAGTTGATCACCGGAACCGTCTTGGCGCCCTTCCCGCCAAACAACTCCACAACCGTTCGCCCATTCCCGTGCGTCTGCGCAATCCACGCCAGGTTCTGCTCCTTGCGCTTCGGGTCCGCCACGATGCTCGTCCTCTGCACCCCGTAGTTCACATTCGTGGACAAAACCAGATTCAGCGTCTGATCCTTGTTCTGAGGATTCTTGATGATATCCACATACCGAACCATCCCCTCTTCCTTGTTCAGCAGGATCCGCCGCGTCACCGTAAAAGTGTTCGCCGTCATGTTCTCGAGCACCAGCTCCCCGCTCTTCTCCTCGATCTTCCCGGAATTCCCCCGCGCCTGCGGATACTGCCCCGCAATCTGGATCATCCCCCCCTGCCCATACACCGGCATGTTCCCCTGCTGCTGAAACTGCCCGTACTGGTGGAAAACCCACTGGTTCCCCTGGTTGTCGCTCATCGTATATGGAAGAGTGACCGCCGCCGGACCCGCCGCTGCGCCAAAACCCCACCCACCACCAATAACCCACAAACCAAGCACCGCCGCCAGGAGAATCCGCTTGCGTACCATACTCTCGCTCCTTCATCTACTGTGCTATTCAGACGCTATCACCGTCCGCCAGTTCCCGCCAACATCTCCACCGTCCGGCTCGCCCCCACCCGCGTTACCCCGAGCGCCCTCACCTCCAGCAACCGAGCCAACGTCCTCACACCCCCCGCCGCCTTCACCTGCACATGCCCCGGCGAGTGCTTCCTCATCAATTTCAAATCCTCATCCGTCGCCCCACCGCTCCCATACCCCGTCGAAGTCTTCACCCAATCCGCACCCACCCGACCGCAAATCTCACACAACTTGATCTTCTGCTCATCCTGCAAATAGCAATTCTCGAAAATAACCTTCACCTTCTGCCCCCGCCCATGCGCCAACTCCACGATCGCCCCAATCTCATCCCCCACATACCCCCAATCCCCGCTCAGCGCCTTGCTGATATTGATGACCATATCCAACTCTTCGCACCCCTCATCCAACGCCAACTTCGCCTCCCCCAACTTGATCGCCGTCGTATGACCCCCATGCGGAAACCCAATCGTCGTGCTCGCCTTCACCCCGCTCCCCCTCAACCTCTCCGCGCACCGCCTCAAGTAATACGGCAGAATACAAACGCTCGCCACCTCATACTCCAACGCCACCCCAATCCCCTGCTCCAACTCCTCCACCGTCATCACCGGATTCAACAACGAATGATCGATCATCTTCGCAATATCAGAATAACTGTATTCCTTAACCATCATCTCTTTCCTCTTCGTGTCCATTGGCGCTACCCGCCTCCTTTACCCATATCCCACCCCGACACTCCCTCCTGAACCCCGAACCCCGAACCCCGAACCCTCTACTTCACAAACGGCCTCAACACCGCCCCCGCCCGCCGGATCGCTTCCTTCCGCAACGCCAAGGTCCCCTCAAAATCCCGATCCTCCACCTCAATGCACACCGCCCCGTCATACCCCACCCGCTTCAACTCTCCCAAAAACACCCCCCAATCAATCTCCCCCCTCCCCGGAATCCGTGGCGAATGATACTGCAATGGATTCGCCAATATCCCCACCTCATCCAGCTTCTCCCTCTCAATCTTCACATCCTTCGCATGAACATGGAAAATACGCCCCGCAAATTCCTTCAATGGCTTGCACCAATCCATCCGCTGCCAAACCAAGTGCGATGGGTCATAATTCAACCCGAAATTCTCGCTCGGAATCTCCCCAAACATCCGCCGCCATATCGCCGGACTCACCGCCAGATTCTTCCCCCCAGGCCACTCGTCATTCGTAAAGAACATCGGACAATTCTCAATCCCGATCCTCACCCCCCGATCCTCCGCAAACCTCACCAGCGGCCCCCACACCGCCTTGAACCTCCCCCAGTTCCCCTCCACACTCTTCCCCCAATCCCTCCCCACAAATGTATTCATCTGATTCACCCCCAGCAACGCCGCCGTCTCAATCACCTTCCGAATATGCCCGACATAAACCTCCGCCTCCGCCGCATCCGGACACAGCGGATTCGGATAATACCCCAACCCACTAATGCTCACCCCCGCCTTCATGCACACTTCCTTCACCCGCCCCGCCTCCCCCGCCCCAAACCCCACCGCATCAATATGCGTCACCCCCGCATACCGCCGCTCCGCCTTCCCCACCGGCCAGCACATCACCTCCACACACTCAAACCCCTCCCCCTTCGCAAACCCCACCACCTCTTCCAACGACAACTCCGCCAATATCGCCGTCACAAATCCCAGTTTCATGTTCTACTCCAAACCCGAAACCCAAGACCCGAAACCCGAAACCCGACTTACACCCTCACCCACCTCTGTTCCCGATGACTCCTCAATATCGCCTCACACAACACCACCTCCCGATGCCCCTCCCCAAACGTCGGATACATCGGCTCCGCACCAAAATCCCCATTCGCAATATACTGATAAAACGCCTTGAAACACTGCTTAAACGCATCCGGAAACCCCTCATGGTGCCCGCCCGGATAATTGCTATACCCCCTCGCCATTTCCCCCATCAGCGACGGGTCCCTCACCAGCCACTCATTCGCCTTCTCCCGCCGCCCGATCCACAAATCCTCAGGCTGCTCGCTGTTCCACCCCAACGAACACCTCGACCCCGAAATCTCATACCGCAAACAATTCTTCCGCCCCGCCGCCACCTGCGATACATACATCATCCCCCTCGCACCTCCCTTAAACCGGAACAGAATCGCCCCGTAATCCTCCGTCGTCACCTTCACCGGCTCCGTCTCCCGCACCCCACCCATCTTCCCCGTAAACGTCTGCACCTCCCCCTTCGGCCGATTCCTCACCTCATGCACCGTCTTCAAATCCGCCAAAACCTCCTCCACCTCCAGCCGCGTGATCGACAACACCAAATCAATCCAGTGCGTCCCGATATCCGCCACCGCCCGCAACGCCCCACCCTGCTCCGCCAGCACCCGCCAGTTGTAATCCGTGTTATAGAACAGCCAATCCTGCGTATAGCTCCCATTGATGTGAAAAATGTCCCCAACCTCCCCCTTCTTCACACGATCCCGTGCCTCCAGATTCAGCGGGTAAAACCGTATGTTGTAACAAACCCCCGCCGCCAGCTTCTTCCCCCTTGCCAGCTCCGCCAGCTCCCCCGACTCCCGCGCATTCATCGCCAGAGGCTTCTCACACATCACATGCTTCCCCGCCAAAATCGCCCGCTTCGCATACTCATAATGCAGCACATTCGGCACCGCCAAATGCACCGACTGCACCCCAGGATCCGCCAGCAGCTCCTCCAGACTGCTGTACCCCCGCGGCAAACCCAACGCCTTCTTCGCCCAATCCGATTCCTTCTGATCGCACCCCAATATCCCCCGTATATTCACCCCCACCCGCCGCAGCGCCTCCACATGCACCGGCCCAATAAATCCCGCACCCACAACCGCCACGCCAATATTCTGCATACTCACTCCTGCCAATCGTCCCCACACGCAGGGCGTGCTTCAGCACACCATCAGAACCTACTCCGCTTCCTTCACCGCTTCCCCCTTCAGCACCGCCGCAGTATACCCGATCGCTCGCTTCACGTAATCAGTCGGATCCGACTGCGCCTGCTCAATCGCCGACAACGCCGGCCTCGCCATCGCCCCAAGCTCCTGCATCGCGTTCGCCGCCTGCAGCCGCGTCCACGGGTTCTTCGCCTTCACCAACAACGCCGACAACGCCGACAACCCCTTCTCCACCTCGCCAATCCAACACAACCCCTCCGCCGCCGCCACACGCACCGCCCCAGACTCATCCGCCAACCTCCCAATCAACCCCGCCTTCGCACCACCTGCCTTCGCCCGCAGCATCACACACCCCATCACCGCCCAATACCTCACACACTCATTCTCATCCCCCATCCACCCCACCAATCTCTGGACATTCCCCGCCTCACGCTCCGTCGCCACATTCGCCACCTCCATAATCCGCTTCAACGGATACGCCCGGTCATCCCTCGCACTCTCATACCCCTCCAACTCCGACCCCTCCGGCACAAACCCATTGTCCCGCGTCCTCAAAATCTGCTCTTCATTCGCTCGCCTCATCTCCTCCAGCTTCTCCCCATACTCCACCCTCCCCGCCAGATTCTCCACCTCCGACGGATCTCGCTCCAGGTCATACAACTCCTCCGCCGGCTTCTCTCCCCAGAAAATCCTCTGCGCTCCAACCAATTTCCCCGCCTGGTTCAACTTCTCCCACGCCTTCATCGACCGCATATTGAACATGTACTGAACATGCTGCCCATAGATCAGATGCGGCAGGTAATTCCTCACATACCGATACCCCTTATCCCGCACCGTCCTCACCATGTCATACCGCTCATCCATCCGCCCCCGAAAACCAAACGCATACCTCTGCATCTCCGCCCCCTTCCCCAAAAACGCATGCCCCTCCATGTATTTCGGAACCTCCACCCCAGCCAAACTCAACACCGTCGGCGCAAAATCCACAAACGACACCGGCCCCTCCACCCGCCCCCCTTTCGCACCCGGCGCCAACTGCTCACACTTCTTCCCAAACCGCACAATCAATGGCACCCGCAACCCGCTGTCATAACAAAACCGCTTGCTCCGCGGCAAAATGCCCCCATTGTCCCCGTAATAAAACACAATCGTATCCTCCGCCAACCCATCCTCCTCCAACTGCTTCAACAACTTCCCCACCTGCTCATCCAACCGACTCATCTGATCCAGATAATCCGCCCAATCCCGCCGAAACTCCGCCGTATCCGGATGATACTTCGGCAACTCCACCTTCGCCGGATCCACCGGCTCCTTCACCGCCCTATACTTCCCCCGATTCTGCGGAAATAAACACGATTCGTGCGTCACCTCATGATTGAACACCGCAAAAAATGGCCGCCCCTTCGGCCGATTCCGCCAATGCGCGTTCTTGCTCGATTCGTCCCACGCATCCTTCATCTTGATCGGACCGTTGTAATCCGTCTTCGCATTATTCGTGCAGTAATACCCCGCCTCCCTCAAATACGCCCCAAATCCCCGCATCCACCCCGGAATCTTCCCCGCCGCCCGCATATGATGCGCCGGCCCGCAACTCGTCGCATACACCCCCGTAATCAACGTAAACCGCGACGGCGCACACACCGGCGCCTGCGAAAAACACCGCTCATACAAAAACCCCTCCCTCGCCAACCCATCCAAATTCGGCGTCCGCACCAGCCTATTCCCATAACACCCCAAAAACGGATTGTTATCCTCACTCACAATCCAAAGAACATTCGGCCTACCCCCTTCCTGAGCAGCACCCACCGACCCACCCATCGCCATCGCCCCCACCCCCGCCACAAACGCCCTTCGACTCACCTCACTCATACCAACCTCCCTTTCGCCTCCCCACCCTTGACCTCTTGAACCCTTGACCTCTTGAACCCTTGACCTCTTGAACTCTTGACCTCTTGAACTCTTGAACTCTTGAACTCTTGACCTCTTGAACTCTTGACCTCTTGAACTCTTGACCTCTTTAACTCTTGAACCTCCACCCTACCCTCCCCCCACCCCCTTTCCAAGCCCCCGCCCTCCTTCGTCATTCGAGCTTCGAGCTTGTTTCGAATTTCGAATTTCGAACTTGATTCCAGTTTCGTATTTCGAGTTTCGACATGGTACCATCCCCCAACAAAGGAGCCTCTCATGTCCCACCCCACTCTCATCGCCCTTCTCGCAATTCTCACACTCGCCGCCCCCGCCTTCCCCCAACAACCCTCCTCCTTCCACGTCTACGTCGGCACCTACACCGGCCCCAAATCCAAAGGCATCCAACTCTTCAAATTCGACCTCGCCTCCGCCTCCCTAACACCCCAAGGCTGCGTCGCCGAACTCACCCACCCCACCTTCCTCACCATCCACCCCAACAACAAATCCCTCTACGCCATCTCCGAAGTCGGCGACTACAACCGCCAAAAATCCGGCGCCGTCGCCGCCTACTCCATCGACCCCAACACCGGCAAACTCACCCCCCTCAACAAACAACCCTCCACAGCCCCAGGCCCCTGCTACGTCTCCATCGACCGCTCCGGCAAGTTCGCCCTCGTCGCCAACTACTCCGGCGGCTCCGTCGCCGTCCTCCCCATCAACCCCGATGGCTCACTCGCCCCCCCCTCCGCCACCATCCAGCACAAAGGCACAGGACCCAACAAACAACGCCAGGAAGCACCCCACGCCCACTCCTTCAACCCCTCCCCCGACAACCAGGTCGCCTTCGCCGCCGACCTCGGCCTCGATAAAATCTTCATCTACCGCCTCGACCCCAACAATGGCGCCCTCTCCCCCAACGATCCCCCCTTCGCCTCCATCGCCCCCGGCGGCGGCCCACGTCACCTCGCCGTCCACCCCAACAACAAATTCGTCTACGTCAACCACGAAATGGGCAACGCCGTCTCCGCCTTCGCCTACAACCCCGCCAACCACTCTCTCACCGAACTCCAAACCCTCCCCACCCTCCCCCCCGACTTCAAAGGCCAAAGCGCCACTGCCGAAACCGTCGTCCACCCCTCCGGCAAATTCCTCTACGTCTCAAACCGTGGCCACGACTCCATCGCCATCTTTTCCATCGACCAACAGACTGGCAAACTCACCCCCCAA
>JAPLNB010000057.1 GCA_026693085.1 Planctomycetota bacterium | reverse complement strand
TGACCATTCTGACGAACAGATACTGGCCGTCCGACTTGCCTGCGGACGAGCTCGGACTCTGCGCCACGCCAGAACTCGGGCCCTCTTGCACGCTCGTACGTCCCCTGACGGCGGTTCGCATCGCATTGGGCGAACCGCCACAAGCGGTGTCAGCCCGGAGGCGTCAACATGAAACAAGCAGTTGAATTCGAGGAGATGGAAGAGGTGGAGGATGTTCCAGTTTCGGCCATCCTGAAGGTGCAGAAACAGAACAGGTACGGCAGCGTTCCGGACCTGGACGACGAGGAACTCGCCGACCCTGACGAGCTTGAACGACAAGTCATGGCTGAGGAATGGTGGCCGGTGTTGATGATTCCAACGAAGAAGCGTGGCAGCGAAGATAAGAAGGTTGAGGAGGAGCTGGTGGAACAGGCGAGAGACGCGGATTCCCATTGCATGAGAAAGCCGCTTCCCATCGGCTTACCAACAAGGGTGATTGAATGGCACTGAACATGTACGAATCAGCGTTCCACCGAGCGCTTCATATCGAGGAAATCGAGCGAGCCATCGACCATGCCAAAGGCGGCGTGAGCAGCAAAGGTAGGCGGACGGCCTCGGACAAATGGTTTAGGCGCATGTGGTACATCAACCAGTGGCGTTGTCGGCATCGGAATCTGAAAGGACCGACGATTACGCGGGATTGATCATAGCTGCCTCAGAAAGGCTGCCGATGCCGACGGCGTCGGGCCATCAGCGCTGCAGAACAGACCCAAAGCAATCCCAGCGCGCCCGGCTCGGGTACTGCCGACATTCTTGAATGTTCGGCCGACAACGGGCCGCTCTGGCCGATGAAGGCGCTATCGATCAGGAAATAATCGTCCGCATTCACCACCCCATCGTAGTTGAAGTCACCATTGTACCAACCTTCGGCTTGCAAGATGAACCCGGAGTCGATCAGGAAATAATCATCCGCATTGATGACGCCATCGAGGTTCGTATCGCCATTCCACGTGTACTTGACGAGCACCGAGTTGGCGTCAAGGCTCTGACCCGCCCAAGCGGGGTAAAGCAGCATAGGATTGGCGGCCGTTCCTTTGTTGTTCGGCACTGCGCCCAAGCCAACCAGCGGGTTCGAAGCGGCCACTGAACTGACGATGCCTTTGCCTTGCCAGCGATGGCCGTCATCAGAACGGCCGGAAATGATGAGTCGCTCGATATCGGCGAGCTGCAGTTGAGCGCGGTTGGCGTCGATGGCCTAAATGAGCAGGTCGTTATTCGCCAGGTCAAGCTGGCCTGTGGATTGGATCGTGAGGTTCCGAGTGTAGATGAGTTTATCCCCACCTGGGGCGAGAGTCGTCAGCCCGCCGATGGTCAGGCTCTTGAGATGCTGGGCGGTGTTGAAGCCAGCGGTGGTGGATTTTGACGTGGTGAGGGAGAGATTGGCGGCGGAGGCGGAGCCAGCGTCGCTGTTGAGGTTCAGTCTACCCGCCGCGAGGACCACCAGTGCGCCATCTTCCCAGGTCTGGGTACCGCCGATGGTGGCGGTGGCGCTCGACGAAAACAGGCTCAGCGAGCCTGCTCCGCCGATTGTGCCGGTAGTCTGGGTGAAGGAACTGTCCGCCGAAAAGTTGCTTCGCGGTCCAATGGTCAGAGTCCCGCTGTTCAGGAAAGCTGCGGTGGCGTTGTATGTCGCGCCATCGGTGACGGTCAGGGAGCCTCGGTTCGCGCTCAATTGCAGCGCGGGAAACGACCCGGAGCCGCTGAGGATGATGGTGGCCGCATTGGCATTGATGACCGCGCCGCTCATCCTGATTTCGCCGTTGTACGCGCCCCATGTGCCACCCGAGAGGGTGTTGTTGGCGAGGTTCTTCAGATTGCCGGGCTTGGCGATGAGGACAATCCCGGCATCCCGGGCCTCCATCGTGCCATCGTTGGTGATTTTGCCGCCTTTGACGTTAATGATGCCTTGAGCGGACCTGGCGGAGATGATCCCCTTGTTCACGAGGGCACGGGAATCGTTGCCAATCGTGCCGCCCTGCGACCCGCTGCGGACCATGATTCCCTGGTCTAGGAGAAGCGGCGTGTTCGACGGATCGGTTCCGCCAATCTGAATGCTACCGGTGGTTCCGCCAAGAACGATTTCCGCATCTCCGGTCAAAGCCGTGGTTTCGGTTGAGCCAAGGCTGGTCACGGCCGAGGACGCGGGAGCACCCTGCAAGGTGATCGTCTTGTTGTTGACGTTGAGGCTACCGATCAGGGCGAGTGTGGTGCTCGGCGGAATCGTCAGGTCCGAATCGAGCGTAACATTCTCGAAGGCGGTGGCCGTGGGCGTATTCGGCGCAATTGTGAACGATGCACCGTTCGCAGCGGAAACCGTTCCGCCTTTGATCTTGCCTCCGTAGAGTGTCCAGGGGCTGTTGGAGGTCGAGGTGAGGGTACGCCCGGTGTTGTCCAAAGTCCCGTATGGATTGAAATTGGTAGAGGCAGCCTCGATCAATTGGATTTGGGCCGTCGTGCAGGGGATGTACAGGTCGAGTGTCGAATTGGCCATCTTGATCGCACCGATCGATGTGGTGGCGTCTTGCAGTTGCAGGGTGGCGCGATCCACGTTGATCGTAGCGCGGTTGGTCCAGTTTCCGCGGAGGGTTAGGCGGCTGCCGGGCTTTACGTTCAGGTCGGCGTTTATGGTGACGCCGATGAGTTGGGATGTGCCGGAGATGTCGAGCGATGGCAGATTGGCGGCCGGTTCGATGGATCCGCCGTCGATTGTGCCGCCGATGAGCTTCCAGGGGCCCTGGAAAGCATCCAGCGCGAGGAGGACGCCGCCGGCGACGACGGTTCCGGTGACCTGCACATCGCCCCCGGTGCGGGTGTAGGGGACGAGTCTTGAGAGTTGGATGGTTCCGGCGAAGCGCAGGGTGGAATCGATCGCGCGGATGGTGCCGGTGCTGGTCCAATTGGGGTTGAGGTTGAGGGTGAGTATGCCGCTGTTGATGGCCTCGATGGTGCCTTCGTTGATGACGGTAGAGCCGTCGATAGAGATTTCCTGGCTGGGGGATTCGGCCGACAATCGTGCCGCCGGCGATCTTGCCGGAGGGCCCAAGGGTAAGTGGGCCGGTTGTGTTCAGGTCGAGAGTTTGTCAACCCAGAGCCACGGAGGTTTGGAGGACGATGGCGGCGTTGGGGCCGGACTGGGTGATGTTGCGCAGCGAATCGAGGGCAAAGCTGGCGAAGAGGTTGACGGTGCCGTCGTTGACGTTGACGGAGCCGGTATTGGCGAAGGTGCCGTAGAGGTTGATCGTGCCGCCGGAACTGGCGGAAAGGGCGCCACTGGTGGTGAGATTGTATATGTTCAGGCTGGAGCCGTTGGCGGCCTGCATGAGGCCTTGGTTGGTGATGGAGTTGGCTCCGCAGCGGACGGTGATGGTCTGGCCGGGGGTTTGGGCGGAGATGGTTCCCTGGCTGACGAGGGCTTTGCTGGCATCGCTGCCGATGGTGCCGCCGGCGGCGCCGGTGCGGATGGTAATGCCGGCTTCGATGGTCAGCGATGTCGGAAACGAGAGTCTGTTGGCCGACGCGATGCCGTCGAAGACGATCTGGCCGTTGCCAGAAACGGAGGGCGCCAGGACTTCGAGCGTGGTGGCGGCGGACGCGGTATTGACCAGGGAAATGCGACCGCCATCGAGCTTAAGCATGTCGCTGGCGCGCAGAGAAGCACCATCTTCGATAGTGGTTGGCAGGGTCAACGTGACGCCGTACAGATTGGCGGTGTTTTTGGTTGGAACAGCCAGGCGTGCTCCTTCGGCGCCGGAAACGGTTCCTCCGCGGATCGCGCTGCCGGCAAGGCGCAATTCGGTACCCGGGCCGATGACGAGATTGCCATTGCTGTTGTCCAATTCGCTGTTGCCGGAGGTGAGGATCAGGGTGGACTGGACGGCGGAGATGCCGCTGATCTGGCTGGCGGTCCACTTGCCGGCCAGATAAATGGCGGAACAGGCGAGTTGCAGGCTGCCCAGATCGGTCGGGCTGGTCAGCGCGTTGATCGTGGCGCCGTTGCTTGCCCGGATGGTGCCGTTGGCGTTGGTCCAAGTGCCGTCGATGTTGGCGGTGGTGCCATCGATCGCTACTACGCCGTTGTTGACCAGGGAGCTGAGTCTGAGCAAGCCGCCGTTGCTTGCTTCGACGGTGCCGTGGTTGTCAACGGAGGTGAGGGTCAGTTTCTGGCCCGGGGTCTGGGAGAAGACCTGGCCGCGGTTGATGACGCCGGAGAGGGTGCCGCCGCGTTGGCCGGTTCGGGCGGTGATGCCGGGGCCGAGATCGAGGCCCTGGACACCGCTCTTGGAGTCGTCTGGGGTGGCAGGATCGCCCTGGAAGAGGATGGTCCCGCTTCCGGTGACGGGCGTTGCCGAAACATTCCCATACAATCGGCCAGTGGGGCCCAGCAGGACGACGGTTGCGTCGTCGAGATTCAAGCTGCCCTTGATACGTGCGGAAGCCGGATAGCCCTCGTTCTCCGACGTGAGCTGCAACGTTCCGGCCAAAGTTACATCGGTCAGATACCTTGGATACCGCATGATGTGAAATTGCCCGGTTCCGATTGTGGCCAGAGTCCCCCCGGTCAAGTTGCAGTCAAGCCGGATATCGGTGCCGTCTTTGGCCGTGACGGTGTTTCCTGTGTTGATGACCTCCCCCATAAGCATGATCCATCCGCCATCGCTGCTTTCGACGTTTCCGAGATTAGCGGTGTTCCACACGGGGGCGTCGCTGGAACTCGAGCCGATCTCTACGCGGCCTCCCTTGGCGCGAATAGCCCATGTTTGGTATTGCCGCCCTCTCGCGAGCGCCGAGATCCGCGTTTTTGAGCTGATTTCGACGATTTTGGCCTGCTCGCGAGAAAAAGCGTAGTGACACTATCCACAATATTCCGTCTGTTTTTATGCTCAGATGG
>JAPLNB010000056.1 GCA_026693085.1 Planctomycetota bacterium | reverse complement strand
TGAACCAGCAACCGTGTCGCCTTCCCTGGCTCCAGGACCGACGCCTGGTCCTCTCCCTGACGCCGCAGGCCTTGCCCCGCGCAGGACCGTAGACTCTCATGATTTACGATTCGGACGGGAAAAACCGTTTGGTGCTAGTTGTTCCAGTAGCGATATCGTACAATATGAGGTGGTCGGCGTTTCCTCCGTCATTGCCGACGTAGACCAACTTGTCGCCAGAGACATCGGGTGAACGGCCGCCACCGTTGTGAAATGTCGATCCAACTGGCGTGATCTGCCGTGTTGTAGCGCCATCGTAAAGCATTACCTGATCCTCGGGACCACCATCCCCCTGCCACCAGACAAGGTTCTGACCCGAAATTCTCGGGTCACGATCATCGATTCCGTTGATTGTCAATTGCTTAGTGTTGTTCGTGTTCAGGTCATACAGGAAGATTTCGCGGTTGTTGCCGCCGGCATCCGCTGACCACACGATCTTGGAGCCAGAGATAGCTGGCGTATCGTCCTATGTGGTGTTATTCGTGATCCTGCGTGTTCGCACCCCATCGTAATAGTGAATCTCGCCTGATTGCCACCAGACAACCCGAGATCCGTCAATGTCGGGCATGTTCTTGTAGTTGGACAGATTTGTTGGCTGGATGCCGCCACTGCGGAAGATGCCGTAGCTGTTACCATTCCAACCATACCATGCTATGTTATTTCCCGCAATTTCGGGTTGTGAGTCCGTCCAGTTGTTGTTGGTTATCTGGCGAATCTGGATCTCCGCAGCGTCGATGCTGGGCGTTGCATCCGACAACAGCACCCGCGACTCCAAGACCTCGGCTCTGCACCGAGGCAAAGCCGCGATAACGGCCTTGGCAACCGCAGCTCGACCCCGCATCCCTTTTACACGCCTACTGCCACACGCCAGCAAATTGCCTAGAGACATACCCTGCTCCTTGCCCTCAAGGCGACAATGCCCCCCAATGAGTGCCGAACCTGCCGTCGCCAAGGGACGGTTTAGATCGACCCACTGACGCTATTCCCCCTCATCGTGCGAGTGTGCCCGTTTCCACGTGCCGGCGAGGAGATAGCAAGGAATTCCAGCCTCCGCCCACTTTTTTCCTCACCCCCCTCACCCCTATCCCCTTGCTCAGCCGTCGATCCGGCAGTAGTCTCTTCGCGGGGAACAAGGAGAAACCATCATGCCCGAGACCTCATCGTCCTTTCTTACCGACCGTAT
The DNA here is from genome assembly GCA_026693085.1 of Planctomycetota bacterium. Classification (GTDB taxonomy): domain Bacteria; phylum Planctomycetota; class Phycisphaerae; order Tepidisphaerales; family Tepidisphaeraceae; genus JAPLNB01. Next base: position 783 of record JAPLNB010000056.1, on the reverse strand, counting down.
CCAACAGCTTCTCGACCAGCGACAGCAACACACCGACGCCATCGGCGTCATCGACAAGACGCTGGAGCAGATCAACGGCCTGCTCGGCGGAGTGAGGCCGGGACGCAAGCCTGGTCCGAAGCCAGCCGCAATGCTGCCTGCGGTCGAGCAGGCTGCAAAGAGGGGTCGTCGCCGACAGCGGTTCGCCATCAGCGGTGAAGAGTCGGTTCTGGCGTTTGTGAAGGAACAGGGCAAGCCGACGAGCCAGGAGATTGAGCGGCAATGGAGGGCAGAAGGGCGAAAGGGACGTGCGGCCAAGGCGCTGAGCAAGCTGACGAGGGAGAAGGATCTGAAACGGGCGCCGATGAAGGGGCGGAGGGGGAGCAGGTATATGCTGGCGTGATAGGCTGTCGATACCTACCCAGAGACTTGCTGTTCGGCGACTGTGACTGTAGATTTCAGGCGTCGGCGGTATTCCCCGAAGAGTCTCCCCACCTCTTCAGCCGCCGACTTTGTTGTTTCTGCTCATCGTCAACTGCCGAGGTGCCCGATGTCCGCGTCCGCCGTCACTCGCCTTTTGCGGAGATCGTCAGCGTCTCATTCTCGTTGACGGTCTTGGATTTCTCCTTGCCATCGAAGGTGTAGTCGACGCGGAGCGTCTTTTCGATGCCCTCGGCCGGATCGCCGAAGTTGTCGTTGGTCGCCTCGACCGACAGCTCGCCATCCTTCACCATTGCCGCCACCTTCTCGGTCACATCCGTCTTGGCGCCATCGGGCAGGTCGCCATAGACGGCCTTCTTGATC
>JAPLNB010000055.1 GCA_026693085.1 Planctomycetota bacterium | reverse complement strand
ATGGGTGTAGTACGGATGTGTTAGGGTTTTGTTGGCGGGGAAATGGCGGGATTTTGGGGTTTTGGTGGGGGGCGGGGAATGCGTTATTTGGTTGTTGAAGAGGCGGGTAGGTGTGTAATCGGCCACCGGTATCCTGCGTGGGCAAGCGGTGGGCGAGTACACCAACCCTACGTAACTGATATAAATATTCGCAATAAATTTGGGATTTGGCGAGAGATTGTTTGGGGATTGTTTTGGGGCGATGGGGGGGTGGTTGAGTTGGGGGGTGGGGTGAGGTATGAAGGGGGAATACGGGCGACATGGGAGGATCATGTACGAAGAGCGGAAGCGGCGGCTGGGCGAATTCGTGGAATGGGTGGGGAAGCATATCAGCGGGGATGAGAAGAGCGAGGCGCAGGTTTTTCTGGATCGGCTGATGCAGGCCTTTGGGCAGAAGGGGATGCTGGAGGTGGGGGGGCAGGCGGAGTTTCGGGTGAAGAAGGCGGCGGAGGATGGCGGGGGGACGGGGTTTGCGGACTATGTGTGGAAGCCGCTGGTGTTGGTGGAGATGAAGAAGCGGGGAGTGGAGGCAAAGGTTGGGTTGGAGCGGTGCTATGCGAAGCTTGGAAATTCGCTAGAATTGAGGAAGATACTGGAATCCGTGACCTGAAAGCCCCAATTGGGAGCAACAATCAGTGCCGATCAACGCCGATAAGCCGCACCTTTGGAAACCGGACATTGCGTAGTCGGTGGATCTGTTCAACACGTGGTTTATGAAGTGTGCTCCGGCGGCGTATCGAGCCACGCGTGCTGCAACAACGCAGCAAGTCAAGAACGCATTGGTGCATACCAATGACCTCCGCAATCTGGTTCCGGAGACAATCCAGGGGCACCCTGAGGTCTTGCCGACGCTTCGAATGTCCACCGCACCGCCGATTGCGCGAGATCGGTTGATTGGGTTGGCGGGAGTCCCTGGATCGCTCGTTCATAGATTAGAGAAGGGCAAACTCCCGGCGCGTATGAGCGAGACGGTTCTGTCAGAGAACCTGGCTCGCATGTGCGAAGTTATAAGCCTGCTGCTGGACGAAGATGTCTTTCCATGGCTTGGGAGCGGGATCGCTCCGAGTGATGCGGATCGGACCAGGGCTGCGACCATCGTTGCAGACCGATTGTGTGGAGCAGTGGCGGACCCCATCATCCGCAATGCGCAGGAGAAGCGGCAACTTGCCCTGATAGCGGATTTCCTTGAGCGGCGACACTATCGTAAACAGGCTCATTTGCGGAGTGAGCCGCTGACCTCCATGGAACCAGGCACGTTCAGTTTCCGGATGATCGTGGTGGTAGGCTCGGCGAAGAAGGTCAACATCCCAATCGATGTGGTGATCCAGCCGAAGGTGCTTCGTCCGAATCGACTGCCCGTGTTGATTGAGGCCAAATCCGCGGGGGATTTTACAAACACCAACAAGCGTCGAAAGGAAGAGGCCACGAAGATTCACCAGCTCCGACAAGCCTATGGTCCAGAGATACAACTAATTCTGTTCCTGTGCGGGTATTTCGACAGTGGATACCTGGGATATGAGGCGGCGGAGGGTCTGGACTGGGTATGGGAGCATCGTATCGAGGATCTTCGAGAATTGGGGATATGATTTGCCATGGATGCAGCAGGCGTTCAGATCATCGACCAACGACGTTGCGCCATTCAGGATGCCTATGATGGGAAGCAGGGGATGGTTGCACGGAACAAGCAGGGGCAGTTCGCCACGCCGCCGCAGCTTTCGTACGAGATCGCACAGTATATTTCAACGCTGTTAGGGCCAAGCGGCGAGCCCATCCATTTTTTCGAGCCGGCGATTGGCACTGGATCGTTCTTTTCCGCCCTCTTGCGCACATTTCCCAGGGAACGCATCGGTTCGGCTACGGGTGTTGAGATCGATTGTGAGCTTGCCAGGATGGGGCGTGAGTTGTGGGGGGAGTTTGGGTTGCGGGTGCTTGAGGGTGATTTCACAAAGATGCCGCGCGAGTCATTTGTTCCGTCGCCGAATCTGATCCTCACGAACCCGCCATACATCAGGCACCATCATTTGGCTCGCGAGCAGAAACTGCGGTTACAGGAACTCGCCTGGCGAGTGGCCGGAGTCGAGGTCAATGGGCTGGCGGGGTTCTACGTGTATTACCTGCTGCTTGCTTCGGAGTTGCTTGCACGGGGCGGGTTGGCGGCGTGGCTGATACCTTCGGAGTTCATGGACGTGAACTACGGGGAAGTGCTGAGGCGGTATCTTAGTGAAAAAGTCACGCTGCTCCGCATACACCGCTTCGATCCTAACGAGGTTCAGTTCGACGATGCATTAGTCTCATCAGCAGTGGTGTTATTCAGGAAAGCGCCTGCTCAGGAAGATGGCGTTGCGCAGTTCACCTATGGCGGGACGCTGACGAACCCGAAGGTTGCCCAAGAGGTTCCGTGCCGCTCACTATCTCGGACGGCGAAGTGGACCCAGTTCCCACACTCGCCTGATCGGACTGGACAGACTCGCGACTCCCATACGGGTAATTTGCTGGAAGATCTGTTCAGGATACAGCGAGGTATCGCGACCGGGGCAAACGACGTGTTCATCCTTCGCCGTGAGGAGGCAAGGCGTCTTGGTCTTCCGGAGGAGTTCCTGCGTCCAGTCCTGCCGAGTCCTCGTGCGTTTAAGACGGTGGTGGTTGAGCGAGGGCAAGACGGGCATCCGATGATCGAAGATCAACTTGTCATGGTTGATTGCGATCTCCCGGAGCACCTGGTTCGCGCTCGGTTCCCAACGTTGTGGGACTACCTGAAGAATGCGGCGAAGAATGGCGTGCGCGAGGGGTACTTGGTGAGTAAGCGCAATCCATGGTACAAGCAGGAGCATCGCGAGCCATCGCCATTCCTCTGCACCTACATGGGGCGAGGGGCGGGCGATGCCAGGCCATTCCGGTTCATACTGAATCGATCAGATGCCGTCGCAACCAACCTTTATCTGCTTCTCTATCCGAGAGCGCCTCTGGCCAGGATGCTTGAGAAGCGATCGGAACTTGCGGAAGGGCTGTTCCACGCGATGTGCGGGATTACCGGGCATGACCTCCGATCAGAGGGGCGGGTATACGGGGGAGGCCTGCATAAGATTGAGCCGAAGGAACTGGGGCGGGTATCGGCGGAGAGAATCCTTGGCGCGTTACCCGAACTGAGGGATGTGATCAGAGATCGCAGGCGTGAGCAGGAGTTCGGGGACGCTGGGGGCGGTCTCTTTGGGCCCCAGTAGAGCATGCGCGAACCGGCTTTGGGCTTGGGGAAGATCAAGGGGGGATTGAGGGCGGTGTATCGGACGATGGAGTTGCCGGGGAGGAATCCGTTGAA
>JAPLNB010000054.1 GCA_026693085.1 Planctomycetota bacterium | reverse complement strand
GAGGTCGGTTGGCAGAATTGAAGAGCAGGAAAAGCGGAAGGCTGCCAGTGGAGTGAATGTGTGAGGTTTGCAGCGGATGCGATCAGATGGATAGGCACCCGTAGCTCAATTGGACAGAGCATCGGTCTTCGGAACCGAGGGTTACAGGTTCGAGTCCTGTCGGGTGCGTTGAGAATTCTGCGAAAAACGCCGTTTTTGGCCTCTGTGTTCTTTATACCTGTGCCTACACGACACAGGTTCCGACACAGGAGGCTCGTATGCCAGGCGTTCTCCCGCACCTTCCTTTCCCGGAATTCCCGCTACGTCCACATCGTAACGGGCAGTGGTTCAAGTCCATCTGGAATCCCCGTACCAAGAAGCCCGAGCAGTTCTATTTCGGGTCGTGGTCCGATGACTCGAAGGGCGAGCGCGCCCTTCACGATCCAGTTATCGGCTGGCTTGCACGCCGTCAGGCGATCAAGGCCGGCGCCGACAATATCCGGGTGATGTCAACCGCGTCAGTCGTCACACTTGGGGACTGATGGCGCAGTTTCTGGCGTTCAAACGAAGCCAAGTCAGGGCGGGCGACCTTTCCGCCCGCACGCTGGGGGATTACATCCACGAAATGGAGAAGTATGTCGGCTTCCTGAAGCCGGGAACACCCGTGGATGCACTTCGTCCGGAGCACTTTTCCGCGTATATGGGGCACATGATTGGCGAGCGAAAGCTGGGTCGCTATGCCCGCCGTCGCGTGCGAACGTACATCAACACGCTCCTCCGGTACGGCGCCAAGAACGGCTGGTACCCTATGCCGAATACCGGGACGGATTGGGTTGCCCCGGCGACCGACTCGGACTCCGTCCGCCAAGCAAAGCTTCGAGCAGGCCTGCGAGACTATTCCGATCGCATCGTGACGGGGGACGAGCTGGACCAACTTCTTGAACGCGCCACGACCGCCTTCAAAGCCATCGTGCTCCTGGGCGTCAACTGCGGCCTTGGTCCGGCCGACATTGGCCGCATTCGCTGGAATGCCATCAACATGTGTACTGGCCGGCTTATGTATCCAAGGCCCAAGACGGGCGTCATGCGTATCGGTTATCTCTGGAAGAAGACGCGAGCGGCATTGCTCCAAGTTCGAGCCTTGCGGCAGAACCGCGAAGCGATCGAAAGGGAAGGCGAAGCGGCACTGGTCTTCATCACTCGGCGGAATGAGCCGTACTACCGCGAGCGGGAAGTGCATAGGGATATCGAAATTGATGGCCAAATGGTGACGAAGCTGGTCGGGATCGCCGTTGAGAACGCTGTCTCGATCACGTTTCGTCGGATGGCCAAAGAACTGAACCTTGAAGGCGTGCATTTCTACCGCCTGCGCCATACCTTCAAGACTCTTGCCAAAAGGGCGAGGGACACGGAGGCCATCGATGCGATGATGGGCCACAAGGACAGAAGCATCGGCAAGGTTTATGACCACGAGGAAGTCAGTTGGAGCAGGATCAAGCGGGTGGCGAGGGTGGTGTATCGTCGCCTTTGGCCGAAGATCAAACGGAAGGAAGATAAGCGGCCAGGGGCGCCGGCGATGAAGATTGCCGGTGCCGTCGACGGGAACTCCGCGGTGGCATAGGTGCTGCGGGAGAAGTCGGCAGCGGCGCGATCGCGCGAAGGTCGGCCGGGTCGATTCTGAAATGGCGGCGCTTCCCGCTGCCGAAGTCCGCTGCGCGCAGGCGGCCCTCAATGATCAACCGGCGGATGGTCCGCCGATCAACCTGAGCTTCGCGAGCGGCTTGTGCTTCGGTCAGCAGCACGGCTACGCCTTTGTGGATCTCTAATCGAGCAAGGAGAGGAGCAATGCGAAGGAGCATGCCTTGTCCATGGGTCCGCCAATGATGTCGAGCAGTTGGTCTACGTCGCTTAATTGTCGACCCATGAGCTGGGCCTGCTCTGGTCCACAGTCTCGGGCGATGGTTCGAATCAGAGGCTCAGATGTCATGCCGCGGAGAACGAGATCATCGCTCATTACCAGCACCGACCCGACTTCCTCGAAATGGACTCGCAAGGACTGCGGTAACGAATTGGCGACTTCGTCCAGAAACGCCAGGCGTAACCCACGTTCCCAGACCGCGTCGTACGCCATGGAATAGACAAGATACGCTTTGTCCTCAGCGTCCAGGCAATCGAACGGAAAGCGGCGATGCCTGATCGCGTCGAGTGCTGAGTGGAACGTCACCAGCACGCGGTCGGGCCTGGTGGGTGAGTTCATGATTCGCTCTCGCCAACTCAGCCCGAATGCCGTCCAAGCTTCCGTGGCGGCTGCGTTGCTCTGGCCTGCTGAGCGAAAATGGCGCCGAACGAAACGGCGGAGCGGCCGCTCAGGGAAGAAGCAGAGCGCGGGGACAGCGCCGACATGGAACCATCGCCTGCCGGCATCTTCGTGCTGTTGCATGTAACGGTCCAACTGGTCCAGTGAGCGAGGATTCAGGTGCCAGTACCGCGAGAACAAGAACTCCAGGGCTGTCTCGTCGAGGCAGGGGCTGGTGCTGTGAATAGAGCGCCACAGGCTCTCCGCCGGGATGTGCAAGCGTTCGGCGGCAAGGGATATCAAAGGTTCGGCATATCGACGATTCCAAAGCTCCGTACCCTGGATGAGACGCCAGAGTGTCTTTGGGGAGGCGGGAAAACTGGAGCGTACTGCCAACTCCTCGACGCTGCAGTCCATGGATTCCCACAGCGCCCGCGCCAACCGCGAAGCGGGAATTGCATCAAGGCAGGTGTTTTCGGTCTCCAAAGTCGGCGTGTGCCTCCTTGTTCGTGGTCGCGTCGCCAAAAGCCTGACAACCTGACGCGGAGCACGCCGGCGATAGAATCGCCCGTGAGCTCGACCGCGACGATTGGTCCTGCGCTTCTCTGCGAGAATCCGCTCCTCTGCTGGTAAAGCGGATGAGTAGTCCTGCCCGGTACGGATTCCATGGCGGTCAGGAGGTAAGCGGTTTGCCGGCGTAGGTCCACTTGTACGGCTTGGCCATCGTCCGGTTGAAGTACTCGATGAATTTGAGCAGGCGTTGTCGCAGGTCGTCGGTCGACGTAAAGCTCGCACGCTTGAGCGCCTTCCGTGACAGGATGCTGAACCAGATCTCCACCTGGTTCAGCCATGACGCATGACGCGGCGTGTAGACAAACCGGATGCGATGACTCGGATCCTCCAGGAATGCCCGGCGGCTGTGCTTGGACTTGAGGATGCCGCGTTTGCCTTTCTCCCCCAGGTCGCCGGTGATGCCGCACCGCAACGCCACCAGAAGAATCAACGTCGCCGACATGTGCGTGTTGAGTGGGTCGAGCACAAAGAGCCACGT
>JAPLNB010000053.1 GCA_026693085.1 Planctomycetota bacterium | reverse complement strand
GACGATCAGGCCGTTCTTGGTCAGCCCCAACGCGTACTCCTGCTGCGGATTGGGCGGGGCTTGCGTCATGCTTGTCTCCTTGCCTTTGAGGTGACCCAGGCAAGATACTTCGCAGGCCACGGCAATCAAGCGAAAACTTGCGTGGTTTCCTTGCAGCCGCAGAAGGTTTACCAGAGTGCCGCAGGCACGATTGAAAGTAGCCACGCGGCGCGAGCCCGTGGAAACAGGGGCGACCGATTCCTCTTCCTTTGTTTCCCCAAGCCCCGGAAGGGGCGCCTGAGAGGCCGCTGAATCGCCCCTGAAGGGGCTCAAGGGCAAAGGAAGATGGGCGTTTGGGTCACGGTTCCACGGGCTCGCGCACCGTGGCTATTATCAAGCGCCCCAACTTGGGGGCTTGAGCCCAAACCGTTCGGAGTCCAGAGAGAAGAGGCCGTGTGAACGCCGGCCGCCGCTCGCGGCTCGTCGCTCATGGCTGGTTTCACCCCGGAGGGATCGTGTCGCCGGAACCCGGCAACGAAATCACCATTGCGCCCCGGAAATCCCCGGAAATCCCCTTGACTTCTTCCATCGGCGGCCGTAACGTATTGTTATGCGCCGCGTCCGACGAGCGATGGCCGCAGCCCGGGCGGATTTCAGATTTCGGGGGTTCCCCGCTGCCCGGGCCGACCAAGGAAAGGACAATGGAAACGATCCGTGTGTGTCCCCCCGAAATCCCGGTCCAACCTCATGTCTTGACCCACAGTAAGGTCGCAACAGCCGCCAAGATGACTGTGAGGCCCCAACCACTGAGGACGACCTTGCCGAACACTCGCCCGGTCCAGTGCTCGGCGAACGGCCTGAAGACGACCCGAACGATCGCAGGGCGGCTGCGCCCCAACACCCAAAGCAGTGACCACCACACGGATAGCCCCACGCCACCACCTGCCAAGACCGCCAGAACGGTTCCAAGCCCATCGTTGTCAAAGAATGGGTCCTTGTACAGCAGACTTCCGTGACCGTGGTTCAGTTCGCCGACGAGTCCACCCAATGCCGCAGGCCACAAGAGGCCGACGAAGATGATGAAAGCGTAGACAACGATCAGCGACGGGTAGATGAGCCACTTCTTAGCCGGAGGCTCGGGCTCTTTGGCAACGGACAATGCCGCACGTGACAAGAGGAAACTCGCGATGATCCCAAACGGCCCGGTGAGCAGCGTGCCCACGACCAGGACGCCGAGGGACAGATAGGCCAGCCTCCAGTCTTCCGGCCCTTTCCGTAAACGCAAGATCATCTTCCGCCACCAGGACATGTCCCCTTCGTCGACGACCTGCTCAGGAGGTCCCAGGCGGTCGAGAACCTTCGCGGCGTCGGCCTCGGAAACGGGCTGCCCCACGCCAGAGAGTTCCCGCTCAATGTGCCCTCGAAGGTCATCGACAACTTCCTGGGCATCAACCGATTCTGAGGTCTTAAGACGGTCCCGAACGGCGTTCAGGTAGTCCTCAATCCTGCTCTTCGCGCTTTCGCTGTACTCGGCGGTCATCAGGGCTTCCCTTTCGTCCTGCGAGCGTTGTCAACACCTTGGGTCATCGCAGTCCACACCTTCCGCATTTCGCCAAGCATGTCCTTGCCGCGGTTCGTGAGTTGGTAGTACTTGCGCGCCGGGCCTTCCGGCGACTCCTCGAGATAGGTTTTCAGTAGTCCCTCTCTTCGGAGACGACTCAAGATGGGATAGATCGTTCCTTCGCTTATGACAAGCACCTCCAGCGTGCGAAGTTGCCGGACAATGTCGTAGCCGTACAGGGATGCGTCCTCCAGGACCTTCAAGATGCAGAACTCAAGAATCCCCTTGCGGAGTTGCGTAACCCAGTTTGTGAGAAAGTCGTCCATTGGTCACCTCTGCTAAGTCGTGTGCCCAAGTATAGTGTGAGGCCAGGTACTGTCAACACAATTTTCTATTTTTTCGATTCGGATTTCCGTGGACGCAATACAATGGCGGTGAAATAGGGCGTAAGTCCTTTGGAACAAATGCTTTACGTTTAAGGCCGCAATGTCAAATCCAGACCTGCATGATGCCCGCGGATCAGTTTTCCTGGGGAATTCGCGTGAAGACCGGCAGCGTCGCGTCGGAACAGTGGGGTGATTTGCTGGCAACTGCATAGGAACCCCCGAAAAGAGGCCGCTTTTTGCTTATTTCACCGCCATATTTCGGGGGACACCCATAACCGTGCCCATCAAGGGCTGACGCTCCCGCAGGGGTCGTGTTGTTCTTGATGTGGCTGTTTGGGGCTGTTTCTTTGGTTTTCTGCCTGAAGACCCGTTGTGGGCGTTTCTGTTTCCGTGCCTGGGGCCGGCGTAGGGCCGGCGAACCCGGGTAAACCTCAGAAGTTCCGGGCGATTCTTCCCCCGCAGATGTGGCACGGCCGGCTTGTACG
>JAPLNB010000052.1 GCA_026693085.1 Planctomycetota bacterium | reverse complement strand
CCTGAGTTCGGCGGGATCTGGAATGGCTTTGGGGGCGATTCTACTACTTGTCTATAGGAATTGTGGAATTTTGGACTTGCTTTAGGTTCCGTCGGCTCATACATTGAAGGGTATCGGAGGTTCTTATGGGTTTTGAGCCGGGAATGACTCGCAATGAGCATGTGAAGTGGGAGAAAGACGGCCTGGATGTTTGGGGGGATATCTATCGGTATGCCAAGGAAGGGTTTGCGGCGATTCCGAAGGACGATTTGGCGCGGATGAGGTGGTATGGGCTGTATCAGCAGAAGCCGCCGGCGGATGGGTATTTCATGTGGCGGATCAAGCTGCCGGGGGGGAGGCTGAGGCCTTTGCAGTTGAAGGAGATCGGGGGGATCGCGAAGGATTATGCGAAGGGGTTTGGGGACATTACGACGCGGCAGGATATTCAGTTGCATTGGATGCGGATTGAGCATTCTCCGGATGCGTTTGAGCGGATTTACAAGCGGGCGGGGCTGTATACGGAGTTTGCGTGCGGGGATACGCCGCGGAATGTGACATCGTGCCCGTTGGATGGGGTGGTAAAGAATCAGATTGTTCCGATTGGGGACTTGGTGCAGCGGGTGTCGGATTTGTTCAAGGAGGGGGGGAAAGAGTTTTCGAATCTGCGGGGTGGGGCGGCGGGGGATGGGGGTGGCGGCGCGGGGGCGGGGGATCAGGGTGGGCGGGGGTGTGTCGGACAAGCCGATGTATGCGCAGGGGCTGAGGGTGTTTGTGCCGGAAGGGAAGATCGGGGAGCAGGTGCCGGGGATATTCCTGGAGGCGGCGAGGATTTTCCGGGATTCGGATGAGCTGAGGTACAAGCGGGGGCATGCGAGGCTGAAGTACCTGGTGGCGGAGCGGGGGTGGCAGTGGGTTCGTGATGAGCTGGAGCGGCGGTTGGGGTACGAGTTGGAGCATGATGAGGAGATTGTGAATCCGGTGGGGGCGTTGCACACGGATCACATGGGGGTTGGGGAGCAGGCGGACGGGTTGTATTACGTTGGGGCGGCGGTGCCGCGGGGAAGGATTACGGGAGAGCAGATGGCGGCGGTGGCGGAATTGGCGGAGCGGTTTGGTGCGGAGGGGAGGGGGGAGATTCGGCTGTCGCAGAAGCAGAATTTGTTGGTGGTGAATGTGCCGAAGGGGAATGTGGAAGCGTTGAGCAAAGAATTGGGAGGGATTGGTTTGCCGCCGGGTGCGCCGCGGTGGCGGGAGTCGTTGATCAGTTGCACGGGGGCGCAGTTCTGCAATTTGGCGGTGGTGGAGACGAAGGAGCGGGCGAGGGAGGTGTTGGAGCATCTGGAGCGCGAGGTTGAGATTGATAGCCCGATCATGGTTTCAGTGACGGGGTGCCCGAATGCGTGTGCGCAGCATCAGATTGCGGATATCGGGCTGAGCGGGATACCGGTGATGCATGAGGGGAAGAAGGTGGACGGGTTTAATATTCTTGTGGGGGGGTGCCTGGGTGAGAATCCGAAGTTTGGGGTGGAGCTGGTGAAGAAAGTGCCGGGGCGCCTGGTGCAGCGGGTGATCGGGGCGTTGGTGGGGAATTATAAGGCGAATCGAATCGTGGATGCGGACGGGGAGGTGGAGGCGTTTTCGGATTTTGTGATGCGGCACGAGGCGGGGCAGTTGAGGCAGTGGGCGGCGATACCGGAGTGGACGGCGGGGGCGGCGAAGAAAGAGTTGCGGCAGGCGTGAGAAGGGTTATTCGCCGTCGTCTTCCTCGACTTCTGGGGCGGGAACAGCGCGCTTGGTGGAGCGGCGGTAGCGGCCTTGGAGCTGGCAGATGGCGAGCCAGAAGTCGCGGGGTGAGAGTTCGAGTTTGGCGACGGATTGGAGATCTTTGACGGCGGAGTCGAACTCGCTGCTGTAGGGGAGGATTCGTCCGGCGCGGGCGTGGCGGCGGACCACATCCTTAAGTTGCGCGGTTTGTTCCGTAGTGAGAACGATGTTGGTGGTTTCGCCGGAGGAGCAGGTGCTGCTGCGGACGTATTTGAGGAGGGCGGCAAAAACCTGCTCGGGCTCGGCGTTCTTGAAGGCTCGGTCCTGGAAGCCTTGGCAGAGGGCATCGAACTGGGGGGTATAGGGCAGTTCGTCGCGTGCGATGCCGGCGGCATCGTACAGTTCCTGCAGATGCTCCTGCTCAATGGCATTCAATTTCAGCGAAAGACGCATTCGAAGACTCCTTAGCGAACACAGCGGCCACAGCATTGTAGACTAGATCGCTGTCACACGCCAACGGGCGGGGACGATTTGGCGACCCGAGCAACTCTTGGCCTTGTCCTGTTGGGGGCATCTTAACCGAAGATGGGAGGTTGTGCTGCATGGCGGGAGAGAAAAACAGAACCCACGGATGGCAAGCCGTAGGCTTTACCTTTGTGTGAGGGAAAGGGATGCGACAATGAGGTTAGCGGCGAGCGGGGAAGGAGGGGCGGCGGAGCAGGGGGATGGCGATGAGGAGGGCCAGGCCGGCGAAGAAGGCGGGGGGGAGGGTGATGGTGACGTCGAAGGTGTAGCGTTCGTACATGGGGGCGTCGGGGAGGGTGTAGCTGAGGCTGACGCCGTTGGAGAAATTGGCGGTGACGACCGAGTTGGGGGCGCTGCCGTTGTTGAAGAGGACTTTGCGGAGGTCTTCAACTTTGTTGGCGTTGTCGGGGTCGATGTCAGTCTGGAAAGTGAAGGATCGGCCGCGGATGAAGCCTTTGAAGTTGTGGTACTGGACTTGGTCGGAGCGGACGCCGCCCATATCGTCGGCATCGGGGGTGACGCGTTTCCAGGTCATGCCTGCGGAGGTGCCGGTGTTCTGTTTGAGTGCGAAGTCGAAGTTGAAGGCGGTGTCGCCGATCGTGACGATGAACTCGGTGATGGAGGCGGATTGGGAGCGGTTGGTGAACTTCATGAAGGGCTTGTTGGAGTCGCCATAGATTTCGAAGGTGAAAGCGGCAAAGGGGCCGGTGGGATCCTGGTTGGCCTGATGTTGGTCGAGCAGCGTGTAGGGGTCGGTGTGGTTGAGGACGATGAAGCCGACCGAGGCGGCAGAGACGATCGATCCAGTGCACAACATGAGAATGGCTGCGAATAGCCCGGCGTGAAGTGATCTCACCATTACCTCCATCCGGCAATGCACATCCTGCGCAAACCCACTCGGTCCAAGCCCGCCCTTCAGAGATATATGATAACGTTCTTGGGTTATATCCCCAAAGGAATTTCAGGGATTTTCACTTAATTTCCTGGAGCATTTTCTTGGCGAGGGGTGCGGAGGGGGTGTTGGGGTATTCATCGAGGACTTTTTTGATCCGGTTTTTTGCCTCATCGTACATGCGGCTGTCGATGTAGATGCGTGCGACACGGATGAGTTTGTCGGCCTCCTGGCGGTCGTGGACGGCGGTCTTGATTTTGGGGTCGGCGAGGAGTTTCTCGGCGTCGAGGGTGGCGTCGGTGGCTTCTTTGGCGTTGGGGTAGGTGATGGCGATGCGTTGGAGGACATCACAGGCGGCGACGGGGTCTTTGGATGCAAGTTCGCGGGCGGCCTTGAGTTCGGCGGCGGCCTTGTCGTTGTTGGCGGGGGCGAGGGGCGTCTTTTTCGGGGGTGATGCGGAGCGGGTTGTGGAAGAGGGAGTGCCGGGGGAGGCATCGAGGGCGAGGAGGCCTTTTTCGAACCAATCGGCTTCCGGGGGGTGGTGGTCCATGCCGGGAACTTCGATGTAGGTGATATGGTCGAAGCCGTCACGTTTGTAGGCGTTGGCGTAGATCTGGGTTTGCTCGCGGTTCATGTCTTGGGAGCCAGTGAGGAAAACGTGGCGGCATGTCTTGGATTGGGCGAGCACCTTTTTCGGGGGCATGAGGAACTCCGGGTTCCAGATGCCGCCGCCCTGTTCGAGGGAGCTCATTTTGCGGTAGTAGCTGCATCCGCAGATGTAGAAGCCGCCGGAGAAGAGTTCGGAGAAGCCCATGGCGACCATGGAGGAGATGCGTCCGCCGCCGGACAGGCCGGAGACGTAGACGCGGGATTCGTCGATGGAGTAGAGCTTGGTCATGTTGTGGGCGGCATCAATGGCGAGGCCGATGCGGATGAAGGGTGCGCGGTCGTTGCCGGACTTGTTGGCGCCGATCCAGATGAGTTTGTATTTATCGAAGAGTTGCGCCCATTCTGGGACCATTCCGACCCTGGCGCCGGGGCTGACCCAGACGAGCAGGCCATAGGGTTCGGCCCCGGTGTAGGCTCTGGGGACGTGGACGTCGAAGGTTTCGGAGGCGAGGCCGTAGTCGCGCTCGGGGAATTTCCTGGTCATGTTTTCGACCGTGACGCCCATGCGGTCGGCAATGGTCGGGACGGCGCTGAGGGGGCTGCGCTCTTTGAAGGAGGTGGTGAAGGAGCCGGTTTGGGATTCACGGGTGGTTGGGGCGGCGGCGACGAGAAGGAGCGCGACGGGGAGAACGGCGAGGAGGGGAAGTCGGTGTTTCATGGTTTGTTATTCGTTATTCGTTATTTGTTATTTGTTATTTGGGGGAGGCCGGTGTCCAGGATGACTTTGGAGTCGTCGATCCAGTGCTTGGTTTTGTAGTTGTAGGGGATGGCGGTAAGACGGGTGGGGGTGATGCGGATGACGGTGAATTGGGTAGTGGACTGTGGGGAGGGCAGTTGGAGGAAGCGGAAGCCGCCGTATTCGCCGACCGTGGCTTTGTGATAGTGGCCGCCGAGGACGAGGATGACGTTGGCGCCTTTGAAGGCGGCGACGAGTTCGTCGCGGTTGGTGATGGAGTCGAGGCACTGGTGGAGGGCGATGACAACGGGCTGGTTTTTCGGGGTTTTGGCGAGTTGATCGCGGATGAAGGCGAGCGCGTCTTTGTGGATGGCTTGGGCGGGGTTGTCGAGGGTTTCGTCGTAGGGGGAGAAGACGGCGATGAAGCGGACGCCGGATTGGTCGAAGGTGTAGCTGAGGGAACGGTGGCGTTGGATGATCCATTTCTTGACGGTTTGGCTGGGTGATTTGCCGCCTTCGTCGTGGTTGCCGATGATGTCGTAGGCGGGGATTTTGAGTCGTTTGGTGATGGCGTCGTTGTAGGCGTCTTTGGCGGCGTTGGTGGGCCATTCGGAGATGTCGCCGCAGCCGAAGACGAAGGCTGGGGGATCGACTTTGCCGGAGATGTGGTCGGGGTAGGGAGTGCCGGCGAGGGTGTTCATGGCGTCGATGGCGGGGAGGAGGTGGTCGGCTTTGCCTTCGGTGGTGACGTGTTGATCGGACCAGCCGTAGAAGGTGAGGGTGGTGTCGGCGGCGGGGACGGACAAGGCGAGGAAGCAGAGGACGACGGCTGCAAGGGGAGGCTGCCAAGGCTTTGGATTCATGATTTCTCCCGGAAAAAGGTTCCTTTACGGTATCAAACATGTGATGGGTGCTCAAGGTGTGGGTTTGGCAGGCGGCGGGTTGGGGTGTTTCTTAGTTGCGGGCGGGGATGCCTGTGAGGTAGAGTAGTTGGTGTAGATCGTTGCGCGGAGCATATCGGTTGCCGTGGTGGGGTCTAAGAGGAGCAGGCCATGCGTCGAAAGAAGGCGTTCACACTGGTGGAACTGCTGGTGGTGATCGGGATCATCGCGCTGCTGGTGGCGATGCTGTTGCCGGCGCTGCGGCGGGCGCGGGACATGGCGCAGCGCACGCTGTGCGGGTCGCAGATGCGCCAATTGACGGCGGCGTGGATGATCTATGCCAGCGACAACAAGGGGACGCTGGTGTCGTGCGATAGCGCACCGTGGGGCTGGGTGACGGATCCGGCGGGAGGGAAAACGATAGAGCAAACGATCAAGACCGGCTTATTGTATCCGTATCTGAAGTCGACGAAGGTCTACCGCTGTCCCTCGTGCCCCCTTGAAGTTGTCCAGCTGAAAGCGTGCCTAAGATGTTGATGCGCCACGGCTCAGGCCAAGCACAAGGAGTTGGTCATGGACGACCTGAGCCATTTCTGTTGTCAAAATCCCCGCTGTGTGGCCTGCGGC
>JAPLNB010000051.1 GCA_026693085.1 Planctomycetota bacterium | reverse complement strand
CTTGGCTTGGCTGCGAACAGTCAAACTCAGGGGCCGTGCAGCCATGTGGCAGGCCTCGGCGGAAAGGATTCTTCTGGCGATGACCTACGGTGAGTTCGCCTCGGTCGTCGATACGCAGACTAACGCCCACGTGGCGGACCTCCTCAACCACAATGTCGTCCTTGAGATGGACGGCCTTTCCAGTTCCTCCGACCGGACGATGTTCTCCGAGGCCCTGGCGCTTTACCTGTACCGCTATCGACTGGCCCAGGGGCCGCAGGACCGGCTCCTCAACGTCATCATCCTCGAGGAAGCCCACAACCTGCTCCTCGCCAAGCTGGCCGGCGCAAAGGAATCCGTCCTCGAGTCCTCCATCCGAATGATCCGCCAGTACGGCCTGGGATACGTCTTCGTTGACCAGTCCGCATCGCTCCTCTCGAAGGTGGCGTTCGCCAACTCCTATGCCACCATCGCACTCAGTCAAAAGCTCCGGGCCGACGTCCAGACGATCGCCGGAGCAATGAACCTGACGGAAGAGCAGAGGGATTCCCTGAGCACGCTCCCCATCGGCACGGCTGTCGTCCGCCTGGCTGACGAACACCCGGAGCCGTTCATGGTTGTCATCCCCCGTTGCCCTATCCGGGAAGGCTTTGTGTCGGACTCGATGATCCAAGCCACGATGGCGACCTATTCCGCCAAGTCCAGACCGGATACAGCGTCGCGAATAAATTCAAAGGAGGTTTCACTTGTTCCCACCGCGGACAAGATCAACAAAATGAAAACAACACCCCACCCACCATCCCCCGAAGAATCACAGGCATTGCCTGATACGTCTGTCTCAGATCGTGATTCCGAAAACCAGCCACCCGTAAACGCCATGACCCGTGAAGCGATACGCTTCCTCTCGGATATCGCCGCGCGGCCGCTATCGACCACGGTCTCACGCTATCAGCGGCTAAACCTCTCCCGCCGTCGAGGGAATGCGATCCGGCAATCGCTGGCTTCGGCCGGCGTCATTGAGGCCGCGACACTCGCCACACGGAGCGGCCAGGTCGTACTCTGCGAACTGACGGAGGAGGGCAGGTCCGTCTGCTCCGCCGCCGGCATTGACGTGGGGCCGCGTCCGCGGGAAAGCCTGGAGCACCGTTTCTGGGTCAGCCGGGCTGTCGCCCACTTCGAGAAAAGAGGTTATGAAGTCACCAGGGAACACGTCGTCAAGGGAAACGGCGCCGTGGATCTCCTGGCCGAGCGTCCGGGCCTCCGGATCGCCGTCGAGGTTGAGACAGGCAGGTCGGATATCCGTGCCAACCTTGCCAAGATGGACAAGGGCGTCTTCGACCGTGTTGTCCTGTTGGCAACCTCGCCGGAGGCGGTGACTTTGTGCCAGAAGGCGATCGCCGCTCATGGGTGTTCCGGACCGCCGTCCCTGGACCTCATGACTTGGCTGGACATCTCATGAAGCGGATGGCTCCCATCATGGCCGGTACGCCGCGTGCGTACGCGTTGGGCCCTGCGATCTCATGTACTGTGCAGGCCATGGGGCATACAGCTGATTCAGGATTTCATAGGCCTCTCTGACTCGTCGCCATAGACCTTCGGAGCCGCGTCCTTCGCGTTCTCGCCCCACTCCGTCGGCGCTTTTGGACGGGTGGCCACCGTGCATCGCATATGCCGCGTCTTCGGGCCTGGTCGCGGCGTCGCCAAAAAGAACCAGCGGGTTCTGGCAAATATACGCGAGACCATACCGATCTAGCATGTTCTCCAGTGGCAAACTACGGTAATCTGCTGCGGCTGCAATCATCATTCAGTCACCCCTTGTGCCTGGCGAGCGGCAGCCTTTGCCATACCGCTCAACTTGCGTTCGGTGCGTTCGATGAGCTTGAAGAGGTGGCTGTTGTGTCTCTGGAGTTTCTCGGCCGCGCGAAGGAGATCCAGAAGGCGCGGGTAATCGTAGCGAGCCGTCGCCTGCCGGGCCTCTTGGGTCAGATCGCGTATCCGCCGCTCGTTCTCGGCAGCCGCCTTGTCCAGGCGGTCAATGCGGAGATCCAGTCTAAGCTCCTTGTAACGCGCCGCCAACTCGGACGCCGCGTGCCTTTTCGATTCCGGCGGCAGCTTCGAAAGGGCTTGCTGAATCTCCTCGATTCTGGCCACGTGTCCTTCACGGGCTCGGTATGCCTTGGCGCGGAGGTCCGCCATTCGTTCGGTCAACCAGCCCTCGGCGGGCAGCAGTTTCTTGATCTGTGCAGCAACGTCAGGGGGTTCGCCCGATTGATTGCGCGTCTGGTCTATCTGCCTCTCGAGATTCCGGAACCGTTCGTCGATCATGTCCGACACGGCGTGGCCCTCGTGGACCGCATTGGTCCTTTGCCTTACCTCTACAGGTACTCTCACCACGTGAGGCACCGCTGTGGCCGTACGGCCGTGAGCATGCAGGAAGAACGCGAGGATACCTGTGATCAGCGCGACGACCATGATCGTCTGAACGATCTCCTGGCCGACGGGCCACCTGAGGTTCAGGATCTGCGAGATGAGTAGGCTTGCGCCCAGTGCAATTCCCACGCCCGACCATGTGCCGCCAACTTGGTGGATCGCTTGGTACATGACGGCGGCCAGGATGATGATGGCGAAGCCGACGGCCAGCGGACCAAGGTTCCTGATGGAAAGGCCCGCCCGCTCTTCCCACCAAACCATGCCTACCGAGAGCGCGATCCCAAGTGCCGCCGACATGGCGACGGCGGGCCGCTGGTGGTTGAAGCGCCGGCCCAGAACGGCGTAGGCCAAGGCCGTGAAGAAGGCGAAGCCGAGGACAAAGTCGGGCAGGAGCGACTTCATGAGGTCGCCCATGATCATGTTGCGGAAGGGGTTTGTGAAGCTCATGGGAGTTCCGCGGGGCAGGGGATATATAAATGTTGCGTTGGTGGGACCTCGCGAGGTGGGGGTGCCACTGGCCGGTGGTTCGAAAGGTTTAAGTAGGCGCGCGGTTAAAGCGTGAGGTAGAGTTGATGCGCCATCATGGATATCGCGGCCTACTTGCGGCAACAGAAGGAGCACCTCGGCGAGGAATCGCAGAAGGTCAAGGATTTCTCAGTCTTCGATTTCAACCATATCCCCGACCAGCCGGTCATGCGCGAGGAGTGCAAGGAACTCGTCGACGAGATGCTCCGCTTCGAGATCTCCGGTATTCCCAACCACCATGCCATCGTCGGCAGCCGCGGGTCCGGCAAGACGCTGATGATGAAGTTTCTTCAGCGGGTGGTCGAGGCCCAGACCTCGCTGGACATGCTCTACGTGAACTGCCGGCACCAGAACACGAGTTTCAGGATCTTCTCGCACCTTCTGGGAGACAAGACGGCCGGCGCGAGCCTTACGGAACTCTATGAGCGGTTCCTGGCCAGGTACCGCAAGAAGACCGTGGTGGTGCTGGATGAAGTGGACCTGATGAGCTCCAAGGACAAGCGTCGGGACATCCTCTACATGCTCAGCCGTAGCGAGCAACCGTACATGATCGTCATGCTCTCCAACAGCCCGCACGTCCTGAAGCAACTCGATGCGGCAACGCGGAGCAGCCTTCAGCCGGTGCCGCTGCACTTCAAGAACTATGATGCCGAGCAGATCCACGCGATCCTTCGCGACAGGGCACTGCGGGGCCTCCACGCCTGGGACGAAGGCACGCTGGCCCAGATAGCCGCCCTGACGACCCGCATGACCAATGCGGACGCCCGCGTGGCCATCAAGACGCTGAAGTACTCGGTTACGATGTCCGGCGGCGACCTGATGCGGTGCTTCGAGCGAGCCCGGCGGGATATCGTGGTGGACATGGTCAACGACCTCTCGGATGCCAACTTGATGATCCTCTGGGCCATCGCCACGAGTCCGTCGGACCTCGTGAAGGAGATCTACAAACGGTACTGCCGCTTCAGCCAGGACCAGCGGGAGAAGCCGTTCAGTTACGTCTACTTCTACTCGAACCTGAGTTACCTCCAGAGCGTAGGCCTGGTGGGGCTGGTCTCGACCAAGGTGGACCGGACCTACACGAACCGCGTCCTTCTGACCTGCGAGGCTTCGGTGGTGGCGTCTCTGGCGAAACTTCGCTTCGAGCAGAACTGAGCCGTGTAGTCGGGATGAAGGTATTCGTCGCAGAAGGTCGGCGTCGAATGCCAGCCGCCGCATTGGCTTCGGCCCCCCCCCGCAATATGGTCTTGTGTTTATGGCGTCCAGCGCGTTACCTTTCTCTCGGTTTGAGGGTAACCGTTCACGGCCTTACGACCGGTCAGGCTCCCGATGAGCCTGATGACCAGTAGAGTGTACCCCCCCGGCGCAAAGTGCAAGACGAAAACCAAACCCAATCAAACTGCATTTGTGCCTGCCCTGTGTCCGATAAGT
>JAPLNB010000050.1 GCA_026693085.1 Planctomycetota bacterium | reverse complement strand
ACAGGAGGGAGAGGGACCATGACAAGTGCGACCCAAGACCGCGTGCGAGTGCGGCATGCTGGGCGGAGACATCGCACCTGGCAGGATGCCGGCAGAGCGCCCCTGGGCTACGTCGAGGGAATGAACCTGTACGAGTACGTCGGCTCGAACCCCGCCAACCTGACTGACCCGATGGGCCTGTGCGGCGGGACGGCGCCGAATTCCGTTGTCATCGCGCCTCTAACGGACACAGTGCTCGTAACGGGCGGCAGCGGCCGCAGTTACGTATCATTGCCAGTCTGGGTTCCATTCCTCGGCGTTGTGGAGATGCTCAACTATCTGAATCCTGATGGCCTCAACGGTGCACAGATGATCAAGTGGGCCGCTGACTTTAAGCAGGACTACGGGGCACTTATTGAGGCCACTGCCAAGAAATATTCTATACCAACACAATTGCTATATGCCATTGTTGCCGCCGAGGTGGCTCAGCGCGGCTCGTGGCTGGAGAGGTTGGCTGAGGGCCTGAACCTTGCCAAGAGTGTGGGCCCGGCACAAATAACGGAAGCAACTGCCCTCAGGGAAAACGCCGTAGACCCTGCGCTGCTTCAGGAGTATGCTTCGGCCCAGCAGAGCGGCTGCAACACTTATTCTTGGGGTTCGTGGGGAGTTGCCATCCCCGCATCAGAATACATTAGAGGATACCTGGCGACCGACAAAGGGAGTATTGATACTGCGGGCGCCCTAATTGCCAACTACTTGGACCGCATGTCGAACGAGTATTCTGCAGGCACCATGTCGCAAGCCTTTCTCAATAACGCAGCAATGGCATTTAGCACCATTGGCACGGAGGCACGCTTCGATCAGACATGGCACTCCGCGCAGGCTGTCAGCGCTCCGGTTTCACGAGGACTTCTGCAGGCGATGGGCACTGTTTACAACTATGGTATAGATGCAATCCATGCTGATTCTAGCGATCTAAGTTCTCCCCGGTGGATGCAATCGCGCGCACAAGGAGGCAGGGTACAGCTAATGGGGGAGTACTTTGCTCCGTGACACTACGCTGGTGAGGATTCTCAGAATCGTCGGGTTGTCAGCGCGCATCCCCAAGTGGGTGAGGAGGGTCCAATGCGCGACGGGACAAGTAGCAAGAGGTGGCTACGCGCTGGATTACCGCTGGTTCTGTTGCTGGTCCTCTGTATTTCGGTATCTGTTCTGTTTGAGGCGTCTGACGACATTCGTGGATGCCTTTATTTTCGGCTTTTGCAAACAGCCTGGCGATTGGAGTACAAGGAGGAACAACGTCCCCTGTCCGACTGGCTCGTCGCCAGGCTGGAGGAATCACCGACGGGCCTACGACTCGCTGCGCGCGATTGCAGCACTACTGGCGGGACCACCGGAGCAGGCAGTTCTGTAATCCTGTTGCGCAGCCGCCTGAAGGAACGCGTCATTGCCGCCCTTGAATCTGCGGCCATCGAATCAAGCACCCCGCTAGACCATCGGATAGAAATATATCTCATTCTGTGGGAACGAACGCGTGACGTGGCGTATTGTCGGAGGTTGTTCCTGAGCGTTAGAGATGCTGTGGAGAAATCCTCCCCTCGCAATTACACCGCCGTGATGTACGGACGAGCCAAGCTTGCATTGATGCTGGCGGAAGACCAGCGGTCAGGTATTAATGTTCCTCCGGACCAGCCGCTTCATATCAAAGAAGAGGATCTGGACGGTATACTTTTGCGTATCCAGCCTGCGCCCGTGTAGTGGTTCAGCGAAAATGGATTCGTTGTAGTGGCTCATCGAGATTGAGTTCGTGCTACGTTAGGCTGAAGTGGTCCACCGAGATTGAGTTCGTCATTCGTTAGGGAGAAAAGAGGCGCCGGGCAACGACTTACCGTTCGGTGGGGCCTCTCATGCGGCGGTTTGAGGGTGTCAGCCGGAGGAAGAAACGTTCTTTGGTATCGAGGTGTCGGCATGAGTGTGTACGGTGGCCGGGGCCTCGGACGCATGGGCCAACGCGTAGGTCGTTACGCCACGCCCGCCAGCAAAGAGGGCGGGTGTACTGGTCCAGGGGAATTGGGGTTGCCATCCGTTAGGTGCGGCGCGGCGGACGAGAGCAGGGCTTCGGCCGATTTCGGCCGGACGCGAAGTGTGCCGGCGTGGGTTCGGACCCTGAGTTTGGCTCTTTGGAATCAGAATTCCGGCATGATAGCGCACGGCAGGCGGGGCCACCGTAAGCGTCCGGTGAACCCCATCTTGTAGTCCCGCCGCGAATCCACGATGATCCGGCCATGCACCAGTAAGGAGCGATCGCATGGCCAAGGGCAAGGTTCGGGACAAGAGCAAAGAAGCGTTCTGGCGGCGGGCGGTCCGCCGGCAAGGACAAAGCGACCTCACAGTCCGGGCGTTCTGCCGCGAGCACGCGTTGCGGGAGACGGCGTTTTACTTTTGGCGCCGCGAACTGGCGCGGCGCGAGGTGGCCGACGCCGCGTTCGTGCCGGTGCGGGTGGTGGAAGAGGCCCCGACGCCGGCGGGCGGGCGAATCGAGATCGTACTCTCGGGCGATCGGCGGGTTCATGTGGCCGCTCCGGTGGACCGGCGGGCGCTGGCCGACGTGCTCGCGGTCCTGGAGGCGTCCGCATGCTGAGGCTGCCGAGCCTGGGGGACCTGGACCGGGGGCTGGCGGCGAGGATCTACCTCTCGACGACGCCGACCGACATGCGCAAGGGCTTCGATTCCCTGGCGGCGCTGGTGAAGGAATTCCTGGGCCAGGACCCGCTGTCGGGGCACCTCTTCCTCTTCATCGGCCGCGCGCGGGACCGCCTGAAGATCCTGTACTGGGACGCCGACGGCTTCGCCGTCTGGTACAAGCGTCTGGAAGAGGGGACGTTCCGGCTGCCGGCGGCGCGTCCGGGCGAAGCGGGCGTGGAACTGAAGGCCAGCGAACTGGCGATGCTGCTGGAGGGGATCGACCTTCGGAGCCTGCGTCGGCGTAAGCGGCTGATCCGGCTTCGCCAGGTCGCCGACGCGCCATAGCCGCTTTGGCGACGACGCGGCTACGCCGGACAGGTGCTCGCGACGCAGCGAACATAATATTATCCATAATTCCTGGAATCTCGTGAATATTCTCCGTGCCGGTGTGTCTAATCTGACGTGATCACCGAAGGCCCCCAACCCGCCGCTTGCGACCCGCCGCTGCCGAAGACAATCGCCGCCTGCCACGCGATGATCCGCCAACTCCTGGACACGGCGCAGAAGGACTCCCGCAGGATCGAGCGTCTGGAGCATCAACTGGAGCAACTCCTCCGCCGCCTCTACGGCCGGTCGGCCGAGCGGCTCGACCCCAAGCAGATGGTGCTCTTCGCGGACCTCCTCGCGCAACTTCAGCCGGAGGCCCCGCCAGCCCCGGAAGCGCCGGCCTCGTCGCCGTCGCCTTCCCGCGGCCACGGCCGCCGCCGGATTCCAGAGGACCTGCCGCGCCGGCGCGTCGTTCACGACCTGCCGGAAGACGAGAAGCCCTGCCCCTGCTGCGGCAAGGCGCGGGAGTTGATCGGCGAAGAGACCAGCGAGCAACTCGATTACGAGCCGGCCAAACTCTCGGTCATCGAGCACGTGCGCCTCAAGTACGCCTGCCGGGCGTGCGAAGAGGCCGCCGCCGAGGGCGGCCCGCAGATCACCACCGCCGAAAAGCCTCTGGCGCCCATCGAGAAGGGCCTCGCGGCCCCGGGGCTCCTCTCGTACGTCATCGTCAGCAAGTATTCCGACCACCTGCCGCTCTACCGGCTGGAACGCATCCTGAAACGCAGCCACATCGACATCGCCCGCTCGACGATGTGCGACTGGATGCGGGATTCGGCCGCGGCCCTGAAGGCCCTCTACGACCTGATGGTCCGCGAAGTCCTGGCCTCCAAGGTGATCCACACCGACGACACGCCCGTGGATGTCCTGGACCGCCACCTGCCCGAGACGCGCATCGGCCGGTTCTGGGTGTACGTCGGCGACGGGGACCATCCCTACGATGTGTTCACCTACACCGCCAACCGCTCGCGCGACGGTCCGATGACATTTTTGAAGGACTGGGGTAAGGACGAGAGGCGGTTCCTGCAGGCCGACGCCTTCGGCGGATACGACGTCATCTACGAGGGGCGCGCCGGCGGCCAGGTGACCGAGGTGGCCTGCTGGGCGCACGCGCGGCGCAAGTTCTACGAGGCCCGCACCAGCGACTCCGCGACCGCGACTCAGGCGCTCGCGTACATCCGGCTCCTGTATGATGTGGAAGATGAGGCGAAGGAACAGTTCCGGCGGCAGGGCGAGGGCGCCCGGTCGCTTGCGGCGATCCGACTGGAACTGCGCCAGGCGAAGGCCATGCCGCTCCTGGCGCAGTTCAAAGCGTGGTTGGATTCGCGCCAAGCGACCTGCGGCGGGCCGGTCCTTCCGAAAAGCCCGATGGGCCAGGCCATCGGCTACGTCCTCAACCAGTGGGACGCCCTGAACGTTTACGCGACCGATGGCCGTCTGGCCATCGACAACAACGCCGCCGAGAACGCCCTGCGGCGGATCGCGATCGGACGCAAGAACTGGCTCTTCTGTGGCTCCGACAACGGCGGCCACACCGCGGCCGTCCTCTTCAGCCTCATCGCCACCTGCCAGCGCCACGAGGTCGATCCCTTCGCTTACCTGCGCGACGTGCTCACGCGCATCGCCGCCCACCGATGCACCGCCTGGCAGAGCTCTTGCCCGACCGGTGGAAACCGGTCGACCCATCATCCGCCTGAGCCTCTTTCCCCTCCGCCACCACCCAACCCCGTTCCCGCCAATCCCGCCGCCGGGGCGCACTTGACCGGACGCTTACAACCAATCCGTGTTGGGCTGGTAGGCAAACGTGGTTGTGCCGGCCGCGTCGGTTGCCGAGGTCAAGTTGCCGGCAGCATCGTAGGTGTAGACGTAGTCGGTAATCCCAGCGGTATCGGGATAATCCTTGCTCGTGATCTCGCCGGCTGCATCATACGTGTACGTGACCGTTTGGCCGCGCCGGTTCGTCCAGGTCAGGACGTTGCCGACCGAGTCATAGGTGAAGTCCTCATGCGTGCCGTCCTCGTAGGTGATCCGGGTCAGGTTGCCCCTGGCATCGTAAGCGTAATCCGTGCCGCTGCCGCGGGCGTCGGTCAACGAGGCGAGTTGATTGAACGTAGGATCATAGGCGAATTGCGTTGAACCGCGTGTCGGATCCACAAGCCCCGTGAGGTTCCCGTTGGCGTCATAGGAAAACCGCGAGAGTTGGCCTTCGGGGCCGGTCAGTTGCGTCAAGTCGCCGTTGGAATCGTACTGCGTTCGTACGACGCTTCCGGGAACTTCAATACGGACGGGCTGGCAACTTGAACCCGAGTGAACTGTGGTTGTCACCCCTGCGACATCCACGGCAACGACCGTGCCCAGCGACGGATAGGAGTAGGTAACACGCCCCGCGCCACCGTCGGCGGACGTCTCGCTCACCCGGCCGTAGGCGTCGTAGCCGAAGTAGGTGTGCTTGCCGTCGGCGTAGGCCACGGACAGGAGAGAATGGAGCACCGGCGCGCCGCCCGTCGTCTGGTAGGTGTAGGTCGTCACACGGGAGCCGGGGGCCGTCACGCTTAGCAGGTACGTGCCGGAGGCATCATAGGTGAACGTTGTGACGCGGTCATCGGCCGTTCCCGGCCCCAGGGGGTCCGTGACGTGCCAGATTCGGCCGCTGGCGTTATAGTCGATGAGAATCTGGTCGCCGTTGGAGTGCGTGAGGCTCGTCAGCAGGCCGCTGGTGTAGCCGCAGGTCACGCGGTTGCCGTTGGTGTCCTCGACGTAGTCCAGGAGAAGGTCCGAGCGGAACTGGTAGACCGTGCCACCTTTCTCGCGGAGGCGGTAGAGGCCGCCAGATGAAGTCAACGTGCCATAATCGCCCGGCAGGGGCACGAAGGTGCCGCTGGTTGTCCCTTTCTCAAACAAGCGGTTGTAACCGCCAGGACCGCGGACAACCACATCGCCGGTCGAGAGGACCTGGACCGAGTAGTCCCAGTTACTGCTCCAGCCGTGGCCAAGAGAGCCAACGAGGAAGCGAGATTGAGGCGACTGGCTGAACATGCGGCCGAAGACGAGCGAGATGCCGGGAGCGGTGGAATACGCATCCACCGCGCTGGCGAGGATTGGCCCAGGTCCGGCCTGCGATGACTGGACGATGGCGAAGGCGAGAATCTCGTCCATCGAGATGTTCGCGGCGTCCTCGCCTACGCCCTGGAGGTAGTTAAGAATCTCGGCGCGCTCGCGAACGAAATCACCCCAGGTGCTTCCCATCTGGGCAGTGAACGCCGCCCACTGGGCGTCCCAGGCATCCGTGGGAATCCATTCCGGTCGAGCGTCGTTCTTGATTGAGGCCCAGTCAACCGGCTCCGTGGAATCTGCGCCCACTGAAGCCAGCGTGTAGGGAACAGTCGAGGCGCCAGACTTCATGCCGAGGTAATAGAACGCGATGCGGCCGGACTCGCCGGGTTGGAGCATCCCAGGCGTCGCGCCGGAACCCGTGGCCCAGACCGTGATGGTGTCGGTCACGTCCGGCGGCGGCCAGGCAGGGTTGTCCCTCAAGGTGGAATCGAGCGTGATGTAGGCCGCACCGTCGGTCGAGACGCGCAGCAGCGGCGCCGACATAGGGGCATCGCCGGTGTTCGAGTACTCGATCCAACATGTTTGGGCACCGCGCACCCGGACGTTGGCGGGAGTGATCAGGTTGGTCGCCAGGCGCGGGCCGACGCCGGCGACGACCGTGAAGACGTCCGCTTTCTCGTCGAAGGCGCCCCCGGCCTTGCGGACCCGAACGTCGTACACACCTGCCGGTATGGCCGGAAGGTCAAAGTCGGCCGTCGCTTGCGTGCTCGATATGATGTTCGTCCTGGTCGGCGCGAGCACGCTGTTGTCCGACGCGATCAGTTCCACGACCGTCGTGTCATCGAACCCGTCGCCCGTAAGGCTCAGCGTGCCGGGCGTCTGCTTGCCGTAATGGTCCGGCGTGACACTGGACAGGAAGATACCGGAGGCCTGCCCTTTGAGTTGGTAAGCCTGGGTGCCGCTTACCTGGTCGGCGTAGACCAGCACGTAGTACGTGCCGCCGTCATAAGTGGCCGGAACGGTCAGTTCCGCGTCCGGGCCGCCGGGAATGATCCGGTAGTCATAGTCTTGACGTGTCGGGATGCCGCCGCGCTTGACGTAGATTTCGTTAGCGCCGGTGGTCGCCGCACTGTCCAGGGTCAACTTCACGTTCTGGCGCGGCGGCAACTCGACGGCGTAGTAGTCGGAGCGGTTGGAGGGGCTGAGCGTGCCGCTGACGGGCGTGCCGTCATTGTTCAGGGCGTGGACATGCAAGGGCAGCGCGGCTGAGGCGACCACATTGTTGCCCTTGCGGCCGGCCTCCTTCTCCTGGCCATACATATCGGCACGGACGATGATGCGATAGTCGCCCGGCAGGACGCCGGGTATGGTGACATCCACGGCCTGGGAGTACGGGGCGCCGGCAGCCAGGCCGCCCGTGTGGGGCACAGTGGCCAGCAACACGTCGCTCATGTCCCAGGTGTCATCCGCCGACAGGTAAACGGCATCGGTCCAGTCGCCGAGGAGTTCGTAGCCGGTCTTGTTGGCCCCCATCCAGGAGACATGAACAGTATCGTTGGCCCAAAGCTCGGAGGCGTTCGCAACAAGGTCGCTGACACTCAAGTCCACGTCCACAAGGTTGAATGTCCCGGCATAAGTGTCAGTCGGCTGGCCGCCGGTTCCGTTGCGATCTTGGTCAAGCGGGTTGAGCGCTTTGTCCAACACATTCGGTGTGATCGCGAGATGGTATTGCCCCGCCGCTGTCTGCGGCGCGAACGAGATGCGGTACCTGCTGTCGGTGAGACGCGTAACGGAAGTAGGCGCAATTGCCGCACCTGTCGGGCTGAAGATCTGGACATTGTCCACGGGGAAGCTTGGCGGATAGATGATATCGCTGAACGTCACGTCCACCGAACTGACCGTGCCGCTGATATCCCCGCCTGGGGTCTGGCTGACGACCCATGGTGGCGTCAGATCGCAGATCACGTTGGACGCGTAGGCATCATTTACCTGCCCAAACGTGCCATCCAGATCCTGGTCCATCTTGTTGCCGTCCAGGTCCTTGACATTCTGGCTGATCTTCAGCGAGTACGTCCCCGGCACGGTCTGCTTGGGAAACCAGATGCGGTATGACGTCCGCTCCAGGTTTGAGATGGACGAGATTGGTACCACCCCGGCAGGCCCCACGAGCGACACATTCGCCGTCGTCAAGGTCGAGAGATCAATGTGCTTGTTGAACGTGACGTCCAGGTGATCGGTGGACTGGCCGATGTACTGCGGGTTGCGCCCGGTGACGTAGAAACCGTCATAGCCGATTGGCGAGCGGAGCAGCCACGGCTGGTAGATAACCGTCGGCAGGTTCGGGTCGTCTGAGTGATCATTTATCTTCGTCTCGACAACGGCCGCATCCGTCGAACCCCACCAGTTGTTTTCCATAGGCACCCAAGTCAAAGAGCTGCCCGTGACCGATACGCTGGCTCCAGACATCTTGTTGTTGGCGATCCAGACATTCGCGCCACTGTCGACAGTGAATTCCTTCAACGTGCTGTACTCCAATGATCCGACAGAGCCGCGCTCATAGCTGAGGGATGCGCACTCGCCAAACGTCACCGAGCTCAACTCGGCCCCGCCCCCTTCCCTTACCAAGATGCGGCCGGAGTCCCGAACTGTCCCACCATCCAGATCCACCCGCCCGCCACGACGCACCTCGAGTACTGATTTGCGGTCCCACCGGCCCTCGCTGAGCCAGATGTTGGCCTCGGGTGACTGCAGCACACCATCCACGAAGAGGTCACTACCCTCAAGCGAAACTGAAATGCCGCGCGCTACGCTCAAAACAACACCCGCGGGCACAGTCAGACTAGTATTGTAAAACCAGTAAGTTGGGTTCTGCCCATCAAAGGGTCCCAAGAGCCTCGAACTCTGCAACGTCCCGCCCGGGACCTCTATGTGCGTGGTTGTAGAATACGTGTTACCCGAGATACCGCTCGTATCAAAGTTCCAGTCGCCGAGGTGTATTCTGCACGGCGTGAAGTGGTTCCTCGTCACCGTGGGCTTGCCCCCGTTCAGAAATAAACTCGTCATATAGTTGCCCGTTACTGTGGGCGTACCGGCGTTAAAGGTCATGCTGGCGTTATTGCAGCCACTGACGATCGGCGAACCCCCATTGAAGTGAATCCACAGGATGACCAATGGATGGGCTACGTTGTCACCCGTGACCGTCGCGGATGCCGACAGGTCAAGCTGATGAATATATCCCCTGCCGGGCCAACCGCCCGTCACCGTAACCGTAGGACTGGCGATGTCCAATGTTTCGATATTGCAGTCGTCTATGCTGCCGGAAGAGCCGCTAAGGTACACAACGTTGGAAACGTTCCCTACGGGGAAGTCCCCCAAGAGCATGTCAGCCAAATCTGCTCGCCCCCCGCTTTGAACCTCCACGTACGCGGACCCCAAAACCCTTCCGCCACTCAAGGACACCTGTCCGCCACCGGGCACCAGCAGCTTCGCGCGGTTGGCGTCATCCCCGTATGTCAGTTCGATCGTGGCGCTAGTCCCTTCTAGACGCCCATCAACAAGAATGTTACACTGAGCATTATCGGTCCTCAGCGTTACCCCGGAACCCAACGTCAACGTTGCGCCGTAATCGACGTAGAGGTCGCCAACCACGCGATAGGGTTCGGCAGTGTCGTTCCAGACGGTGTCCGCCGTGATGTGCCCGCTGACATCAGCCAGCAACAGCCGCGGCTCAAGAATCTCGAAGACGGGAAAACCTGCGGACGGATGTGTTGGAGCAACCATGTGCTGCCCCCCTCAAGAGGCAAGTATGTCAGCCCTGGATAGCCCAAGGCGCTCTCAGGCGAGATGCCAGGAGGAAGTATAACCCATTATTTGGATAAAGCAAGAACTGCGACGCTTTCCGTAGCGGGCAGGACAGTTGGCCAGCGCCCAGCATAGATAACCCCGCGCGGCAAATCCCCTCCTTCCGCAAATATAGTGGGCAGTGCGGCGCGGCTGTCAGCGGGTGTTATCTGCGACAACCAGATGACGGATTCTGGCGCGAAGGCCGTCTCACCTTGTCGCAGCCTCTATCAAGGCTCTTGCCTGCCCGAAGCAGTCGGTGGCGCCATACGCTTCGGCCTTGGCGAGGGCGGTCATGCTGCGCACCGACGACAGGGCGGCCGTGGCGGCCTCCTTCGCAAGGGCTT
>JAPLNB010000049.1 GCA_026693085.1 Planctomycetota bacterium | reverse complement strand
CAGGTGATCGTGTCCTTCCGGTTGTCGCCCGGATAGTCGCCCCACCCGTAGAAGTAGAACGTGTCACCGAACTTGCACAGGTTGCCGCCCTGGCACAGGATTTCCTGGCCACGGTCGTCTTTCCAGACGGTGTCGTTACGAATCGGAACACCAGCGGCGAGGGTCCATGCGCCGCTCAATAGCAGCACAACAGCCCCACACGCCAAACGACAGTTCGCAGGCATTCTCATGGATGGTTCACCTTTTTCAGGCTCGGTTTGTTTTCTCAAGGTTTGTTCTTTCGCCTACCATTGGAACTCAATGAGCTTGCCGTCAAGCCGCCACTTCGTCGGGAGGCGTTTCTCCATCCAGTCGAGAGGTTCGCCGATTTCCTGCGGCTTTGCCGCCTTCCGGAGGGCCTCGGTGAGTTCCTTTTCCTGGTCGGCGTTGACGGCTTCACGCTTCACGGAAATGAACAGCGCCGCCCCGCGTCGGGCTATCAGGTCCAGCCACTGGCGGTTCTTTTCCCAAGGCTGTTTCGGGCTGCCCTTTTCGCCAACGCAGTCGGGATCGGCGGCGAAGAAAACATTGTGCTGAGCCAGACGAAAGGCCAGAGCGTTGATGCCCTGCCTGCTGGTCGTCCACCAATTGTCGCCGCTGGTGTCATCGCCAATGCGGCAGACTTCGTAAATTCCCGCAGCCAGGTGCGCGACCGAGTTGCATCCGATAATGATCATCCCATCACCGGCGGCTTCGCGGATATTGCGGTAATGTTCACGCAGTGCCTCGGCGGTCGTCACAGACCGGTCCGCGAAGGACCAACCCTCCTTGGTCAACGGCTCTCCCAGTTTGTTGCCCATTTGACCTATGACCTCGTAGAAGGAGTAGTCGTCCTTGATCAACTCGTAGCCCCACTCGCGAATGCATTTGACCTGATCGGCCACATGCTTCCGCGTCTCCGGAACCGTCGGGTCGAGAACATTATTGCCAATGTACTTAGGAGCTACAGATGGATCCCGAATAATGCGCCACTCCTTGGGCGCACTGGCCGGGGCCTGCAACAGCCGGGTCCACAGACCAGGCCGGGCGCCGGCCTTGTGGATTTCGTCGGCCATGTCCTTCATCGAGGGATACCTGCCGTTGCCCTTGGTCCACACGCCGGGACCGGCCTGCCAACCGTCGTCAACCACGGCATAGGGACGGTTCTCTTTGTCGGGCGAAAGGCGAGAGACAAACTTGGCGTCCTCCACAAACCGTTCCGCATTTATTCCGCCGTCGTAGTACCAGTTGTTGAATCCGTAAACCGGCTTGGCTGGCAGCCGAGGCTTGGGGCACATCTGCCGGCAGAACTCCCGCAGGACTGAGAACGCCGATTGGTCCGCTTGGCCGTGACGCTGCACCACGGTGCAAACGTTGAGCGTTTTCGCGCCCAGCATCACACTGTTGCCCCCGCTGCGCACGTCGGCATGCAACTCGATCATGTTTTCCGAGGCCTTCCAGAAACACATGGCCCCGGGGCCTGTCATCACACCAAAGGCACCGGTGCGCTGCTGGTTGTGGTAGAGAAAGTACCACGGCATGACTCGATTGGGGTCTAACACCTTCCATTCCAGATCACCGTAGCCGCGCTCCCACGCATCGCACATGAGCTTGGCGGAGGCATCGATTGCGGCCTTCCACTGAAGACCAATCCGCTTCACTCCCGACTTGGGCGCCACCAAACGAACCGCGAGATGGTCGCCGACGACGATGGTTTCGACAACGATGTCCTCGTGCGTCCACCGGCCCTTGTCTTGGGCACGAAGAGGTGTTTCCCCGCCGTCGAGGACAGCGGTCACGGCGTCGGGAAGGCGAAGGACATTTTGCATGGAATCTCCCGGGGCGGTCGCGTTTTCGGCGGCGGCAAGGGATACTTGCGTCGCCAGCCAACCAAGTGCGGCAAGGGTGACGGATATGACGGCACGAATTGTAGTATGCGTTTGTGTTTTCATTGTTCTCATGGCTCCAATCCTCTCATGGTTTCTTTCTCGTCACTCCTTCACCTTCGCCCCGCCCGCCGGCGGTGCGGCCGGCGCGAGGGCCGCCTCGCCGGTCTTCGGGTCAATGGGAATCGCGACACGGAATCCCTCGTTGAAACTGTGCATCCACTTCGATCCGACGGTGCTACGCGTCGCGGACGCGCATTCTCCCCAGCCGTCTCCCCAGCCGCTGTTCCAGGATCCGCCCCGAATCGGCCATCGCGTCTTTTTCAGATCAGCTTCCGGACCGGCTAACGTGGCAGCCAACGTGGCAGCCGTCTCTCCTTCGTGGAAGCACATCTCCTGGACATTGCCGAGCATGTCGTACAACCCCCAGGCATTGGGCTTCAGCGATCCCACCGGCGCGGTCATGTCCCAACCATCGTTGTGCTGCCGGTCGCGATGGCGGTAGGCCCGCGAGCACGC
>JAPLNB010000048.1 GCA_026693085.1 Planctomycetota bacterium | reverse complement strand
CCCAACGCTGGAATTGGCCCTGTATCACAACCTCGGGGCCTTACCGGAGCCCGTAACGGCCCCCAAATTTTTTTGACGAGGCTCTTTTCCTTCTCCGTGGTCTCAGTGCCCTCCGTGGTTCAAGAGCTCTTCTTCAACCGCAGATTACGTCGATGTACGCAGATTCCGAACTGGGAACTGCGAACTGATCACCGACAACCGCTTTGGGACACGGATTCACGCGGATGGACACGGATTTCCAACCGACAACTGACTACCGGCTACCGACTACCGCCTTTTTCCATCAACATTCTCCCGCCGAGAATCGCCTATAAGAGAAGGAGGCGATGCGGGGAGGGTGTGCCCACTACACTCTTACTTGTCACGTATCACTTGTCACCTATCGCAAAAACGCTCGTGCGGCGTTTTTCTGCTTGCTTCTGCCGCCTACTTCCGCCAGAATAGCTGTGCCTACTTGGATGAAGCATCTTTGGCGAAGTTGTAACGAAACGGTTGGCGGGAGGCCCGAGGCGACACGGGGACGTGAAGAAAAAGGTACGTGAGACGTCCAATTCCCCTCTTCCATGATCGGGTGTGGGGATAAAGACTTTTTAGAGTGGCAAAGGGAGATTCCAATGGCTGATGATGATTACGACGCGGTCTACGAGGATGGCAGAGGGCAAGGAACTTCCGGTGAGGATGGCAATGGCACGGTGCTTTGCTACCTGATATGTCCTCGCGATGCCGCAGGTGCCTTTCTTGGGGCACTCATGCTTACAGATGCCCGAGCACGCCCGTTGCACTTTGCATTTGTTTCTCCCATACGTCCGACCAAAATTCAGCGCATACTGTACGGTCCCACACTTGAGGAACACCTGAGCGTCGATGTTATCGGCAAGAAGTTGCTCACGGGTTTGCCTGTTGCCCCTGATGCACTCTTGGTCGATACGCCGGAGTTGATTGCCGTTCGGCGCGTCGCCGACTTACCCACTGCCTTCCTGGCCAAGGTCAATGGCGATGCTGCTCCCGGACGTCTTTCTTCGCTACAGTACGACACCGGATCAAATATCAACGACCAAGAGGTAATAGGCCAGATTCTTGCGTTATTGGAGATGAAGGTCGATCTTGTCGAGCCATTCCAGCGAATGCGCGAGGCCCTCAAAGAGGCGATCAAGTCCGGGGACACCGTCGGAGAATAGCGGTATGGGATGGCGAGCAAGGCATCGGGAGAGCCTCCTCAGCACCTTCGCAAGTCAGGCGCGAGTAGGACATATCTCTCGCGAACTTCCATTTCGGGTATCGGCATATCAGAACCGGAGTGGTACATTCGAGGTGGAGGCTGTCAGGCAGGAGCCCGGAGTCCGACTCGCGATCCCTGATAGCTACGAGATGCCGGTAAGCCGCTTCCGTGTTTCATCGCGAATCACCTCGCTCATCGGCGAAGCCAGACGTGTCGATCTGGTCGGTTTCGGCACTACCCAAGTCATCATCCACGTTATCGATTTGTGTATTTTCCCCAGCAAAGGCGACCGATTCAGTTTCCGGGACCGGATCACTGAGCCACGGAGTTCACTCTTTGATGGGGCCGGAGGTGCGAAGGCTCAAACAGCTACTCCCAAGGTCCAAAGGCCACCGAAGCCTTCACCGCCTGAGGGTCTTACTCTTGAGGAGAGATTGCGATGGATACTCACGCCACCTGTCAACGAACTGCTGGCTGATCCTCAGCTATGTCTGCCTGCCAAGCCATTCCCGTATCAGACCATTGGAATCTGGTGGCTGTTTGAGAGGGCTAATGCCCTTCTGGCCGATGAAATGTGACTCGGTAAGACCATGCAGGCTATAATTGCGGCGCGCCTATTGTGGCGTGAGCGGTTCATACGTCAGATTCTGGTCATTTGCCCCAAGACACTTATTCCGACATGGTACTCGGAAATAGATAAATGGTGGCCACAGATAAGCGGGAACATCATGCTTCCAGGCACGGATCGTCAGTTCTTCCTGCGAATTGGCACCCCAAACGTGGTCATAAAGATCATCAACTATGAGGCAATTGCCCGTGAAGCAGAGTGGTTAGACAGGCAACTGTTTTCTCATGATCTCATAATTATCGATGAGGCCCAGAGAATTAAGAACCCCATTGCTAAGACATCGCAGGCAGTTAGAAGCCTCCATGCAGAAAGACGTTGGGCTTTGACAGGGACCCCGCTTGAGAACAGTGTCGATGATGTGTGTTCCATCTTTCAGTTCGTCAAACCCGGTCTCATTGGCGATACGACTGACCCTCGGGTCGTGTCGTCGCGTATCGCACCCTTCATGTTGCGC
Source organism: Planctomycetota bacterium (assembly GCA_026693085.1). GTDB lineage: Bacteria > Planctomycetota > Phycisphaerae > Tepidisphaerales > Tepidisphaeraceae > JAPLNB01. The sequence continues at coordinate 9,194 of JAPLNB010000048.1, read as the reverse complement.
CGACGGACGGACGAGGTTGATATTGACTTGCCAGAGAAGAGTGAGCAGGACTGTGAAATTGAGCTTACCGGCAGCCAGCGCCGAACATATGACCAGATGGAATCTGAGGGTGTCGTGGAATTGAACGCAAAAGGTGACTCAATTACCGTGACACATGTGTTCGCGCTCATTACAAAGCTGCGACAAATCTGCAACTGTGACCCGGTAAGCGGCGACAGTGCCAAACTTGAGAGGTTGCTTGGGGACCTTGAAGAAGTCCGAGATAGCGGGCGGAAGGCTTTGGTGTTCTCGCAGTTTGTTGATGAACAATATGGCCTTAAACATCTCGCCAAGGAACTGCAACAGGCTGATTATGGCATCCTGGAACTACACGGAGACATTAAGCAGAGTCAAAGAGAGGCCGTCAAAGAGCGGTTTCAGAAGCAGCGCGATATACATGTTCTTCTTGTGAGCTACAAGGTTGGAGGTGAAGGTCTTAATCTCCAAGCCGCGAACTACGTCTTCCTTTTCGACAGATGGTTCAATCCCGCCGTCGAGGATCAGGCTGTCAAACGGGTGCACAGAATCGGTCAGGCCAATAAGGTCTTCATACGGAAGTTCTACTGCGAGGATACCTTCGAGGAGAGGATACTTAAGATTCTGGCAAGGAAACGCAGCCTATTTCGCACAGTCATAGATGAAGCGTGCCCGGAGCCGGACAGCTTTGGACTGACAGAGGAAGAAATCTTCTCGCTGTTCAATCTGTCTGTCCGCCCGAAGAGAGGTACGCCCAAGTCATCGCCAAAGGTGAAAGTGAACCTCGAGGGCATGGACCCTCTGCAATTCGAGGAGTTAGCCGCACGCTTGTATGAGGCACAGGGTTATACTGTGCAACTTACGCCCCGAAGCCATGACGGAGGCATTGACCTGATAGCTGAGCGCATCTCGTCGGGTGGACGCGAACGCGTTGTCGCACAGTGCAAGCATCAGCAGGCCAACGTTGGGCGACCCATTCTTCAGCAACTATGGGGTATTGTCAGCAGCGACCAGAGTTACAGCAGAGGTGATCTGGTGACGAGTTCAGGTTTCACGTCCGAAGCCGTGGCCTTCGCGGAAGGAAAGAGACTCACCCTTATCGATAGGGCGTTATTGATCCAGTTGGCGCGTCAAGCTGATGTTGCTGATTTCACAAGTGGATAGGGAAATGCCGCCTCCCGCATGCAGATTGCGCCCGTGTAGGTCCCGTCCAACTCGCGAGCACTTAGATGTAAACTCGGGGCAGCTTCAGCGGCTCGGGATTGTGGCGGCGTCATCTTCAATTTGAGACCTATATAGGCAAGTTGGCTCTGCGAGTCCAGTTATCAGTCGTTGGTTGAGCGTTCTGCAAAGGAGAAGTCATGGGTAATGGATCGTTACCTCACGAGACCTCCCTTGAGGAGGTAAAAGTCCGCATCCGAGAATCATACACCAACCCTCATGTCGGTAGAATACAGCAGGTTGTTCTCAAAGAGGGACCGCGCATGTTCAGAATCGCGACACTGCTCGAAATTATAGACCCGCATACAAGCGAGTTTCATCACTACTCCCTCAAGATTGACAGCATAGATCGGCCCAAGGCTGGCTGGTTTGCCAAGCCCGAGAAGTCTATCCGCCTAGAAGGCCGCGATCCGAACGAAATCGAGCGTTTGTACACCTTTCTGCAGGCAACCACGGAGGGCAAACTGAATAACAAGACTGGAGATCTCACCATTATAGGTTCAACAGAGTACGCCAAGTTAGAGCGACTTTTGGACATGCTGCCTTCTTTGGCCTCGCCAGATAAGATAGAATTGGTCAAGACTATACTCCCACACATAGAAGGTGAGGCATCGTACGTGAACGATTTTGTCGGCGCACTTAAGGGAAGCGACCCGCAGATCGTGCGACACATAGGTATTGCGTCGCGTATCGTAGAGTATAGCCAAGCCTACGACAAGATTGTTGGTCTCATAGAGGATCAATCCGTTGCCGAAAGCACTCTGCAAGAGCACTTGCAGAAGAACCCTTGGATGTTCGGGAGCGAATACAGTGAGCTAATGGACAGACGGAAATGGACCAGAGATGAAGCTGTGGACTATATGCTCCGACGGACAACCGACAACTTTCTTGAAATTGTGGAGATAAAGCTGCCCTTTAAGGATGCATTAATGGCGTACGATAGGTCTCACAAGAGCTACTTCCCTTCGCAAAAGCTCTCCGCTGTCTTAGGTCAAGTGATCCGGTACATTGAGGAAGTGGAGCGAAATCGGGACAGCATTCTCGCCAAAGACAAGCATGACACCTTGAAGATCAGAGCACGGGTAATCATCGGTCGCGATGGGGCAGAACAACACCAGAATGCGTTACGCAATCTTAACGCTCATTTACACCGGATAGAGGTTATTACGTTTGACCAGCTTCTGCGCATTGCCAACCGGGTTCTTGCTATATTTGAAAAGGAGCCGGAAGCGACTGACGTGAATACAGGCGTGCCGAGCAACAATACAGACATTCCTTTCTGAGCCTGCGAGTTTTCGTTTGGTCGAGCTTCAGGGTGAGCTTCCGGGGCCGTGAGCTTCCGCGGCCCTGTGAGCTTCCGCGGCCAGCCCTTATTTTAAGCTTTAGCGGGGGAGCGGAGTTGGAAGGCTGGAATTGTGGAACGATGAGGATGAAGAGTTGGAATACTGGAATGATGGAATAATGGAATGATGGGGAAGGGCGGTTTGGATATAATGCCGGGGATAGGTTACTTATCGGTTTCGGTTTGGAGTTGAGTTCGGCGTTCCCGGATTCCCGAAGGAGAAACGATTATGTCGCGACAAATCACACGTCGGCAATGGCTGGGCGGCGCGCTGGGCGCGGGGGCAGCTTTTACCATCGTTCCACGTCATGTGCTGGGCGGGCCGAAGTTCGTGGCGCCGAGCGACAAGGTGAATATCGCCGTGGTGGGCGTCGGCGGGCAGGGGCGAGACAACGTTCGTGCCCTGTTCCAGGAGGCCGACGCCCAGATCATTGCCATCGCCGATCCGATTGCGGAGATGAACCTGGACGCGTTCTACTTCAAGGGACTGGCGGGGCGTGGACCGGTCAAGGCGGAGATCGAGAAGCACTATGCCGAGCGGACGCCCAATTTCAAGTGTGCGGCGTATGAGGACTTTCGCGTGATGCTCGACAAGGAGCCGGCCATCGATGCCGTCCTGTGCGGCACGCCGGACCATCTGCATGCGTACGTCTCGGTGTTCGCGATGCAGAAGGGGAAGCATGTTTACTGCGAGAAGCCCCTGACGCACAATCTGTGGGAGGCCCGCCGGGTGGCGCAGGTCGCCGAGGAGACCGGCGTGGCGACCCAGTTGGGCAATCAAGGCCATTCGCAGGACGGGATTCGCCAGACGTGCGAGTGGATCTGGGACGGGGCGATCGGACCGGTCCGCCAGGTGCACGCCTGGGTCAACGCCGGCCGCTGGAACAAGACTCTGACCGGGCGGCCCACGGATACGCCGCCGGTGCCCGCCGGGATCAACTGGGACCTGTGGCTGGGCCCGCGCGCGCCGCGGCCGTACCACCCGGCCTACACGCCGGTCACGTGGCGGGACTTCTGGCAGTTCGGCACCGGGGCGCAGGGCGATTTCGGCTGCCACGATCTGGACGCTGCGTTTTGGGCGCTGGATTTGCAGGAACCCCTGTGTGTCGAGGCCTTGCCGGCGGGGAACATGGACGACGAGATCGCGCCGCACGGCGAGATGTGCTATTTTCATTTCGGCCCGCGCGGCGACAAGCCGCCGGTCACTCTCACGTGGTACACCGGCGGTTTGATGCCTCCTTGCCCGGCCCAACTGGGCGAGAAAGCCTCGCTGCCCCGCCGCGGCATCCTGTTCCTCGGCGACCGCGGGGTGCTGCTGGCCGAAGGGGCCGGCGGCCCGCCGCGGCTGTTGCCGTACGAACGCACGCGCGAATACCAGAAGCCCGCCGCCTCGATTCCGCGCGTCAAGGGCCACCATCGCAACTGGCTGGATGCCTGCAAGGGCGGCCCGCGCGCGTGCAGCCATTTCGGGTACGGGGCGAAACTGACCGAGATCGTTCTGCTCGGGGTCCTGTCCTTGCGGGCGGGCCAGCGGATCTACTGGGACGCCGCGAATCTCAAAGCCCGCAACCTGCCCGCAGCCGACCCGCTGATTCACGAGACCTACCGTGACGGCTGGAAGATCGGCTGAGTGGCATCGGCATCCCCCGCCTGCGCGGGGGCAAGCTCGTGCCGATGAATCATGGGCTGGAAGCCCATGCCACGGTGAACCGGCTTCTCACAACTGTCTCAGAGTCTCCAGACGTCGCGGTAGGGCTCTTTGAGGAGCTTGTCGGCCTCCTCGTCGTTGGTGAATCGCAGGTTGGCGGCGTCCCAGGAAAGCTTCTTACCCCGGCGGAGGGCGATATTGCCGAGCAGAACGACCTCGGCCAGCAGGCCGCCGACGTCGAAGTTGCAGCTCGCCGGCTCGCCGCCGTGACGGGCCCGGATCCACTCACCCGTGGCGACGTTCTTGAAATTCGACCTGGGCAGCGTCTTGGGCGGGAGCTTGTAGCTCTGCATCTTCGACTCCGGGATGATCCGCCCACTGCCGGTATTGCCCAGGATCATGCCCTTGCTACCCTGTTCTCAAGGACAAACTCAGATGCGAGCCTTAGTGAATTGGCCTATTTGTTAGAAACGTATCTTTGTTGTCTTTGCTTCTTCCGAGGCTCTCGCTATAATCAGGTCGTGGTGATGATAGCTTTACGTAGCTTCCAGGGGGCACCTAACGTCTGGGGGATTCGACAAGGATCAGGCCGCCATGGTGGGAGTCGTCTCCAAGCCGGACACAACTCAGAAGCTGGAAATCCTCAGCGATGACGCCAAGTACGATCTGGCGTGCGCGTGTGGGACCAACCGCGAAGACACCCGGCGGCGCGGCGGCGACGGCCGATGGATCTACCCGATCACGCTGCCCAACGGCGGCAAGAGCGTCCTGTTCAAGACGCTGATCTCCAACGTCTGCACGAACGACTGCAAGTACTGCCCGCTTCGGCAGGAGCAGGACATTCGCCGGTGCAGCCTCAGTCCGGAGGAGACCGCCGCGACATTTCTGGACTATTATCACCAGCGGAAGGTTTTCGGCCTGTTTCTCAGCTCGGGCGTGATCGGCTCGCCCGATGCGACGATGGACCGGCTCAACACGACCGCCCGACTCCTGCGCCGCCGGCATCAGTTCAAGGGATACATCCACCTGAAGGTCATACCGGGCGCCAGCCCGGCGGCGGTGGAAGAGGCCGTGTCGCTGGCCAGCGCGGTATCGCTCAATATCGAGACGCCGGGCGCCGAGAACCTGGCCAAGCTGTCGAGCAAGAAGGACTACATTCGTGACATCATCGACCCGATCAAGCAGATCAGCCGGCTGACGGCCCGGGGGGCTCGCTTCGCCAGGGTCAAGCAGACCACGCAGTTCATCGTCGGGCCCGCCGGAGAGTCGGACAGCGAGATCGTAAGATACATGTGGGGGCTCTACGACAGGCTCCGTCTGCACCGGATCTACTTCAGTGCGTATCAGAAAGGGCTGGGCGACGCGTCTCTGCCGGCGGAACAGGGGGAGGGGATGGCGGCCACGGACCTGCTGACGCGGGAGCACCGCCTTTACCAGGTGGATTTCCTGATGCGCAAGTACGGCTTCCGCGACAGCGACATCCTGTTCGATGAGCGGGGGGGGCTGTCCTTAGAGGCGGACCCGAAGGAGGTCTGGGCGTCGAAGCACCCGGAGTTCTTCCCGGTGAACGTGAATCGGGCCTCCCGGCTGGAGCTGCTGCGTGTGCCGGGGCTGGGACCGGTGACAGTCAATCGCCTCCTGCAGGTGCGGCATTCTGCACGGATTGGGGGGCTGGACGAGATCGGCAGCACTGGTGTTCGGCTCCGAAAGGCACAACCATATCTGGCCTTTTGAATATTTTGATTGCCAAGGGACCGCCGCGTTCTATAATTCGCAGGCTGGACTTGGGTCCCATAGGTGGCTCGTCCCCCGTGGCGAGGGACGCCCTCGAACCGCGGGCAGGATGCCCGCGACACGCAAGGGCAAGATGCCCTCGCCACGGAGAGGGCGCCACACGGGGCCCGCCTGAGGCAGGGTGGCCGTAACAACAACTCATTGCAGATTTCGGGAGGTGAAAATGCTGAACCTGGTTCCCACGAGGGTCTTCCTAACGAAGGGCGTCGGTCGGCACAAGTACCAGCTCAAGTCGTTTGAGGAGGCGTTGCGCAAGGCCGGCGTGGCCCAGCAGAACCTGGTGCAGGTGTCGTCGATTCTGCCGCCGCGCTGCAAAATCATCAGCCGGGAGAGGGGACTGAAGCTGATGACACCGGGCGGGATTTGTCATTGCGTCATGGCGCGGGCCGACACCGACGAGCACGGCCGGCTGGTGGCCTCCGCCGTGGGGATCGCCGTGCCGAAGGAAGAGAGCAAGTGGGGCTACCTCAGCGAAGTCCACAGCCACGGCATGAACGAAAGAGAGGCGTCTGATCTGGCGGAAGACTTGGCCGCCGGGATGCTGGGAACCACCCTCGGACTGGAAGTGGACCCGAATAAGGCGTGGTCGGAGAAGGAACAAGTGTACAAGTCAAGCGGCTTGATCATTCGAACGTCGAATATCACGCAGACCGCGCGCGGCAAGAAAGACCTCTGGACCACGACGGTGGCTATCGCCATGTTCCTGTTCGACTTGGAGCCCGACCTTCCGCCGAATCACGTGCACCAATGAGCACGACCCAGACCGCCAACTTCGGGGGCTTGCCGCCGCAGTATAGTGGGGCCGCGGGTTCCAGGGTCGTTATCGTCCCAGTGCCTTACGACGGAACGAGCACCTGGGTCAAGGGCGCGGACAAAGGCCCCGGTGCGATCCTCAAGGCGTCGGCCAACCTGGAACTGTACGATATTGAGACCGACTCACAAGTCTATCTCAGCGGCATATTCACAGACGAACCGGTAGCGGGGGACCTCGATCCCGCCGAGATGGTGGACTCGGTCCGGCGCCGAGTGCAGGGCCACCTGGCGAACGGCAAGTTCGTCGTGGTCGTAGGGGGAGAGCATTCGGTGAGCGTCGGCGCGGTCCGGGCGCATGCCGATCGATATCCCGGCCTAAGCGTTCTACAGCTTGATGCCCACTCGGATTTGAGGGATGAATATGAGGGTTCCAAGTTCAACCACGCCTGTGTGATGGCCAGGGTCCGCGAGCTTTGCCCGATCGTCCAGGTGGGGATTCGGAGCATGGACATCAGCGAAAAGCCCTCCATCGTCGAAGATCGGGTCTTTTTCGCCGAGGAGATTCACGGCAGCCTCACTTGGATCGACAAGGTCGTCGCCAAGCTGACCGAGCAGGTGTACCTCACGATCGACCTGGACGTGTTCGACCCGTCGATCATGCCTGCCACCGGGACGCCGGAGCCCGGGGGGCTGATGTGGTATGACGTCTTGGCCCTCTTAAGAGCGGTGTGCCGCCGGAAAACGGTGGTGGGTTTCGACGTGGTTGAGATGTGCCCGGTTGAGGGGAGCTGGGCCCCCGAGTTCCTGGCGGCGAAACTGATCTACAAGATCCTGAGCTACACGTGAACTCCGGCAAGCGCGCCCAGCTAACTGCATCAGCCTCGAGGTGTTCGAATTCACCTCGATCATCCACGGCCTGAGGGCCAGGCCGTTCACTCGTTCGAGATGCCGCTCGGGCCGCCGACATGGACTTTTTCGAGGTTCCGGGCTCGCGGCACTACAGAGGCAGCCCCATATCGGACGATAAGAGTCTAAGAGAGCTGTGCATCGACAGGATTCACGACAGGGATATCGATGAGGAGCAGTTCCCGAGGTACGACGCCACGGCGCAGGAAATCGCCGAGGGGCTGGATCCGCAGGCCCCCCGGAGGTGGAGCAGGATCTTCGGACCGGTGCTTGCAGGAGAGCACAAATGACCGCAATCGTAAACAAGGCAGCCAAAACCGCAGCGAGCAGCACCATCGTCATGTTGCTGCCTGTGCTCCTTCTGGCGGGGTGCAAAGGCCGCGCTTTGGACGAGGCCCAGCAGGAGGCCCGGGAAGCCAAAGCCACTATCAACAAGCTGAATTACAGCCTCAAAACGGCGGCCGAGGAAATTGCCACGGCGAAAGCGGAACTCGATGCGGTCCGGCAGGGCCGCGACGAGACCCAGAAACGGATGGAGCAACTGATCCGAGAGCGGGACCAGGCTTCGACGTCCGCCCAGCATGCCCAGGAGACGGTCACGCGTCTGACTACGCAGGCGAGTGGTCAAGACAGTATGACGGTAGCTCTCCAAAAGCAGGTTGCCGAGCTGAAAACGCTGGTCGAGGAGCAGCAGAAGCTGATCGACCAACTGCCAAAGAGCGCGCCCGCCCAGCCCGGGGCCCAGGCCGTGGACAAACAAGCCACCTCGGACCCGAACCAGATGCCCTGACCGACCGCCTTTTTCTTCGCGTTTGCCCCCCGGCTGCGTATATACTTCCTGCGTCGTCTTGGTTGTGCCCGGGCATTATTGCAAGCAAAGCAGGCTGGTGGGAGTGACCTCATGCGGAGAATCAAGCTGATCGCCATCATTCTCGTCTCCATCCTTACCCTCATCATCCTCCTCCAGAACACCGAACCGGTCCAGGCCCGTGTCCTTTTCGCGGCGGCTCAGATGTCGCTGGCGCTGTTGATGATGCTGACCTTCGTCCTGGGCTTCGTCGTCGGCATCCTGGTGCCGACCTATTTTCTGAGAAAGACGCCCGACAAAGAGAAGCCGGGACCGGGGCCGATCCGATAAGCCGGTCGAGCTTCTCCAAAAGAAAGGAATGCTCGCGATAGCGGAAGATGGTACAATATCCATTTTGGTAGTCTGGGAAGTGCGTCGCAGGAAATGATCGGGTCCATATCTTCTCAATCGCATCTGTTCGCGTGGGTCATTTTGCCTATTTTGATCTTCCTTTCGAGAATCGCGGATGTCTCGATCGGGACGGTCCGCGTGATCCTCGTCTCCCGGCGGCTCAAGTACCTGGCGCCTTTCGCCGGCTTCTTTGAAGTGTTGATCTGGATGTGAGCGTCCGGCGAACCCATTCCTCCCGCCCGGGCGTTTGGCATCACATTTGCAGACTACGCTTGGTGAATCGAAGGCAAAACGAGGGATTGTGGTGGGATGGGGAG
>JAPLNB010000047.1 GCA_026693085.1 Planctomycetota bacterium | reverse complement strand
GGCCACGTCGATGGCTTCCTGCTGCCGATGACGGTGGTGGTTCTGATCATCGGCAAGGATGTCCTCATCACGATCGGGTTTCTCGTCAAGTATCTGATCACCTCGCACGCGCACATCGTGCCGGTGTTTGCGGGCAAGTTGGCCACCGCTCTTCAGCTTTCCATGGTGATTGCGGTCCTGATCGCACCCGACCTAGCCGGGGTGATTCCGGGTTACCGCTGGTTCGTCCACGTGCTCTGGTGGTTGGCGGCGGCGGCGGCCGTCATTGCCGCTCTCGTTTACATTCGTAACGGAAGCCGCTATATTGAGGATTATGAACGGACCCAAAGTAGAGCCATTCAGCGAAATCCCGGAGGTGCTTGAGGACCTTCGGCAGGGCAAGATGATCGTTCTGGTGGATGCGGAAGACCGGGAGAACGAGGGGGATTTGGTCTGCGCCGCCGAGAAAGTCACGCCGGAGATCGTCAATTTCATGGCGAGGTTCGGCCGGGGCCTGATTTGCCTTCCCCTGACGGCGGAAAAATGCGACGCGTTGGGCCTGTACCCGCAGACGCTCGAAAACACCGCCCGCTTCGGCACGGCGTTTACCGTCAGCGTCGATGCGGCCGAGGGCGTCAGCACGGGCATCAGCGCCGCCGACCGCGCCCATACCGTTCACGTCGCGATTGCCGACGAAGCCAAGCCGAAGGACCTGGCGCGGCCGGGCCATATCTTTCCGCTTCGCGCCCGCACCGGCGGAGTCCTGGTCCGCGCCGGCCAGACTGAGGGCGCGATCGACTTGGCCCGGCTGGCGGGACTCAGACCGGCCGGCGTCATCTGTGAGATCATGAGCGAAGACGGCTCGATGGCCCGGGTCCCGGAGCTTCTGGAGTTCTGTAAGCAGCACGGGCTGAAGATCACCTCCGTCGCCAAGCTCGTGGAGTACCGTCTCCAGCGGGAAAGTCAGGTCAAACGCTTCGAGAGTATCTGCCTGCCCACGGACTACGGGGAGTTCAAGCTGATCGGCTATGAGAGCGTCACGTCTCTGGAGCCCCATTTGGCCCTGTGCAAGGGGGGCATAGGCGACCTCGACGCTCGTGGCCTGCCCATCGAGCAGCCGGAGCCGGTTCTCGTGCGGGTCCATTCGGAGTGCATGACGGGCGATTTGTTCCATTCGCAACGCTGCGAGTGCGGCTACCAGCTCATCACCGCCATGAAGATGATCGAGCAGGTGGGCAAGGGCGCCTTGATTTACCTGCGCCAGGAGGGCCGGGGAATTGGCCTTTCCAACAAGCTACGGGCGTACAAGCTCCAGGAGCAGGGTCTTGACACCGTGGATGCCAATCTCAAGCTGGGCTTCACCGCCGATCGCCGGGACTACGGGATCGGGGCGCAAATCTGCCGGGACCTGGGGCTGCGCAGCGTCCGGATTCTGACCAACAACCCAAGAAGGTCAGCCGGCTGGAGGTCTACGGCATCAGGGTCGTCGAGCAGATTCCCCTGCGGGCCAAGCCCGGCAAATACAATATCGACTACCTGCGGACCAAGAAACACCGATTTGGGCACATGCTGGATGAGGACCTGTAGATGAATCTGCGATTTACGATTTACGATTTACTATTTTGCCTCTCACTGCTGGCGGGGTGCAGCCAGCCGCAGGTGACGAAGCGCCCTCCTGTTATTGAGCAAGCTGGCGCTGTGGAGCCCAGTACGGTCTCGCCCGTGGAGGACACGGCCAAGACGGCCGCGCCGGCCGGGGGACCCGCCTTTACGCCCGTCAAAATCGGCATCCTTCCGTTGACCGAGCTGTCGAGTCCCTCCGACGCGAACCAGGGCGCCAAGCTGAGCGTCTTCGTGACTTTGCTGGACGGGTTCGGGTCCCAGATGAAGGCTCCGGGGGTCCTGCGCTTCGAGCTCTACGAGTACATCCCCCGCTCCGCCCAGTCGAAGGGGCCGAGGCTGACCCTCTGGCCGGACGTCGATCTGACCAGCCCGGCCCAGAACAACAAATACTGGCGTGACTTCCTGCGGGCGTACGAATTCGTGCTGGACACGGGGTCCCCAACGCAAAATTCCGCGTTGGGGGGCCCCTTCCAAGCCAGCCGCGACAAGACGTACATCCTCGAAGTGACCTGTATGTGCCCCGACGGCAGACGCCTCCTGGGCGAGTACGTCCTCAAAAACAGCCCATAGAGCCCCATCACGCGGATTTCCCTTGAGGTCGGGCACTGCGTTTGTTAAGATGGGTAAGTGCAACCATCGGAGTGCATCGAAGACAAACACCGGGAGTGTGGTCGGGTTTCCACCCGCGACGGTCGCGTTCTGGGCTCTTGCTGGATAACCGTGGATCACCGATTGCGAACCACGAATCACCAGTCATGAATCCCGAATTGGAAGGAGGACGGTCATGTTCCAGAAGCTGGCATTTCTTTGTCTGGTGTTGGGGGTGTGCCTGACGCCGACGGTGCGGGCCGCCAATATTATCTGGGTGTGTGAGACCATCGATATCACCGGCGACGGCACTCCCGACGATTTCGCCTGGCTCCCGTGGCTGGAGAGCCTGGGGTATACCGTCGACGTCCAGCGAGGGAATTGGACTACGTTGGATGCGGCGAAAATCGCCACCCTCAACGCCGCCGATCTGATCATCATCAGCCGGTGCACCAGCAGCGGCAACTACAACAACGACGCGACGGAAATCGCTCAATGGAGCGGCATCACGGCGCCGATCCTTAACCTCGCGGGCCACTTCGTTCGGAACAATCGGTGGTATTGGTTCAACACAGCCACGATCGACCCGATTGTCGGTCCCATGATGGAAGTACTGGTGCCCAGCCATCCCATCTTCACCGGCATCAGCTTGGACGCGAACAAGCAGGTGGCGGTGGTCGACGGCACGACCGGCTCGGGCCAGACCTCGTTCATTGGCACGGTCGATCC
>JAPLNB010000046.1 GCA_026693085.1 Planctomycetota bacterium | reverse complement strand
GGCTTTCATCTGGATCCTCCTTCTCATTCCCATATGGACTTCATTCGCCAGACCTCGAGTGTTTCGAGCGTGCAGACGCCACCGGTGCTGGACAGCGCAACTCCCTGGGCGGCGGAGTCGTGGAACGAGGCAAAGGTGTTCGCGTTGCCGTTCACATAGACCTCGACCATACAACGGTCCACAAAAATATGCAGGGTGACGGGGTCTCCGGATTTCAAGTCGCTTGACATGCTTGCCTTGCCCGCCCCGAAGGCAAGATCCCGCGCGTCGAACCAGACCGGGACACCCAACTTCGGGTCGGCCGCCGAGCTGCGAACGTTGATTCCAAAACGCCGCGCCGTGGCCGGCTTGAACGTCGCAATGATCTCCAGGGAGTCGCCCTTGACGGTTTTGAGCAGAGCGCCGGACTCCGGGGTGACGACCAGGTTCTTGAACGATTGCTTGTCGCCGCGCAGCGTCCGGAGCTCCGGGATCGGCTCCTGCCACACGCGCCCGTCCTTGAGAGTGAGCACCCTCGGGATGGAGTGGGCGTGCTCCCAGTAAGGCACCGTGCTGGTCGGCGTCCGGCCGATGGTGGCCCAGCCGTGCATGATGCGCCGGGGCGCGCCGCCGGGGCCCTTGTCGTCAACCATGTTGGGATTGAAGGAGTAATAGTTTCCGTTGTCCATCGAGCGCGGCTGCGCCCGGTCGGGCGTAAATAGCATGGCCGTTGCGTCATACGTCCCAACCCAGTAGGGATTCCCGGCGCCGACCATCAGCACATGTCTGTCGCCCAGCGGAATCAGGTAGGGCAGTTCCCAGAATCCGCCCAGGTGAATCGTCGGAGCGATGTCTTTCTGCAGGGTCCACTGCTGGAGGTCGGGGGACTTCCACAACCAGGCAGCCCCCCGGCCCGCCGTGCAGCCGCCGATCAACTGGCACCAGGTTTTCCCTTCCTTCCAGACATAGCCATCCCAATGCACCGGAGACTGGGGGTTGGGGCGCTGCTTGTTGTCCATGACGACTTTCTTCGTGCAGGTCGCGAAGCCGTCGGTGCTGCGCGCCAGAATTCCGTAGGTCTCCCCATGCTCGTGGACGTTGCCCGTATAGAGGGCACACAGGTCGCCGTTGTCGTCGACAAACGTGTTGCCGGAGAAAGCCCCGGCGCGGTCCTCGGGGGTGTCCGGCCAGATTGCGATCGGCCAGTCCACCCAACCGACCAGGTCTTTACTCACGGCATGGCCCCAGCAGGTGGCGCTCTTGCGGCCATCGACGATCGGATTGTACTGATAGAACAAGTGGTATCGGCCTTGGTAGTAGATGGGGCCGTTCGGATCATTGATCCAGCTCTCCGGACCGGTGAAGTGATAGAGCGGCCGGAAGGGATCGTTGGCGATCATCCATTTCCGCAAGGCCAGGGCCGCCTTGGAGAACTCCGCCACGTCCTTGCTGCGCAGCACGCTGCGGTAGTTCTCGACCTCGGGGACCAGGTGGGGCATCAGCCGCTTCTGCATCTGCTGCTTCTGCTTCGCCACGAATTCCTGGCCGCCGGAGAGCATCGTGATTTCGTCGTCGGTGATGGCCCGCTGCCACAGGGCGGCATGATCGATCT
>JAPLNB010000045.1 GCA_026693085.1 Planctomycetota bacterium | reverse complement strand
GGCCGACTGGCACCTGGGCTGTAATCCGCGGTCGCAGACGTCCATGACCGGCATGGGCTACCGCTACCCGCGGCGGCCGGAGATCAGTCCGTTCCTCTACGAACAACCGTTGGAGGATCTGGGCGGCAAGACCGTGCGCGGGATCAGCCTCTACGGCATCGGCCCGGAACTCCGGGACTGGTTCGGGCAATGGCCCAAGCACCGGAGTTGGCGCGACGTCTTTGACGATGGCGCCGAGGTTTACAGCGAGTTCACCGTCCCGCAGACGCTGGCGCCTGCCGCGATGACCTACGCCACGATCTATGCTCTGGAGAAAAAAGCCGGCACGATCCCCCCGGGGTCGAAGCCCAACCCGCTGGAACGCTGAAATCCAAGAACACTCCATGAGAAATCAGACCAATCCCGAGAAAGGCGAACTATCCATGAAAGTGCGATTGGACAATCGCTTTACGAGTATGGCCATGGCGTTGCTGTTGATCGGTGCGGGAGCCGTGGCCGACAGCGTTCCGGTCCGGAACGACACCGTCTGGAAGGACGACCGGGACCAGGAAATCATGTGCCAGGGCGGCAACCTCTGCAAATTCGGCGACACGTTCTACTTTTACGGGTGGGGCGACTACCCGGGCGACAACCGCAAGGACACGATCACCTGCTATTCGTCGCGGGACCTGGCGTACTGGAAATTCGAGCGCCATGTTTACACGCGCGACATGACCGACCTTACGCTCATCGTCCCGGACCGGCTCCATGTGATCTACAACGCGGCCACGAAGAAGTACGTCATGATCGGCAAGCACATCTTGCCGGTGGATGACCCTCCCATTCCCGGGCAGCCCCGCGTCACCGGGGGCGTCTCGTTCTTCACGAGTGACACGCCGGCGGGCACCTTCACTTACTTGGGCCACGAGATGCTTCCTACGGGGGCGAGTCCGGGCACCGACTATCACCGCGACCTCGCGGCCTTTCAGGACGGCGATGGCACGGCCTACGTGGTCTCCAGCCACGACCAACACAAGCCGAACCGCAACATCATGATCACCCGGCTGACACCGGACTATCTGAAAGTGGACCGCGCGATCTGCGAGATACCCCTGACCGGTGTGGCGCGTGAGGCGCCCTACATCATCAAGCTGAAGGGCAAATATTGGCTGTTCGTCTCCGGCCACGGCGTGGGCGGCTCGGCTTGGAATGGATCGCCGACCTCCTACACCACCGCGGAGAAGCTCGAAGGGCCGTGGACTCCGTTCAAAAAGGTGGAGTGCGAACCCGCGACGAAGGACTGCTTCAACGCGCAGACGGACTTTCTCTTTGAGGTCAAGGGAAGCGCGGGGTCCTTCGTCCTCTGGGGCGGTGACCGCTGGTCGCAGCGGACCAAGTTGGGGATCGGCAAGAATGTATGGCTGCCCCTCCACTGGAAAGGCGACGAGCCGCTCCTGAAGTGGTATCCGACATGGAACGTCGATGCGGCGGCTGGAACCTGGACAGCGGAACCAAAGGCAACGGGAACTCCGCCAATATCGGCTGTGCCCGCTGCCCCCGAGGCAACGTCCACCGCTCCGCTCATGCCGCGAATCGCGGGCGATTGGTGGATGGTGGCCGGGGACCCGGACCTCGGCGATCTGACCGACCCCAAACAGCAGCCCGTGGATTTCTCCATCTGGCAGGCCGCGGATGGCACCTGGCAGTTATGGTCCTGCATCCGGATAGCGAAGCTGGAATGGGGAACCCAAAAGGAGGCTCGGTGATGACTATGAATCCTTTCTTGTTGTGGCGATGGCATCGCTGTGCGCTTCGTTTTCTTGCGGGACTGCTTTGCGGAACGGCCGCCTTGGCTGCGGAACCCGGACGGCCGTTCATCGTCAACAACTCGCTGTGTGCCGCCGACGGGCAAAAGCTGCGGGGAGACACGCTCTTCCTTACCGACACCACGAGAAACAACCGGGGCGATGAATTCACCCTGACGGCACAAGCCTGGTCCGAGAATGCCCATCTGGGCTTCAATGTCCGGCGTCTCTGGGCCAGCGGCGGGACCGAACCAACCGATGCGGCGAAGCTGGCCAAGCTGGATCAATGCGTGGACCTGGCGGCACGGGCCGGTCAGTATGTGATCATTGTTTATGGTCCTTCGTCCACCAAACCGATTGGCACCGAAAATCACCGGGAATTCTGGGACATCGTGGCCGCGCGCTATAAGAATCGCACGCACGTCATCTATGAGTTGGCCAACGAACCGCCGGAAAACTGGCCTATAAATAACGAAGAGGCAGACGCCTTCACGGGCGGCATTCCCATGGCGAACCGGGTGCGGAAATTAGCGCCCGACACGCCGATCATTCTCTTCAGCCTTGCCAAGACGCCCCGGGCGCCGTCGTACTATCAGAAATTCCAGGAGGGGTATCAGGCGAAATACGGCGTCGCCTGGAGTTGGGCGAATGCCCTTGTCGGTTTTCATGGATACTACCTGGCGAGCGCCGCCCAGATGCAGGCGGTCAAGAACAAGTGGCCTTGCCTCAATACCGAGACGCCCACCTACTACCGTGGCGATGGCGAGAAAACCGCCTTCGGCCAGTACGTCTATGCTATCGAGGATGACTGGGACCAGATCGTCATCATGGAACAACTGGGGATCGCCTGGATCAACTTCGATCATTGCACCCGGATACCGTACGGTGAACCGGCGCTGGCACCTTGGATGCGGTGGATTTTCCGCGACTTTTACACCGGCCCC
>JAPLNB010000044.1 GCA_026693085.1 Planctomycetota bacterium | reverse complement strand
CAGGAAGGAAGACGAGAAGCGTTATGCAGCCCTGGCCGAAGAGATCAGGGCGGTGATCAACACGACCTGGCTTGATCCCAAGACGGGTCACTATGCCACGAAGTCGCAGACTTCAGATATTCTGCCGCTGGCCATTGGGATTGTACCACCGGAGAACAGGAAGCAACTGATAGACAATATTGCCAAAACGATAGCTGACGCCGATGGCGGGAAATTCAGGGTCGGTCATGCGGGACTGCCGGGTTACATGGAGTCGCTGGTTGAGAATGGACTGGGTGAGATTGTGTACAAGACGGTCAATACAACCAGTTTTCCCGGCTGGGGCTATATGATATCCCAGGGTGCAACAACAGTGTGGGAAGGCTGGTGCCTCAATAATGGCGGGTATAAAGCTGAAGAGAGCATGCCCATGCTGACTGGCGTCAGCAGGTTCTTCTATGACAGCATAGCCGGTATTCAGGAACCCGATTTCTATGGCTCGCGGGAGTTCGAGCCTGGTTACGGTGTGATCCGCATCAAGCCCCATGTGCTTGGCGACCTGACGCATGCCAGCGCCTCGATAAAAACGATACGAGGCATCGTTTCATCGGGCTGGAAGAAGACGGCGGATTCGCTGGTCCTGAACGTCACCATACCTGGTAATGCAGCCGGCCAGGTGAGTGTGCCGGCGCTAAGCCTGAAGAACGCCACCATTACCGAAGGCGGCAAGGTGGTGTGGAAAGATGGGGTCTATGTCAAAGGAGTTGCCGGAATTACAGCTTGCAAGCAGGAGGCCGGATATTATACGTTTGATGTCGGATCGGGAGGGTACGGGTTCAAGATTGAGTAAATGAAGAGAGATAACGATGAGAACGAAATTGACGCTGACGGTCGTGCCAGTGGCTGTGTTGGGCAACTGCCTGCTGGCGGATGCGGTCGAACCGGCGGTTCCTATCAAGGCGCAGCCGTTTTCCTTGAACCAGGTGCGTCTGCTGGACAGCCCGTTCAAGAAAGCCATGGAGATCAATAAGGCGTACTTGCTCAAGTTGGACGCGGACCGAATGCTTTGGCCGTTTCATGAGCGTGCCGGCATGCCGACCAAGGGGCAAAGATACGGCGGCTGGGCACAGAAGGACTGCGTCGGCCACGAATGCGGACACTCTCTGAGTGCGTGCGCGCTGATGTATGCCAGCACCGGCGATGAAGAGTTGAAAAAGCGCGTGGACTACATGGTGAGCGAGCTGGCCAAGGTGCAGGCCAAGCACGGCGACGGCTACGCCGGATCGGTGCGGCCGGAGGTCTGGAAGAAGACGTTTTCAGGCGCCATCGGCGCCAAAGACTACGCGACGGCGGGGCGGATGTACGACGGCATCCCCGCCGAGAAGGTGAAGGAGATCCTCGGCCAGGCCGACCGCGTCCAAATCGTGTCGCTGGGCGAGCCCGCGCCCCACGCCAGGCCCGAGACCCAGTTCTTGTGCGTCCCCTTCGAGGTCGAACTCGAGACCGGCGGCACCAAGTCCACGAAGAAGGGCACGGCCTACGTCCGCCCGGTCTACAATCAGCCCGACCACTGGACGATCGGCGGAGGCATCTGAGGAGACACCGGCGGGGCAGTGGGCATGGGCCTGGCGTTGGGTGGCCATGGGCTTACCAG
>JAPLNB010000043.1 GCA_026693085.1 Planctomycetota bacterium | reverse complement strand
GACCACCGACGGCGCGATCGGGAACATCACAGTTACGGGGGTGGCCTCATTCGACGCCGGCGCGAGTTCCGGGTCGGTCAACGGGGGCGCCATTCGGTGTCCCGAGATAGTTGCTGGCGCTCTCAAGGGCAAGAGTATCGGCAATATCACCACGAGCGGGGGCGGGCTGGAGTCGGTACAGATCCGTGTCACCGGCAGCATCGGCAACCTCAGTGTCAAGTCGCTCAAGTACAAGGCCGAGATCCTTGAAGAACCAGTGTTGGACCAGTACGGTGAGCCAAAGATCGACATCAATGGCAACGTGGTCGTTCGCAAGGTCACGGTCTACGACTACGCATCGGGCGGCGTTTCCGTTGACCTCCAGACGCCGTGCGCGTTGGGCAACATCACGCTTGAGGGCGGCGACCTCGCGGGCAACCTGGATGTGGGTTCCACCGGTACGATATCCGTGCAGGCGATCATTTCTTCCGACATGCCTGAGGCCATGGGCGGGACGCTCTCCGCCGACATCCTGGCCGACACCGCCATCGGCGCTATCACGGTCAAGGGCGGCAGCATCACCGGAGCGCTCAGCGTGCCGAACGGCCAGATCGGCAATATCGCCGTCACCGGCGGAGACGTTACGGGTACGATCATCGCCGAGAACGGCACCATCGGTAATATCACGGTGACGGGCGTGGCCGTGTTTGAGCCGGACCCGGACAATCCGAAACTGGGATTGGGACAGGCCGTGGGTGGAAACATCTTCAGCCCCCAAATCCGTGCCAACGCGGTCAAAGGCAAGTCCATCGGTAACATCACGCTGACGGGCGGGAGCCTGGGCAGCGCGGACACGATGGTGGACATCCATTCCATCAACGGCGATGGCGAGACCCAGGCCGGCAGCATCGGCAACATCGTGATCAAGAGCCTCCGCTACAAGGAGTCGGTTACGGAGGAGGAAGTGGAACTGTACGACCGCAACGGCGATCCGCTGCTGGACTCGGAGGGCAACCCGAGGATGCGCTTATTGAGTTTCGCAAAAGTAATGCAAGGAAAATGCCGATCTATGGTGCATGAGACCCTACGGCTCTGCGAAGACGTTGGAGCAGCGACGGCGGCGGGCCGTCGCGCTCCTGAAGAGCGGCCTGACCATGACGGAAGTCTCGCACCGGGTCGGCGCCTCGGTCGCTTCGGTGTGGCGATGGAATCGGGCCGTGAAAGAAGGCGGGGCGGCGGCGCTGGCCGCCCGACCCGTTCCCGGCCGCCCGCGCAAACTCCAGGACGCCGAGTGCCGCCGGCTGCTGAGGCTCCTGTTGAAAGGGGCGATGGCATACGGCTATCCCAACGAACTGTGGACGCTGAAACGCATCGCCCGCGTGATCCGGCGGGAATTTGGGGTAAAGTACCACCCCAACCACGTCTGGCGGCTGTTGCGGCGGTTCCGGTGGTCTTGCCAGGTGCCGGAACGGCGGCCCGTGCAACGCGACGAGGAAGAGATCGCTCATTGGAAGCGGTACAAGTGGCCGCATATAAAAAAAGGCGCGAGAACTTGGGGCCCATCTGGCCTTCCTTGATGAAAGCGGCTTTTTGCTCATTCCGACGCGCCGCCGAACATGGGGCCCGGAAGGTCAAACCCCAAGCCTTCCCTACAGCTACAAGCACGACCGCATCTCGGCCCTGGCCGTTCTCACGGCCAGTCCGATCCGCCGACACATCGGCCTGTATGCCCGCTTCCAGCAGGACAACTTCAAGGCTGTGCATGTGGCTCCGTTCCTCCGTCATCTTCTTCGTCACCTGCCAGGGCCGGTCATCCTGCTCTGGGATCAGGGCCAGATTCACAAGGGGCCGGCGATCCGGCAGGTTCTCTTGGACTACCCGCGTCTGCGAACGGAATGGTTCCCCAAGTACGCTCCGGAACTCAACCCGGCCGAGCAGGTCTGGAACGAGTTCAAGGGCCACACGGCCAACAGCCTGCCGCTGGACAAGCAAGATATCCGAAACAGCCTTCATGCCAACACCCGACGGGTCCGGCGTTCGCAGGACAAGCTGCGTTCCCTCATCCTGGCCTCGGAACTGCCATCGCCGTTCGACTAGGCGGTCTTTACATTACTTTTGCGAAACGCTATAAGGGCTGCATGTGGGCCTTCCCAGACGCCGAAGAACTGGATCTTGCCGCGGAT
>JAPLNB010000042.1 GCA_026693085.1 Planctomycetota bacterium | reverse complement strand
CGATTCAACCCGGTAAATCAGCAGAAACGTGGCCGAAAAGAGGGGGCGGCCCGAACGAACGAGAAATTCGGCAACTGCCTCGAAATCGGGCAGTATTGCGAGCACCGCGGCTTGTGGCCCCGGTAGAACTGCTACAGTGTCGGCGAAAGACATCATTTTTGTGCTTCTTGATGGACCCGCCGTCCACTTCCTGACCGGCCTCTTTGCGGGCGCGGAGATCGAGCCAGGCTTTTGCCTTCAGGGGGATCAGGTGCTCGGGTCCGACAATGGGAACACCCTCCACCACCCGCCTCCCCGAGTGAATCCAGCCGTAGTAGTCCTTGTCCAGCAGGATGGCCGACAGGCTGGAAATCTCCTCATCGACCGGGATCGGCGTCAGATGGCTGCCCTCCGCAACGGTCAGTGCATCGGGAACGCGCGAAAACAACTCCAGCATGACAGGATAATCCGCATTCGCCGGCTTCTTGAAACGATAGAACCGTTTCTGGCCCGTTGCCGTTTCCTGGACCTCGTACCCGCCGGCCGCAACGAACGCCCAGAACGCCTTCGCAAACTCCGCATCGAGCGCCTCAACGCACAGCACGATGTCAAGGTCCTTGGTGCCCCGAAACGGGAGTCCCGCCTCGCCCATTGCCAGATCGCATGCTGTCCCGCCAATCAACACGTATCGGTCGCTGAAGCTGCTGAAATGCGCGCGAAAGAGATTGAGCCCTTTCACCATTGGATGTTCTCCATCATCTGGTTCAAGGCTGTCTCGACCCGTTCGTCCTTGGTCTCGCGCAGAGACAGGTACAGGGACAGTCTGTCCACGACCTTTGCGCTGGCGAATAGGCTCGGCGCGTAGCTCCAGACTTCGACGATCAGCCCGTCCGGCTCCTCCATGGAGGCTTCTGTTATGGCCTTCTGCTGCACGAGCGCCCTCCATCCCTCGCGGCCCAGGGCAATCACCACGCCCTGTGGCTCGGCCAGCATCGAATAGTGGGCGAGCGCGCTCAGCCCGGCCAGGGGGCCGGGAAGCTCTTGGCGATGCGCCATGCGAATCGGATGGTGGCTCGCAACGGGGGTGCGTAGGAACTCTTGGGCCTTCTTCCAGACTTCGGGCTTGGGGCCTTTCAAGAGCAGACGCCGTCCCCGCCCGACCGAAGAGGACTCAGCAAGTTCGGCGGCTTCCAGATCGTCCAGCGCCCTGCTTGTGGTCATAATCGAGTACCCCAACTTGCCGGCCAACTCAGTGGGGCCCAGGCATTCGGTATCCCGGAGCAGCGCACAGATCAGTACCGCCTGGGTGGAGGGACTGATTCTGCGCTTGTCCGGCCGATGTTTCCGGCAATGCTCGCGCAGATCGATTCCCAGCATCGGCAGGTACATCTGGTTGCCAGGCACGACGAAGGGCACCTTCTGCTCGATCAGCCGTTTGCGGTTGTAGGCCGTGACCCGTTCGCGGACATACACCACCGCCTCGTGCCACTTGGCCTTGACTTGGTCCAGGTGCTTGCGGATAGCGGCCGGCGATTCCTCGGCTTCGGCCTTGTCGACCATGAACAGATAAGCCGAGCCCAGAAGAGATGCCTCGAAAAAGCAGTAGCGGTCCTGAAGGAAGAAGGGCAGACGGCTGCTGTCCGCCCAAGGCATCAGGGCCACGGTTACACTGAGATTCTCGTGCAGGTAATGCTCAAGTTGGGCTACCGGGGGTTGTGCTGGCACCTGTAACCTCCCTTCTGCACACTAACATCGGCTTTGTTAGCGTGCAAGTCAAGTGTTATTTTCGGCATCAGCCAATCGCCGGCATGGCGGGCACCAGGTACCGAGAATCCTTGCACAGATCGGGCTGAGGCCCTCCAGGAGCACGCGACCTTCACTGATCAGGCTGGTTTCACCATGCGGTGAAAACCGCGTTCTCTGAACAGTTGGGCCAGCACTGTGCCACTTATGTCCGGCTTCCACAGGCGGCACAGTACTTGCCGAGGCCGGTCAGTTCAACATCGCAGACCGGGCAACGGCCGAGCACCCTCTGGTGTTCGTCGCGTTCGCGGCGCCGGTTCATAAGCAGGGCCAGGATCGCCAGGATACTTGCGGTGGCGGTGCCGGCCAGCAAGGGATTTCGGGTTTTCTCACCCTTGCCATCCGTCTCCTTCTTCGAGAGCCCGCGGACAAGCAACACCGCGTTTGCCAGAAGGGCAACCACGGCCACAAGACCCAGCAGAAGCTTCCTGATACGACGGTTCATGATACACCTCCCTTGGTCAAGGCTTCTTCCACGAACCAGCATAGCGCGAAGCAGGGGAGCGCGCAAGTCCAAATGTTGAGCTCAACATTTGGACTTTTATGTGACGGCCATGCTTATGTTGCGCCAGCGGCGCAAGTGGTTGAGAGGCCAGGTTCCCTTTTCCGTGGACATCACATAACAGATGGCGTTTCATGGTCGGCAACTTTCCCTGAAAGGAGGGACGACCATGTTTGAGACTCTGTTCGATTCCGCTGATGCGCTGGCCCGTCATCGGGACTGGCCCTTCGCCGAGGACCGGGAGCGTTTCCTGAAGGAGCGTAGCCGGGAAGGGTTTTCGCTCAGCAGGCTGCGGGAGTATGCCGGGATGCTGTTGTGCATCGCGAGGGAGTTGGATGCTTCCCCCGGCCGCAGCCTGACCGTAGAGCAGGTCCGCTCGGCGGCGGACCGCTGGTGGCGTTTCAGGTCGCGATACGAGTACCGGCCCGACCGCCACCTTCCCTCGCCAAGAAGAAAGTGGGGGCACACACGATCCGTCACACCACGGCAGTTCACCTCCTCAGGGCTGGAGTGGACATCAACACGATCCGCGCCTGGCTGGGGCACGTCTCGCTCAACACGACCAACATCTATGCCGAGGTCGATCTGGAACTGAAAGCCCAGGCCCTCGCCCACTGCGAACCAGCAGGAGCCAAGCCACCAAAACGCTGGCGCGAAGAGCCGGGCGTGCTTGCCTTCCTGAGGACGCTGTAGCGGAATCTTATGTGAAGTTCCGGAGAGGATCATCTTGGCCTCTCAACCACTTGCGCTGCCAGCGCAACATAAGCGCGGCCGTCACATAAAAGTCCTTTCTTGCAGATTCCGGAGTCGGCCTGTGCGGCGGTATTCCCGCGAAGCTGCCACCGAAAGTCGCGCCACGAGCATTCTTGCTTGCTGGCTGCCGCTCGCGTATCCTTGTGAGGCATCCAGAAGGAGGCTGGCCTATGATGGAGGGAACGTACTGGTGAGTCCCGGCGGCAGACAGAAATTGACCAAGGCATTCCTGATGGCCCAAGCGACTGGCGCTTATGTCGTGAGCAACAGCTACAGGCCCCCTTATGGCTTTAGGCCGTCTTTCGACGAGGCTGTGGCAGAACCTGCTTTGCGCCAGAGCCAGTGGGAGCGCATAACGGCGGCACGGGCTGACGGTCGCCTCTGCCGCATCGTCACAGTCACAAACGGATCAACCCAGATCACCGATACCAAGCTCACCAAGCAGCTCCTCGCGTCGCTTCCGACGGGGGCCAAGGTAATGAGCAACGTGAAGTGCCTGCTCCTGACGACTTGGTGGGCTGGAAGAAAGCAGACCGGCGATTGGCTAGGCGCTTTGCCGAGCACCTGGAGTTCGAGGACCGTCTCTGGTCATCCCGGGCCGTCAAACGGTACTTCGGCGAGGATGACCTTGAGCACTTTCTCAAGGAGCATGAACAGCGGGCTGTGGCGATGGCCTATTCGGCCTGGGGCGTCCTGGACTATCGCCCAACCAAGACGAGCAAGACGCATGCGGAGAAGATCGTGCTCCGGTTCACCCCGACCGCCTGGGCGAAACTGCTCTACTTCCGTGATGGCGGCGACACCGAGGTCGGTGGATTCGGCATCACGGCGAAAGATGATCAACCTCGTCACCGACCCTCAAGGGTGATATCGGGCGGGCCGCGATGCAAGTGGCCGTGAAAGGAAACTGCAGCTTCTCTTCGAGGTAGTAGTACCAGCCCATCGCCCGTTCAGATGCGTCATAGGCATCCACCACTATCTCATTGTGGATACGGGCTTCTCTGCCCTGTTCCTTGCGTTTGCCGGCCATATTCTTGCTCCAAAGACGGCACTGAAGCCGGGCGACGATCGGCTGACAGCCGTTCATCACCGCTTGCACACCCGGCTCGTGGTTCCTGGCGCGTCGCCATCTCGGGCGGGCAGACAGCCTCGTCTACTCACGGGTCTGGGCCAATCCCGCGGCATGCAAAAAGGCATCGAGGAGCACCACCGTGGCATAAACTGCACGCTCATCGCCGGGCCGTTCATGCGCCTTCGACTTCTTACTCAAGTGGTCGACAACGTATGCGAAGAGATTCCGCTCCGGATGCGCCTCAGCCATCAGATAGTTGAGCCAGGCTGCCTCGTCTTCGGGCTCTCCCTGCAGCAGTCGGAACATCGCGTGGATATTGGCGTCCGCCTTGTCGAAATCCTCTATCGTGATGCGGGGCAACGGCTGGCGAGTCGTCTTCTTGATGCTCTCAGATATCACCATTAGGATGTGCAACACGTGGTCCACAACAGGCATCGAGACGCCCTGGCGGTGCAAGAGCAACACCCGGCCGAGTGCCTCCGGTTGGCTTGCAGCCAGTTCGTCGCAGATCTGCACTTTGGCCGTTTGGTCCATGCCCTCGATGCGACGGATCACGTCCGCGATGGTCTGAATCGTGATGCGCCCCTTGGGCAGGCTAATGGGGATGGGGGTCCTTGAGGAACAGGCATTGGGGGGCGGCATGGAAGGCTTGATCGGGCTTCTGGTTAAATCAGGCTTACGGACGTCGCCAAATCGCTTGGCATGCAGATCCCGAATCCATTCCCCCACAGGCGCCTTCCACGGCTGGGACTTGGCCGGGATGTTCTTGATCAGGCTGTGCGGCTTGAAGCCCAGTTCCTTGGCCATGCGGACTTCTTCGTCGGAAAGCCGACAGCGGCGTTGGGCCTCCAACCATTCATCGCCGTGCTTGCCTGCCTTCCTGCCCATGGGGATGCCGCCACCTCTCCCAGTTTCTGACCTGCCGCCAGTTCACCGCAAGGAGCCGGACAGAGGCATCGCCTCAGGGCCGCGCGGTGAGGCTGGCTTGTAGGCGGATGGCCTCGATGTCGTCCGAGGTCCAGCAGCCGATGCGTCCATGTCGGGCTGCCTCGTGATAGGAGTTGACGGCACCATTGCCCGCCTCGGCTGAGCCATTGTACCGAGGGGTGCGTGGCGGCGACAAGATTGCAGGATCCGTCCCCTTTTATCCTTTCGTCGCGGCCGTCCTTTCTGGCCGCGATTTTTCCTCCTGAGGTAGCGAGAGCTCTTACCTTACGGGGTAGGGGAACCAACCTTCGGGGTGTCAGCCTAAACGGGCACGCGTCTGCCCACTATATCTGCGGAAGGAGGGGATTTGACGCGCAGGAATTCAGCATTGGGTGTGCGTAACGAGTAGATTCTTCTCAGCCGAGCGCCGGTTTCTTGTCGCCGGGCTTCTTGCCCTCATCGCCGGGCCTGGTCAGGGACAACGACTGTTACCGTGGTCCCTTTGCCGAGTTCGCTCTCCAGCGAAACACTGCCGCCCAGGCGTTCGCAGGCGTGCTTGACGATGGCCAAGCCGAGGCCTGTGCCGCGCGAGCCGTCGGCCCGTTGGCGCGAGGCGTCGGCCTGGAAGAACCGCTCGAAGACGCGCGGCTGGTCCTCACGGCGGATGCCGGGGCCGGTATCGCTGATGGCAATTCGCATGGCCTGGCCCTGCCGCTGGATGGAACATGCGACCCGCCCGCCGGCGGGGGTAAACTTGACGGCGTTGTCCATGAGGTTCTGGAGGATGAGTTCCACGAGGAGGCGGTCGGAGGCAAAGGCGTCCTCCGGGGCCGTCAACTCCAGCGCCAGCCCCTTCTTGCCCGCCCGCTCGGCATATTCCGCCCGAAGCCATTTCGCCAGCGAAGCAACGGAGACGGCCTCGGCCGAGGCGGCCCGCTTGGCGTTCTCCACGCTGTGCAGGATCAACAGGTCGTGCGTCAGGTCCTCGAGGCGGCGGATCTGCCGGTCGATCACCTGCGCGACTCCGGCCAGATCCTCGCGGTCCGCCGGGTCGACATCGTTCAGGGTTTCGGCAGCGGCGCGGAGCGAGGCCAGCGGCGTGCGCAACTCGTGGGAGGCGTTGGCGACGAACTCCGCCTTGACGGCGGCCGTGCGCATCAGGTCCGTCACGTCGCGTGCGACCATCAGCCGGGCGATCTCCTTGCCGGCGATGGGCGCCAGCGGCGAAACCAGAACGTCGAAGATACGCGGCGTTTCCCGGACGCTCATCTCCAACTGCACGGCGACCGGATTGCCGGATTTCACCGATTCGTTGTAGGCGTCGATGATGCCCGCGGAGCGGACCACCGACTGGAGGTGGAGGCCCTCGACCTCGATCCCCTCGGGCAGCAAGCCCTCGGCCGCGCGGTTGACCAGGGAGACGTTGCCTTCGGCGTCGACGGCGATGACGGCGTCGCGGAAGTTGGCGAGGATGGCCTGCAGGTTCTCGCGCTGGGCGGTGATCGTGGCGATCTTCTCGGTGATGCTGTTACGCATTTCGTTCAGGGCCACGGCCAGTTGCGAAAGCTCTCCGGACCCGGAGATCGGCACCGCATGCTCCAGGTCGCCGGCCGCAATCTGGTCGGCGGACTGCGCGATCTGCTTCAGGGGTCGATACCAGGTCCAGTTGAGGAGCAGCCCGATCAGGGCGAACGCGCCGAGCACCGCCAGGGATGTGCCGAGCAGGACATCCCGGATCACGGCTTCGTTCTGCACGACCGCCACGGCCGGTATGGCCACGCGGACCGCGGCCACCGTTTGGCCGTCCTTGTGGATCGGCAGGGCCACATAGCGGTACTCCACTCGCAGGGTTTCGCTCTGGCGCGA
>JAPLNB010000041.1 GCA_026693085.1 Planctomycetota bacterium | reverse complement strand
GCCCCGTGCGGGCGCGGGAGGAGCGGCCTTGGGGTGCGACCTGAACCGTGAGTTGTTCCCCTACGCTGGGTGAGAGGATAAGGGGTGGCGGGGGGAAATTCAAGCAATAGTGCAGCGTGCCGTTCACGTAGGGTGGGTGCTCCGCACCCACGCTGATGCCGTCATGCCGTTCGCGTAGGGTGGGTGCTCCGCACCCACGCTGATGCTGTTATGCTGTTCATGTAGGGTGGGTGCTCCGCACCCACGCGGGTCAAACATCTGCCGCGACCGGCGAAGCGGAATATCATGCAGCTCTCATGCTCTTACGAATGTCCAGGAGCACTCTGAGAACCGCCGCCATCCAAGACCATAGTAGGCATCCCACAACACCAGACGCCAACAAGTAAGGGGCCGAGGGTGAACCTCCTGCAAACAGTGCCCCCGCCAGGACAGCCGCGAGACCTGAAAGAACGGCCATTACGACGAGTAGCACCAGCAGAATCTCAAACGCAGCATTTTCCTCTGCAGGGGCACCAACGGCTTGTTGCTGCTGCGGTGATCCGACCTCGCTCTCACTCGCTTGTTTCTTAGCATCCTTGCGCGTGCATTCAGCACAAAGCACGCGTCCGCCACCGGCCATGACAGCGTCCACGCCACGCGGGATGTAAATGCCGCACTCGCTACAGACTTGCCCTTCGTCGCCAGTTTTCATTGGCCGGCCCCCTATCTCGATGGTCCCTGTTGCGCCAAGCCCTATAACCACTTCGGGTTGAGTAGTCCGAGCATGGACTACCCTCTAAGACTCGACTCGAAATAGTCTAACCCGTCCTGATCCCACTTGCCAGCCTACCGTGAGGTCCGCCACCAAGGTTCAAATTGTGCCCAGTGTCGCCGGCGAAAAACGCCCGCGTGGGTGCAGAGCACCCACCCTACGTGAACAGCATGATAGCGTCGGCGCGGGTGTGGAGCGTTCAGCGTACATCGACGGCATGACAATAACGGCATCAGCGTGGGTGCATAGCACCCACCCTACGTAACGGCATCGGTGGACTATTCCCCCTCCGGCTCCCACCCCTGAAGCGCCTCCGGCTCGGATGCCCCCCAACCGAGCGAGTACTCGCCCTTGGCGACCCACTTTTTGAACGTCGAGAACGGCCAATCGGCGGGCCGCTTCGTGTATCCGTGCTTGACGGGGTTATAGTGAATGTAATCCGCGTGGCGTTTCAAGTCGTTCTCATCCCGCACCAGATGCTCCCAGAACCGGCGGTGCCACGCGGTCTGTTCGCCCCGCTTGGCGCGGGAAGGGCTGGGCGGCGGAAGGGCGATTCCGGTTTCGGGCAGGGCGGACGTGAAGCGGCCCTTAATGAGTTTCCACCGCGTGCTGAAATCGCTGTCGCCGTCCGGCAGTTGCCATAGGCAATGCAAATGGTCCGGCAAGAGTACGATGGCGATGGTCTCGAACGGTCGCTCGTCGCAGGTTTGGCGGTATGCGGCACGCAGGATGCGCCGCACGGCGGGTTTTGTGAGAATCGGCATGCGGCCGAAAGTGACCACAGTGAAGAAGTATATCGCGCCAGGGATGTACAGCCGCCGGTAGTACGACATGGCGGAATGATAAAATGCGTATGGTACGTGCGTCAAGGAAAAATTACGGGCGGTGTATCCGCGCATGCAGGGTGGGTGCTACGTACCCACGCGATTGTTTACGTGGGCGGCATGATGGCATCAGCGTGTAGGGTGGGTGCTATGCACCCACGCGGTTGTTTTGAGGGGGTCGGGGCGTTAGCGTCGGTGGCAAGGCATGACGGCAACGGCATCAGCGTGGGTGCAGAGCACCCACCCTACGTGGCCCGTCGAGGCTGCGGTGCAACTGGACGGACCTCTCAATCTTGTTGAGCGCCCAGCGGACCTCCTGGCGCGAGTAGTCGTTCAGGCTCAGCATCAGGCGCAGGCGAGCCTGAACGAGGCGGCACAGCGGATCGTCGCCGGGGTCGCGGCCCGGCTTCATCGCCAGGTTCGAAAGGACCAGCGCCGTGTGGCTGTCGGTGAGGGCCGGGTCCTCGTCGCAGAAGAACTGCTTAATGCTCTCTTCGATCTGCAAGAGCAGAACCAGGATGCGTTCGTCATCGTCCCAGCCCTCGCCCGGAGGCGCGCGGTCCGGACCGAACAACTCCGCCAGCGGTTTCAGGAGATACCGCTTGGGGCCGCCAGGCAATTCGATTTCGATCTCGCCGCGCACTGTATCGACGATGGCGATCTCGAATTCATCGGGCGGCTCCCGCTCGCCACTTTTGCCGGGAACTAAATCCATGAGTTCGCGGATCGCCGGATCCATCTGTCGCCTCCTTTGCGATACTGTAACCTTGCCGCTTGCGAAGTTTACCCCGGCAGCGCCGGGCTGCCAAGGCAAAATGCGCACCCGGGCCAAACGCGCTGGTTGACCCCCTCCCCCCGCACGATACAATGGCCTGAGCACACTCAGACCTTATGGCGGAAGAGCAGTCAGACACCGCGGCATTGGGCGAGGAGATCCGCAAGCTCATCGCCCGCCAGGAGGTCGTCGAGCTTGTCCGGGAAACCCTCAAGGGGGAGGGGAGGGCGAGCGTCGAGGGCCTGTGGGGGTCCAGCGCGCCGGCCCTGGCGGCGGGGTACCTCGAAGACTGCCAGAGCACACTTCTTTACGTCCTGCCGCATGTGGATACCGTTGACGACGCCTGCGACGAGTGGCGGCTGTTCGCCGGCGTCGAGCCCGTGGTCTTCCCGGCGTGGGAAGCGCTGCCGGCCGAGTCGGATGTGTCGGATGAGATTCTGGCCGACCGGCTGAAGGTG
>JAPLNB010000040.1 GCA_026693085.1 Planctomycetota bacterium | reverse complement strand
GGCCAGGACGACCCACTTGTGTCCCCACCGCCACACGACGTGCGTGTGCGTGGAGCGGACGGCATCGTGATGGCATCCTTTGCCGTAGACGTGCTGGCCGCGATGCTGGGCGGTCGTGTCGTCGACGATGATCCAGATAGGTTCGTTCGGGTCCAGCCGCCGCAAGACCGCTTCGGCCAGAACCTTCCCGAGCGGCCACAGCGACCAGGCCGCGCGGCTGAAGACGCGGTGATAGCTGCTGAAGTGGCCGGGGGCCAAGCTGCGGGCACGGTGCAGCATGGCGGTCACCGTTCGGCGGCCCAGGGCGAGCACGGCCCCGACGGCGAGCGGAAGAATCCGCTGGAAGGTCGGCTGCGTAAAGGCGATAGAAAAGCTCATCAGGATCGGCTCCGCGGCCGATGGAAGAGAAAGCATCACGGACTCCTTTCCGATCCGCTGACTTGGAACATCAGGCAGAATCGGCAGGAGTCTGTTTTTTGTACCAACGATTATCTATCTTTCGACGGCCCTTAAGAACGGCAAAAGCCGGGTTACTAGCGTCTCTTCCGCACTATCGAAAGTAGAGTCTGTATGTTCAAGATAGCGAAATCATATGTTGAAGCTGACCCCCTCCCCATGACTTAGTCCAGGTCTTATGAGAGAATCCCATCGGCCAGAGGGCCGGAAAGGATTCTCGATGAAGACGCGACACAGTGCCGAGCAGATCGTGGTGAAGCTGCGGCAGGCGGACGTGGAACTGGGCAAGGGGCGGAAGGTGCCGGATGGCGCTTGCCGCTGCAATGCGCGCGGGGTAGGCTTGCGACCGTTGAAGCGTCTCCACACAGGAGACGACGCAAGGAGAAAGCCATGCGCAGAGAAACGCTCGTTTGCGGGCTGCTGCTGCTGGTGGCGGCATGGTGCGCCTTTTCCGGGACTACCCAGGCGGCCATGCGAATCTGGGCTGTTGACGACGGCGTGAGGATAAATCCCCAGACGGGAAAGGCGCTGGAGGACAACCCGATCTACCCCGAGGGCCTGCGGATCAAGCCCGGATACCGCGAACACAACTGGATCTATAGCGGCGACAAGAAGCAGGTCACCCTGGCAGGGGCGAAAAACGAAGCGCTCGCGTTTCAACTCCAGATCGAATCCGCGGCGCCCCTCGGAAACGTCAACGTGGTGATCTCCGACCTGAAAGGGCCGGCCCCTTTTCCGGCGGCGGACAACGTCCGGCTGTTCAGGGAGTGGTACGCAGAGGTCAAGCAGCCTTCCAGCGGCGGCGCGACGGCCGCCGGGTTCGATTGTCTCGGGCCTGCGTGGTATCCCGACGCCCTCATCCCGCTGCGGGAGCGGGTAAAGAGCGAATTCGCCATGCCCTTCGATTTGCCAGACAAGACAAACGCCGTGCCCGGCCAGAAGGTGCAGGCAATCTGGGTGGATGTTTACATACCGCGGGACCAGCAGCCCGGGGTCTACGAAGGGGCCATCCGGGTGACGGCGCGCGATGGAGACAAGCCGGTCGAGGAGTTGCTCTCGCTGCGGGTCGAAGTCTTTGCCTTCGCCCTCCCGGATGAGGACCACCTGGGGATCAGCCTCAACGACTACGGCTCGATCAGCCCGCGGCGGATGCCGAAAGAGAAACTGTGGGCGTTCTACCAGATGTGCCACCATCACCGGTGCGTGCTGGACGTGCTCTACAACGCCCCCAAGGCCTCGGGCACGGGCGACGCGCTGGAACTGGACTGGAGCGAGTACGACGCCGCGTTCGCGCCGCTTCTTGACGGAAGCGCGTTCACCGCCGCGCACGGCTACCGCGGGCCTGGCGAGGGAGTGCCGGTCAAGCGCTTCTACCTGCCCCTTGAGAGCAGCGGCGGCCACGCGTGGCCTCGCCCGGCCGAGGAGATGGAGACCGAGCCTTACGAGCGGGCCGTCAAGAAGGCGCTTCGCGAGTTCGAGAGGCATTTCCTGGAAAAAGGCTGGACGCGCACCAGCCTGATGATGTTCTACAACCGCTATGACGAATCCGGTCGCGTCAAGGAGATCTCTTATTTCGCTCGGCTTCTCCGTGAAGCGGGGCTTAAGGAGCCGAGCCGGTTTCTGTATCGGGTGGACGGCGGCTCTCCTGACGTGGTTCGCGGCGTGGGCCTGGAGAACGTCGGCATCTGGTGCGTCAACGGCAACGTCCGTTACACCCACCCGGAGGAACAGCGAGAGATCATCCGCCACGGCGGCCATATTTGGATCTACTCCAGCAACAGCGCCCGAGAGCCGTGCATCGCCGCCCCGTACATCGACACGGAAGTGCTGGCGCTGCGGACGTGGGGCTGGATTCCCTGGAAGTACCGCGACAGCGTCACGACCCTGTGCGAGTGGGGCACCTTCTACCACGGCGAGGGCAAGCGCTGGCGCGATCCCAGCCTCGCCGCCGCACTGGGAGGAAAGCAGGTCCTCAACGGCGACGCCCTTCTGATCTACCCCGGAGAGTTCCTGGGCATTGACGGCCCCGTCCCCTGCATCCGACTGAAGGCGCTGCGCCGAGCGAGTCAGGACTATGAGTACATGAGGCTTCTTGCCAAGAAGGCGGGTGATCCGCGGACCGTTGACGAGGTCGTGAGTGGAGTCCTGTTCCGCGCGATGCATGAAGCCCTGAAGCCGGGCCAGGACTACTGGCAGAACCGGGAGCGGGACAGCCGTTCTCACGACCCCGAGCAATGGGACAAAGCCCGCCGCAGCCTGGCTGAGCACATCCTCAAAGACGACAGATAATTGGAAGAGACCTTCGTGAGGGCGGTTACACGAGCTTCTTGTCGATCCGCACCTGGCCGCAGCCGAGGCGCCGGCACCGATGGCGGATGGGGCTGCGGAGCGCGTGCCCTCGGTGCGGCGTTCCCGCCCGGCGTACCCAATTGCGCCCCAGTTGTGCCCAGAGGCTCTTTTCGCGCTCCAAAAAAGACAAGCAGCGGCAAGCGTAAGTGCCTGTCGCTGCTTGAGTTAGGCTTGGTGGCGGGGGCAGGATTTGAACCTGCGACCTTCGGGTTATTAGGCGTTCCTCGAAATCGCCTAAGTTGTTAACCCGCAACAGGTTAGGGGGTTACGATTTCGGCCCGCGCGGCAAAATGCGGCAAAGCGCGGCAACTTGTACAAGGAAACGCAAGTGGAACGAGGACGGAGCTGCCCCAGGACTCCCTGGTCTCTGGACCTTGTTTAATCCGGAACTCACTATCTCTTCTTCCCGCGATTCCTGATAAGTTCCACCACGAATTCCCGTAGGGCTTCCTTGCCAACGGAAGACGCCCAGGTTGTATCATCAAGAACCCATACCCGCAGGTGCTGCTTTCTCTGTCTGAACCACGAATGGATGCTCATGAATCTTTTGCAGTACTCCCATTCCTCAAAAGGTACGGATATGGCGCCGGACTTCTGCTTATCCAAGCCACGGGGTCTGCCTGTCCGCGGGGAACGATCTTGGCATTGGCGGCTTTCCAAGCGGCCTTTCGGCCAGTGTCAAACAGACCGTCTCAACTGTCCCCTGGCGGCGCTGTACTCTAGCCGCGATCCTCTCGTTCACAAGCGGCCGAGCCGCTACACCCATCACTCTTGTGCCTCGCTACTTCCGATCGTTGCCGGGATTGGCGCCGTCGCCGACTATTCGGTTGTCTTCGTCGATGACGCCATTGCAGCGGTCCAGCAGGACGACCTTCTCTGCGTTGGTTGCCTCGACCCGGTTCCCGGAAATCTTCACGTTGCGCCCCGATAACACGGAGATGACGGCTGACGGGTTGTCGTTGGGCGCGCGGCGCGCGTTTGCGATCCTGTTGCCGACGATCGCCAGATCGGCAACGTCCTGGCCAGCGATGGCGCGGCCCACGCAGCGGTCGATAGCGTTGTCTGCGATCTTGATCCGGCTGCAGCCGAAAAACGCGATGCTGCCGTCGATTCTCCCCTTTCCGTCTGCCTGCGGCAATCCAGTGAAGAGGTCCTGAAAGGTATTGCCGGTGATCGTCACGTCTGCGCTGTTGGCGATCCAGATGCCGCCGGTGCAGGAGTCGCGGAACAGGTTGTTGCGGATCGTGATGTGGTTGTTCGGATAGACATCCGGCATCGATGCGATATGCTCGCGGGTCTCGTTGTGGATGGAGGTCGCCGCTTTGCCCACGCGCCAGTCCTGGAAGCGGCCGTAGGTGGTCTGCAGGAAGACGTTGTTCTCGATCGTGAGGTTGTTGACCGTGCTCCCTTCCCACCACCAACTGGCCGTGAGCAGCTTCAGTCCGTGCTTGATGCGTACGAAGTGGTTGTTGACGATGGTCGCTTTGGCGCAGCCTTGGAGCCCCATGCTCACGCCGGCATCATGCCAGTAGCAGTTGCGCATGGTGAATTCGAGCTGACGGTCGAATGTGTTCTCCACCTTCACGCCCTTCTCCGCGGCCGTGGGTTCGGCCAGCGTCACGCGCCAGAAGGTTCGGCCGGTTTGCGCGTTGCCGCGAATGTTCTTCTTGATGTACTCCGCTGCGGCTGCATCCCAGGACTTTGCCTCGTCCGCGGGGACCCGCTCCGCCTTGACCACGGTGCCGCACCCCACGGGCGCGAAGTCCTGATCGCGCCAGAACGCCAGCTTGTGATTGGGCTCGATGGGGTTGCCGTTGTTCCGGACGATCAGCTCCCGGTCCCCCGTCCGTTCCCAGATCATGCCCAGCGACCCTGGCTGGTAGTCCAGAATGTCGTCGATGGTGTAGCTGAACTCGCAACTGTCGAAGAGCGTCCGCCCGCGTGGATTGTCGACCTGAAAGGAACCGCAACCGAAGAGTCGGTTGGTGCCCGGCCGCCGCCGGTCGCGGACCCGAATGATGTTCCAGTCGCCGTCGCCCTGGCCCCACATGACGCCGCCACCCCAGTAGAGGTCCAGATCCTTGAGCGTGAAACTGCGGACCTGGCCGGAGTCGAGCAGGCTCGGTCCGTGGTCGATGGCCACCCGATTGCCCACCGCATAGATCGATTCGTAGATGTCGCGGTCGTGTTCGGCTGTGAACTCCACGATCCGCTTCTCCGGGTCGATCACCCGGCCGTTGGTGTACATGGCCCATGAACGGTTGTGAAGCCATCGGCCGTCGGACGAAAAAGCGTAAACCGTGCCGCGGCCCGGGTCCTTTGGCCGGAACCCTACGTAGCAGCCGGCGCCGATTTCAACCGTCGTGCGAAACGTCTTTGGATCGTTGGCAATAATGCGTCCCTGCGTGTACGGCAGGGGATCGGCATCGAAGATCGCCGGGCCTACGATCGACAGATTCTTGATGTGCTTTGGGAATCCGAATTTCCGGTTGTCCTCGAGGATGATCTCGCAGCCGGCCAGATCCAGCGTGAAGGTCTCGAGGTACTCCAGCTTGAATTCAGCCTTGTAGTCAGGGAGATGGGGCAGTCGGTAGACGCCGGGTTCCAGTTTGAAGCCCGGCTTCTTCTCCTTCGCCGCGGCATTCAGCGCCTGAATGAACCGTATCCCGGCCTCCCGTTGCGCGGCCTTCTCAGCCTCGGAGTAAGCCCGCGGATAGGCCGGCGCGTCCGGATCGTACGGTTCCTCTTTGTAGAGTGAGGAGCCTTGATCTTGTGCGATCACGGCAACCGAGGCTAGCGCGATGATCAGCAGGAGCTGCAGGTTTATGCAAAACCATCTCTGAAGAGACATGGTGGAAATCCTCTTCGCCTATCGATTCCACGTGCGGATAGGAACCTCAACCGGGATCTTCCGGATGACTCCCCGCCGCCGACCGTCGTCGTACCTTCGATGAGTTTACCTCGGTTGGAGACCTTGGCAAGGCAGATTCCCGATGCCTAATCTCCCTGCCCACTACAGCGGCCGAAGGTTTCCCCGGGGTTCTCACCACAGTGGGTGACAGGGTTCCTTTCCTTCGGCGCACCTGATCAGCGGAACGAAATTAGCGTACGTGCTGTCTGGATAACATAGGCCTAAAGCAACGTCTCCCTCCGGAACAGGTAGGTCGAGATACGGCCAAGGATTAGTACTACAACGACGTGGTACTTCTGCCACGGGATGGCGAGCAGGATGGGCGAGGACCGCAGGAGATGACCAAATGGCTCCCGGCTGGTGCCCGTTGACTTACCGCTCTGCGACTGGTATCGAAGTTGGGGGCAGGTCAAACACGCCTGCGAACCGCCTCAAGCTGCTGCGGCCCACCTGCGGTCGCAGGGCGTGAGGTTGGGAGACGACCGAAACCAGGGGCCGGGACCACGAGAATCCGCCCGGCGCTAGACGCGGGGGAGGGGCCTTGGTACGATGCCCAGCGTGGTGGTTCTGGAACTGCCCGCCGCCCACATTGAATGGGAAATGGCCATCTGACGAGACAAAGACTGCCGATGCGACAAGTGATGGCTTCCTTGATGCTGGTGTTTCTGTGCTCAAC
The DNA here is from genome assembly GCA_026693085.1 of Planctomycetota bacterium. GTDB lineage: Bacteria > Planctomycetota > Phycisphaerae > Tepidisphaerales > Tepidisphaeraceae > JAPLNB01. The sequence goes on along the minus strand of JAPLNB010000040.1, from coordinate 354 downwards.
CGCGCGGCCCGCCACAGAGACGGCCATCTTGATCGCCGATTCCGAAGGTAAGGCCTGCGGCGGCGGGGAAGGGGAAGTCGAGGGCACCGCATTTGGCGACGCGTTGGACCCTGCCCGCCCGGAGGACGACTCGTGGAACCAGTTCAGAGGGCCAAACGGTTCGGGCGTGATCCGGGTGTGCCGGCCCCCCATGAAGCTCGATGCCAGCCACGTTGCCTGGAAGACGCCCGTTCCCCCCGGCCTCTCTTCGCCGGTGCTTGCCGGGAACCGGATCTTCCTGACAGCGGTGGAGGACGGCCGCCTGGTCACGCTCGCTTTCGACACGGCGTCCGGGAACCGCCTGTGGCGCCGCGA
>JAPLNB010000039.1 GCA_026693085.1 Planctomycetota bacterium | reverse complement strand
GTCAGGCTTTGCCTGACCGCCGTCGCCCGCACGTTGTCTTCGTGGCCGTCAGGCGGAGCCCAATGGCACTAACTTTCGGGCGCGATGAAGCACCAAAGTCGTTATGGTCCCATACTCGTCGTTATGGCCCAAAGCTTTTTGTCCCGTAGGGACATGAGACAGTAGCCCAGCGATTTATCGCTGGGTTGAGGTTGTACACTCACAGGTTCGTCCCGTAGGGACGATTGAATGGCGAGACCTCGGGAGCGGTTCGACCTTAGGTTTACCCACAACGTTTTCGCCGGGCGGTCAGGTAACCGTCCAGCATGGCCTGTAATTTTGCCCAACCACGCCAGAGCACCAACCAGCCGGGGCGTTTGTCATGCGTCCGGTTTTGGTGGCCGCCGAGGCGTGCCAGAGCGTAATAAAAGTCGTGGACGCTGATTTCCGGTCGAACCTCGCCGTACCGCCACGCCGTCAAGACGGCCACGTAGTCGTGGCTGATCACCGTGGTTGCCGGACGCGCCTTGGCGTCATCACGGCGGCTGGCGTCACGCAGGTCCAGGAGGGTCAACGCCACCGCCGACAGCAGGGCGATCGCCGGTTGCAGGCGGTCCGCCGTGGTGAATTGCAGTTCCTCCACCCCGCAGCCGGTCTTCATCCCTTTATGATATTCCTCCACGACCCAACGACACTCGTACCAACTGGCGACTCGCCAAGCGTCCTCGAACCCATTCACCGGTTCGTTCGTCAGCAGCAGCCACTCGACGGGTTCCTCGCCCTTCGGCGGATGAACCTCGGTCAGGAGCACCGCGTACAGGGGCAAGGGAGCGTTGCCGTGCTCGCCGCATCGGGCGTGGGGTGGATGAATCAGCACGGGCCCGCCACGCACGGCGAATTCCGCCTCGGTTCGCGCCGGGCGAAACGATCCGTCGCTGTTGCGCTGCGACTGCACGTCCATGGTGAAACGGTCCAGTTCCGGCAGGCCGTGGACGTAGTCGCTCAAGTATTGCTCGGGCCCCTGGCCATCGTGACCGCCCTGGACGACCCGGCATTTGCAGGCGCGAATGACAAAAGTCCGCCCGCCGTGATACTCGTGCTCCAAAAACTCGAAGGTGTCGGCTCCTTGGTCGGCCACGTCGACGCAGCGCCGATCGCGGGGCAGATGCCGCGTCCCTTTGATCCACAACAGGCTTTCTCGCGTGGCGCGCGCCCGGTGCTCAGGCAAGGTCTCCGTCTTCGGGACTCGGTCGCGGCAGTGCAGAATCTGGTCCAAAAGCCCCAGCACCGAATGGGTTTGAGAATCGACAGCCAAGACGTTTTGACAGATATATCCGCGACCCCAGCCGCTGCCGATTTGCCCCAGATGCTCGGCCAACGGCTGACGATCGGTATAGTCCAACTCCGTGGCGTCGTGGATCAGGACAACGGCCCCGCGGCAGGCGGCCATGTTCTTCAAGGTGTACGCGCGCAACGGCGTCATCAGGGACTCATGCGTCACTTCCGGGCGATCCATGAGACGATACAACGCCTTCAGGTCCGGCGGCGAGGCCAGTTTGTTCGGCAGGGTGCTGCCAGGATGACGACGCAACTGGTCGAACGTCGCCGCCAGCCGCGCCGTCCGCCGCCGGTCTCCCAATTCCGCGCTTCCGAACATCGCTTCGCCCAAGGTTTCCGTTCCGTCGACGCCCAAGGTCATGGGATGGTTCCGCCTTCGCCAGGATGGTCTTGTAGGGTGACCGCTGATGGTTCTACGGCCATCCCTACCCAAGCGATCGCGCCGAATCGGATTGTAAAAACAACAATTCATCGCCGAACCCGCCGCAACCCGAATCCCTTGGCCAACCTAGGTCGATTCGCCCCGTCGTGATGCAACCGACTAAATGTAAAAATGACCACTACCAATTAGGGTAAACCTAAGGGCGATGCCCACCCTACGCGGTTTCTTGGTGGGCATCACCCACCCCATGTTGCTCTCACACTTTTCCGACGATGACCACGGAATTGATGCCCAGCATTCCGAACGAGTTATTCAA
>JAPLNB010000038.1 GCA_026693085.1 Planctomycetota bacterium | reverse complement strand
GCGTATTGCTGAAGCAGATCTGATCCACATTGATATGCCCCCAAGGCCCCGATGCCTTGTCCACAATCTCCAGCCGCGCCTCCTTCTCCATCAGATCCGATACGCTCCAAAACCCCGGCAGCAACCTCTCCGCATCCTTCCCCGTCGCCGTCCGCACCACTTTCCCATCCACCAGCAGATTCATGCACGTCGCCCCCGCCTGGCTCCCGCCCCCAATCAGGAACGTGATGAACGGCTCCTTGATCCTGAATGGCTTTGACAACAACGTCCCCTGCGGCCGATCGTCAGGCCGAAACGTGTTCACAAAATACTTCCCAATCCACCCGCTCACCTCCTGCTGCGTCTCGCTCTTCCCCGTCGCCGGCGTCTTACCAAACGCATCCCCCTTCGCCTCCCACTTCCCATAGGTCCCATCCTCAAAATCCTCAAATACGCTCACCCGGCGCTCCGCCGGCCGCTCCTGCTTCTCCGAAAGATCCATCCGCACCGACGTCAGCCCTCCCTCTCGCACGACGCGGTTCGTGCTGGAGTGCCCGGCCGTCCCCGCATAGTCCAAACACACCCCGTTCTGCAACCATCCCCCAATCGCCGCCTCCACCGCCTGGCCCGACGTGTTCTTCACCGTATACCGCAACACGGTCACCGGCATCGCCGAATCCCTTGCATTCAGCGGAATAAACGGCGAAAACACCTCCGCGCTCACCGCCACCGGTAGGGGGGTCCCACCCTTGTTTCCATACCGAATCTCCGCAATCGGATACTCCCCGACAAACTCAATCGCGTCAAAATCCTCCCGGCTCAGCTTCTTTACGACGGCCTTCCCATCCGCCCCTTTCACGCAAACGGCAAACCCCTGCGCAATCGGACTCGCCGGCCGATACGTCGTGTAACACCGATCCCCCTCCGCCGTGTTCGGCGAACGATTGAAAATCCACCACCGACCGAGCGTCCCATCCCCGCGCACATACAATTGCCCCGCCGCAATCCCCCCGCACGGCATCCCAATCGTCTCCAGCTCTTTGTCCCGATAGATCTTCCTCACGCCCCGCTCAACCAGCGTTTTCACCCACTCGGGCGGCAGCTTCTTATCCGCCGGCATCAGCTTTTCAAATTCCACCGCCGCCGCCGCAGCTTCCGTCTGGCCGATCGGCATCCCCATCGTTACCGCCCCAAGCCCCGTCGCCGCTGCCTTCAGAAACTCCCGCCTTCCCAACCCGCCACACCCACACCCCGTCCCACACTCATCGCCGTTATTCTGCTGAGCCATATCGATCTCCTTCGTATCGGGCAATTCCTTCTCCTGCTGGAAACTGACCACTGGCAACTATTCCGTCACTGAACCCGAGGCTCCGCCACCGCCACACCCCGCCGCTGCGCCTCCTGCTCTTCCTTCCCATACGTCCCATAGAACGGCACATTCCCATCCAACCAGATATACAACCTCCGCCGCTCTTCGTCGCTCAACTTCACCTCTTGATGATTCCCATCCCCCAGGACGCTCAGGAGCCGGCTATCGCTCGCCCCCCCATGCCCCGGCCGCGTCACCGCCTGATCAATGCTCTCCCCGCCCCACTCATACCACCGGACATACTTCCGCATCGCATTGTACGACTTCGTAAACCCGTTTTTCTCCACCTCTCCGCCCGTCAACACCACCCCGCTCTTCTGCGCCTCATGACACCGCACACACTGCTGATCCAGAATCGGCTGCACCAACCTCACATAACTGAACGGCCGCGTCCCATCCGGACCCACTTCGATCCTCGAAACGCCCCGTTTCATCGCCAGCGTCCCACGACTCTCCACCACGCTATTCCCCGGCTCATGACACCCCACACACCCCCGCCTCTCCCCCGGCTGCAGATACGTAATGCTCCGCATCGTCTGCACCGCCATCCCCAACTCATCCACCGCCTGGAAATACACCGGCTTCCTCGCCGGCGCCCTGAAATACGCCGACCCGTCGACCTCCACCGGCACGGTCCCCAATAACATCCGCGCGCTCTCCGCATTCGCATGCCCGATCTTCGGATCATTCGCAATGTGCGTCGTCTTCGGCAATACCTGCCACACCCGCAATTCCTTCACCCGCCGATCCGTCGGCAAACCCAGAAAACTCCGCCTCACATCCGCCACCATAAACTCCCCCTCCTCCCCGAGATTCCGGTCCAACATCGATGCAATCACCCCCGGCCTCGCCCTTCCCTCCACAGGAATCGGATACATGCTCGCAATACCCGGCTTCCGATACAACAACTCCATGTTCCCCCACCGATCCAGATAATAAATCCCCGTCTCATCCTTCTTGCCCCCAGGCCCACCCGGCAGTCCATCAAAACTGAACCCCACCAGGTAATAATCCTCCGACAACGGCCAAGCCCCATGAAAATAACTCTTCCCCCAATCCTTGCTCGTCTCCGGGAACCGCACCTCCGGCGTAATCACCTCCACCGCATCGAGCCGATCCTCCCCGCCCGCCGCATCCAACTTTACCCGCTTCGGATCCAGCATCACCAAACACCCGCCCACATCCGCATGATGCGCCCCCGCCACAAACAAGATCTTTTCCGACCCCGGAATCGCCCGCGGCTGATAACACGCATTGATCTTCGCCGTGTAATTCCCAAACAAACTGGCCGGATTGCTCCCATCCGGATTGCACGTCCAAATCCCATGGAAATTCGCCGCCGACCGATCCACGTAATCCCACCGGATATAGGCGATCCGCCCGTCATTGAGCACGGTTGGATGCCACTCATTCGTCTCATGAAACGACAGCGTCCGGACATTCTTCCCATCCCGATCCATCCGATGCAACGTATACGCCGGAATCGGCTCCCACGGATTGCTGCACCGAATGAAGCCAGCCCCTCGCCGCCACGACATAAACGCCATCCCCCCGTCCGGAAGCTCGCACGGATCAAAATCATCCGCCGGACCGTCCGTCACCTGCCTCAAATTCCCGCCATCCACTTCCATCGCATAAATATGAAAGTAGCTGCACCCCGGCTTCGGCGCATAGAAGTCCGTCTTCGGCTTGTCCTTCTCCGCAAACGCAAACCACATCGTCTTCGCGTCATACGACATCGCCAGCGTCGTGTAACTTCCCGGCGGCAACCTCCCCCCAACCAGATCCTTCACCTCCATCGACTTCCCAGGCTCCTTCAACAAGAACACTCCGCCCCCCTCCATCCCCTCATGAAAATACGCCAGATACTCATGCAACATCTGGCACGCAAACCGCCGCCGCTCCATAAACACAATCGGCTTGGCCGCAACCAGCGGATTCCGCATCGCCAACCCGCGCGCAAACCACCGCAGTTTCCGATACAGCTCCGCCTTCCCCGCGTCGTCCAAGGAATCCACCT
>JAPLNB010000037.1 GCA_026693085.1 Planctomycetota bacterium | reverse complement strand
CAAAGGAGCCGAACTGATCCAGGTAGCCGCCCGTACTGCTAAACACCTGGAGGCGGTCGTTATTGGAGTCGGCAACCCACAGGTTCCCCAAAGAGTCCAAGGTCACGGTGGTAGGAAAATCGAACTCCCCGTTGCCGGTGCCTACGGCGTTGCCGGTGACGCCGCCGCCGATCCTCTGTATAAACCCGCCGGTACTGTTATACTCCACAATGCGGTTGTTGTAGCGGTCGGCAATCCACACGTTCCCCGTAGCGTCCACGACCACGTCAGAAGGGTACCATAGCTGCGTGTTGCCGGTGCCTTGGACGCCGCCGATCGTCAGTAGGAGAGTGCCGATACTGCTATACTTCCGGATGCGGTTGTTGAAGGAGTCGGCAACCCAGATGTTCCCCAAGTTGTCCACGTCCACCCCTTGCGGGTTACTCAAACCGGTGCTGATGGTCTGCATAACCGCGCCGGTAGTGCCATTAAACTTCCTGATTCTGTTGTTGCCGCCGTCGGCAACCCACACGTTGTTCGAAGCGTCCACGGCTACGTCGGTAGGCGACTTGAACTGACTGGTGAACGTACCGGAACTGCTGCCAAAGACGCCGGTGCCTAACTGCGAGATGAACGTGCCGGTGTCGGTGATGTGCTGGACGCGGTAGTTGCCCAGATCCGCAACCCAGAGGTCCCCCGACGCGTCCAAGGCAATGCCGTTAGGGCTAATGTACTGCCCTTGGCCAGAGCCCAAGGAGCCGAAAGCATTCCGGAATGTAATGGCCCCTGCCTGCCCTGGAACAGCCAAGACCGCACCCAAGATCGCCAAGACCACTATCGCATGTTTCATCTTAATACCCCTCTGGCTAGGAATCTGTTCAGGGCGCCCCCCTACACAGGAAGCCGACCATGACACCTTCTCTACCTGGGAAGCTGCTCATGGTTCCCCCCTGACACAGGATCCATTGACGCAATTTTGTCCACAATCCGATGACCCGTTTAGTATATCACAAATTGTGGAAAAAGCAAATCGCAGGCAAAATAATCGTCGGTCACTGGTCGGAAGCGGCTTTCGCGGGCCGAAAAACGGGGCCAATCTTGAGATGCGACCTCATGGGAGCCTGAGGTAGCGGACCCCGGTTCCGGCCGCAGCACCACGGAGTCCTTGCGGTGTATGCGCTTCTAAGACCAGCCTGCCAAGATGGGGGCTTGAAATGGAGTGTCCCAGTGGTTCCCAGCTCTCCCAGAACCCCAGGATTACCGTCTTTGACACTGTACGTGAGCGTCTTTTGGTTACATCTTCTCCCACGCCGCACGCTGCTTCTTCAGGAACTCCACGGGGTCTTCCTTGGTGCTGGTTTCGAGCATCGTGTAGCCGGTATAGCCCATCCCCTTGAAGCACGTCATGAGTTCCTGCCAGGGGTAATCGTTCTTCGTGAGTTCGCGCACGTGGCAGTGCTTGATCCACTGCTTGACGAGGTCGAAATTGGCCTTCACCGAGCCGGTCTTGGCGTCGCCGGCGTTGGAGTTCCAGCACAGGCCGCACGAGGGGTGCTTGCAGGCCTCCATGATCTTGGCCATGTTCGGGGCGTCGGACGGGGGGCCGTGCATCTCGACGACGATGACGATGCCCTTTTCCTTGGCGAGTTCGCCGCACTCGGCCACGGCCTTGCCGATCTGCTTGAGGGACTCGTCCTGCGACACGTCTTTGCGGAAACCGTTGGGGCGCACCTTGACGAGCGGCGCGCCGACGTCGGCGGCGAGCTTCACGAATTCGCCCGTCTCGGCGATGTTCTTCTTTACGGTGGCCGGGTCAGCCGCGTGGAACTCGCACGTCGTGCCGAGGGCGACGAGTTTCACCTTGGTCTTGGCGAACGTCTCCTTGACCTTGGCCCGGCCTGCGGCATCGAGCGACGGCTCAACGCCGTGCTTGTGGGTGGTGCGGAGTTCAACGCCCTCCAGGCCCGACTTCTCGCACACGTCGATCAGCGTCGGCAGGTCCATCTTGGCCCCGACCATGTACGTGACCATGCCGAGGTGGAACGAGCACTTCGCCGCCCCGGCGGCGGCCTCGGCGGCCCCGGCGGCGAGCGGCCTTGCGGCCCCGGCTGCCAAGAGGCCTGCGGCAGCCAGGCCCGTGCGGATCATGTCGCGGCGTGTCAGAGGATTAAACATTGCGGCCTCCGTTTGCTGGTGAACGATCACTGCAGCATGATAGCGAGGCAGAGGCGGATTTCAAGCGTTTGCCGCACCGACCGGCAGGAAGATTCTGCGTGACCTTGGGGGGCAGGGATGGTTACTTTAGGTGGAAGGCAATGCAAGGGCAACCCGTGGAGAATCGGAAATGAGCCGCATCAGCCGCCGTTCGTTCCTTAAGGGATCGTTGGCCGCCGCAGGGGCGGCGTTCGTGGTCAGCCATGCCGGGCATCGCGTACTGGGCGCCAACGAGCGGGTGCGCATAGGCGTGGCGGGGCTGCACGGGCGCGGCGGGAGCCATCTGGGCGCGTACCTCGGCATGCCGGACGTCGAGGTGGCTTGGCTCATCGACGTTGACAAGAACGTCCTCGCGGGGGCTGTCGACAAGGTGGCCAAGAAGGGCGGCAAGCCGCAGGGCACGCAGGACGTCCGCAAGGCGCTGGAGGACAAGAACCTGGACGCCATCTCCATCGCCACGCCCAACCATTGGCACACCCTGATGACGATCTGGACCGTGCAGGCGGGCAAGGACGTGTACGTGGAGAAGCCCTGCACGCATAATGTTTTCGAGGGGCGCATCGCCAGCGACCTCATCGCCAAGTCGAAACAGGTCGTCCAGACGGGCACGCAGCGCCGCAGCGAGGCCAACTGGGCCAAGATGATCGAGATCACCCGCTCGGGCAAACTCGGCAAACTGCTCTTCAGCCACGGGTACGCGTCGAAGACCCGCGCGAGCATCGGCTTCAAGGAGCCCAAGGACCCGCCGGCGAACCTCGACTTCAACATTTGGGTCGGCCCGGCCCCGATGCAGCCGTACCACGAGAACCTCGTGCACTACAACTGGCACTGGTTCTGGGACTTCGGCAACGGCGAGATCGGCAACCAGGGCGTCCACCAGATGGACATCGCCCGCTGGTCGCTCCCCGAAATCAAGCAGCCCTTCAGCGCGATGTCGATCGGCTGCCGCTACGTCGACACGCCCGATTTCCGGGAC
>JAPLNB010000036.1 GCA_026693085.1 Planctomycetota bacterium | reverse complement strand
ACATCATCAGTAAGCCAAGCCCCGATTCGGCCGATGAATAGCGAGCACTCTATTCGTGTCATTCGTGCGATTCGTGGTTAAGAAGACCCAAAGATCCACCACGAATGACACAAATAACACGAATAGAGAGAGTCTCTGGAGGTGGATTTCGCCCGCTACAGCGGGCACCGTTTCATCCACGTTGCTGACCGGACAACACCCCATGCAAATTGAACATCAGATGTTCAATCGTACGACATCGGCGGCACACAGTCGCAGCCTATGGGATGGGCGTAGGGAAGACGTGTGCGTTATCGTGTGTTATGGGTATTTACTTGAGTCCACCGACCGCAATCTATAGTGTTTTGTGCAATGGCCGAGGATTACCCGCGCACATTGATGGACTTCGAGCGTCGATTCAGCAACGAATCGGCGTGCCGGGTATACCTGTTCGCGTTGCGGTGGCCGGACGGGTTTGTCTGCCCCGGCTGCGGAGGACGTCAGGGGCTGTCGATCCGGCGCAACCTTTGGCGTTGCATGGACTGCCGGCGCGAGGCGTCGGTGATGGCGGGCACGATCTTTCAGGACAGCAAGTTGCCTTTGGCGCTGTGGTTCCGAGCGATGTGGCAGGCTACCAGCCAGAAGAATGGTATCAGCGCGCTGGGCCTGCAACGGGCGCTGGGGTTGGGCAGCTACAAGACGGCCTGGGCCATGCTTCACAAGCTGCGTCGAGCGATGGTGCGTCCCGGGCGCGACCGGCTGCGGGGTCTCGTGGAGGTGGACGAGACGTACTGGGGCGGGGAGGAAGCGGGCGTGCAGGGCCGTCAGACCGTGGACAAGGCCCTGATTGTGGTGGCCGCCGAGGCCGACGGTCGGGGGATCGGTCGCATCCGGCTGCGCCACATCCCCGACACCAGCCGAGCCTCGCTGCATGGGTTTATCGCCCAAGCCATCGAGCCGGGCAGCACGGTTCAGACCGATGGATTGCAGGCCTACAGAGACCTGAAGGGCTATATCCATGACCGCTTGGTACAACGACACCAACCCGCTGATGCCGAGCACCTGCTGCCGCGGGCGCATCGGGTTGCTTCGTTGCTCAAACGTTGGCTCTTGGGCACCCACCAGGGGGCGATCGGCAATGAGCATCTGGATGACTACCTCGACGAGTTCACATTTCGCTTCAACCGCCGCAAGTCGGCCTCAAGGGGCAAACTCTTCTACCGCTTTTCAACCGCCGCAAGTCGGCCTCAAGGGGCAAACTCTTCTACCGCTTGGCTCAGCAGGCCGTGCAAGTCGAGCCAGCCCCTTTCGCTTCGCTGGTCAACCCCAAGCGGTAGGGGCCGGTGGAGTCAAGTAAATACCCCTATCGTGTGTTATAATAGGGCCGCCAAGAACAGGAGTTTGAGAAATGGCTTACGCGGGACACGTTGAAAACGGCGCCATAGTGCTAGACGAACCTGCGGACCTGCCGGATGGTGCCGTGGTCAAGATAGAACTGGTCAGCAAATGTGTTGCAGACGGCGAAGACACTGGCCCTTCGTTCACCCAGCGTTTCGCGGAGGTCTTGGGAAAAACCCAGAGCCTACCCGAGGATGCGGCGGAGAACCATGACCACTACCTATATGGTGTGGCAGGAGTGGAAACGTGCAACAGTCTGGATGAATAGTACCCGTGTGTACCCGTGTCCAAAGAGGTCACTGTAATGAAACTCAGGGTTGTGCTTGAGTTAAGCGAGGACGGCGGATTCACTGTCTACGTTACGCGTCTTCCGGGATGCGTTAGTGAAGGCGACACGCGAGAAGAAGCGCTGGCCAACATCCAGGAGGCCATCGACCTACATCTGGAACCGATAGAGGATGGTCAACCCTTCTCACCTGATGCTGAGATCGCC
>JAPLNB010000035.1 GCA_026693085.1 Planctomycetota bacterium | reverse complement strand
GGAACCCGTCGCAGTGTTTCGCCGTGAGCACGATGTATTTCGCCCCCGCGGCCTTGGCGACACCCACCCACTGCGCCGCATCGAAACCGGTCGGATTGAAATCTTTGTAGAGGTTATCGTACACGTCGGCGGCAATCGGGTCGCGGTTCGGGCACTTGGGATTGGAGTTGGCCCGCGACCAACTGATCTCCGTGCCCTTCAGGCTCACCGGCCCCCAGTGGATGAACATGCCGAACCGCGACTCAGCCCACCACCGGAGGCGTTCGGGATAGGGGCGAGGTGTGGCGGAGGGCGCTGGCAGTTGCGTCTCGGCGGCTGGCATCGCGCCCACCGGCGCCAAACTGAGCAGGGCCCAGACGGTCAGGTGAGCGAGACGGCTACCAAACTTGCCATGAATCATGGAGGTTGTCCTTATCCCGTTCGACCAGCCAATTGCATCAAATCAGGGCAACGGATGCAAGAGGTGACCTGAGGCCGACAGTAGGGCTGGGCCGCGGTCCGTCACGATCCGCGGCCGCTCGTCCTCCGGCCGCCGGGCAGCGTCAGAGCCGCGCAGCTTAAGTGCGTCTTCGCTTGCGATTTCAGCAGCAGAGTCAGGGGGATATCAGCCACCCGGCTGCCGGTCCAGTTGGAACGTGAATGAGCGGCCTTCAACACAGGCCATGGCCAGTGTGGTGCGGCCGTTGGATGTCGTCAGCCTGACAGCGGGATCGGCCGCGCCCAGTTTCCAATTCCCCGCCAGCGTGAGGGTGACCGTCGATGGCGTGGAGATTCCTTTTTCCAGATGCAGATCCGGATCGCCGACGCTGACCGCGAGCTTGTCCGGCGCGAGGGTTTCGATCATCACTAGGCAGGGCTGGGAAACCGCGGTCACCGGAAAAGCGGGCGGCGCAGCGGCTGCCATGTCGGAGAGGGCCGTGAAGAAGACGCTGCCCCAGCTCTTCGATTGCCGGTCAAACACGATGTGGGCCCGGGCATCCTTGCGCCAGACCAGGACCGGCTTCTCCGGTTCCGCCATGGCGGCGGCGAACCGGGCAATCTGCTCCGGCGTGGTTTGGGTCAGAATGACGTATTCGTATCCCGTCTTGGCCGGGTTGACGCCGTGATCGATCCAAGCCGTTGCGTAATCGCCTTCGGTATCCTTCTCGTCATGCCCGTCGCGGGACTTCTGGTGTTGCCGCGCGAGGGCGGCCTTCTGCCCGGCCGGCAGGTAGTAGCCGCTGCTCTGGATATCCATCAGCGTGTGGGGCCGGTTGGGAGCAAGCGTCGCCTGAAAAGGCAGGCCGGTGACCGGCTGCCCGTCCAGCAGGATCGGCGCGGCGGGCTCCTTCAGATGTTTTTGAAAGAGCGTGGTGCGCACTTCGTAGGGCGAGTCGGGCAGCGCGATGTCGGAGCCAAGGCAGACGATGCGGTTGTCGAAGAAGAAATAGCTCTTGTTGGCGGTGAAGAATCCGCTCGGATCGGCCTTCTTTCCCTCCGGCAGCGCCTTGGCGTACTGGAACTTGCTGTGCAGGGGCATCACGAAGACGCCGTTCTTCCCGCCGTGCGAGAGGCCTCCGGCGAAGCCGACGTCCGAGCGTTCGGACAAGGTTCCATTTCCGTTTGCGATCTTCGCATAGGGTGCGAGGTAGCTCGTGGTTCCGTCGAGATGGCGCCAGTCCCAGCCTTTCGCGACGTTGCAGCCGCTGTCGGCGATGGTGATGGGGTTTCCGGCCGCGAGGATGTCCAGGTATCCGTTGCCCATGAACAGGCCATGGCGGTTGGCGTTGTCATAGGATTCCTGGGCGGGAAGGTATTTCGAGTAGCCCCGGATCACCGCCAGCCATTCGCCGCGCCGGTGCCCCATCAGCGCCGCGTAGTTGAGCGCGCGGTTGCCCTGTGGCGCGGGTTCGGGGGCGGTTCCCTCGGTGGTGAAAAGGGGCTTGGACGCTTCCGCCGGGATCAACCGCAGGTACGCTGCGGCAAGTTCGCGGTCGAGCCTGCCGTCGTTGTAGCCGCGGCCCGCCTCGGCGAGGGTGAGGTATTGGGCCGGGCTGAGCCCCATCCGCCCCGGATGTCGCCCGTGCATGGAGATTGGCGCCTCGGTAAGGTTGCAGAACCAGCGCATATCCATTGCCGCCAGCTTCGCCTTCTCGAACGCCTCGCGTGACATGGCGAACGGTGTCGTCGAGAGTTGGTTGATCTGGGAGGCCATTGCCGGAAGTCCGCCAGTGACGTAGGGAAAGTTGTAGAAGCCGTGGTGATAGAGGCTGCCATCCGGTTCGATGGTGTTGATGATGTCGATGTTGAACCGCCTGGCGAAGGCGCGGAGGTGGCAGACGATCTCGGCGGGCGTGTCGTGCATCAGGGCGATTTTCATAAGGTAGTGCGTGCTGATGTAGAAATAGTCCGTCCCCATCGCCTGACGCCCTTCCGGCAACTTGAAGATGTTATCGTAACCCCAATGATACTTCAGGCAGTTCCTGACGCGCTCCAGGCGGCCCGTGCGGCGGAGCGGTTCCCGCATGATGAAGCAGGCGGTTCCATGGTCCCGCCCTCCGTACCAGCTCAAGTCTTTGACGTTGCCCTGGGCCACCGCTCCGGACTCGCGGAAGAAGTCGTCGAGCAGGAAATAGGCCGCCTCGATCCGCTCCCTGACCTTGGGGTCGGTGGCGGGGCCTGCGCCGCGCCAAACGTTGGCGATCCACAGAAGCTGGCTGCTGACGCTGGCCGAGAAATTCGGCACGTTGTTTCCGGCGACCGTTCCGTCCGGGCGGCGTTTGAGGGCGTATTTCTCCTCGAGCTTCTGCTCGACGGCGAGCGCCTCCTTCTCCGTCATCGTGCGGTTGCCGGGCGCTGCAAGAGCGGTGACAATCTGCGTGACGGCGGCCAGTTCCTTCGGCGTGGGCGGGGCGAGAATGGCCGGGTCTTTGCAGTCGGCGGCGATGTCAAACGGCTTCCACAGCGTGGCGACCGGCTCGCGGCCCTCCCGGAAGTCGACGGGTTTGTTGAAGTCGACGGAGTCGAAGTAGACCGTTCCGCCCGCGCCTTTCTGAGGCGCCTCCACGACAATCCGGTCGGTGTTTTCGAGAAGGGCGCCTTTGCGGTCCTTGAGCTTGGAGTCCCAGGAATAGTGGTAGCAGACCCGTTGCCAGCCCTTGAAAACCAGCGGGAACTCGAAACGCGCCCCCACCTTGTCCCCGGCCATCCATTTGAACGTCAGGATCCCGTCGCCGACGGTCTCGGTGAAGATATGGATGCTGAAGGCGGAGCGGGAGTAGCCGCCGTAGCCTGTATTGACGTTTACCTTTCCGAGCGGGCCGGTTCTGAACGTAAGCGTGTCGCTTGGCGCCCAGTCCCAGCGGAGGGAATGCCGGCCTTCTTGTACGCGGGATTCGCTGATCGCGACCCGCCCTTTGGCAACACCCACAAAGGACGGCATCCCGTTCTCGAACGTCTGGGTCTGTCCCACGGGCGTCGGGGCGGGGGCGGGTTGCGTCGCCGGGGTTGGGAGAGGGGCTTTCGCCGATGCTCCGCCGACGGGCGAGAGCATGCGGCTGTTGTCTGCGGCATGGGTCGCCATCGGCAGCGCCAGCAGCAGGGCGGTGAGTGCAGGCAGCCGTAGTGAGAATGTCTTTATGGTGACCGCCTTTTGTTCGATTGTCGGTGGTCGCTTCTTGCAGGTTCGGTTGTACGTGGCAGTATTGTAGCAGCAAGCCGCCCCACAGAGTAGATGGATCACACGCGGTGGAGTGGGCAGAGTGGCGCGTCCCGAAAACGCTGTTTGTGGTCTATGGGGTGAGTGACCGGTCTCGGCGGGAGTTACATGCGCCCCGCGGCCGTCGCGGGTCATTCAGTCTGATGACCGGTCATACTAGCACCTCTGACAATGGGCAATCCATGCAGTGTTCGGTTGGGAGAAAAGGTGGTACAATTCGTCACGCAGCGGGGCGAAGTCTCTCGACCGGGCGCCGACCTGAGCAGGCAGCCGAATATTCTCAATAAATGGAGCCGCCATGAGAAAGCAGATTGTCGGAACCGCGTTTTTCGCCGCCATCGCACTGGCGGCACTGTCGGGCGCTGCGGAGGACAAGCCCGTCAAGGCCGCCGCCCAATACCAGGGATGGCAGCACGCGGGTTCCCTCTACATCCTGACGACTTCTGACGGCGCCAATCTGCCGGCATCGGCTTCGGAAGACGGATTCCCGTTGCTGGTGCGGCTGCACAAGGATTTCTTCGATTTCAGCCAGACGAAAGCCAACGGAGAGGATATCCGTTTCTCCACAAGCGAGGGCACGCCCCTAGCGTACCAGGTTGAGGAATGGGATGCGGCAAACGGGGCGGCCAGTATCTGGGTGAGAATACCCAACATCAAGGGTGGCGCGCGCCAGGAGATCCGGATGTATTGGGGAAAAGCCGACGCGGCCGGCGAATCCAGCGGGTCGGCCGTGTTCAATGAGTCGAACGGATTTTTAAGCGTCTGGCACATGAGCGATCCTCTCAAGGATGAGGTCGGCACGCTCGACTCGAAGGATACGGGCACCACTTCCTCTTCCGGCATTATTGGCAAGAGCCGCCGCTTTAGCGAAGGCAAGGGGATCAACTGCGGGGAAAAAATCACAACCTATCCCTCCGGCGCCGGTCCCCATTCTTCCGAAGCGTGGTTCAGGGCGGAAAAGCCGAATGCCACCATCCTGGGCTGGGGAAACGAGCAGGCCCAGGGCAAGGTGGTCATGCAGTTCGCCAGTCCGCCGCATATCAATATGGACTGCTATTTCTCCGGCGGAAACGTCGCGAGCGGCACCACGATTCCCATGTCCCAATGGACGCACGTGGTACACACCTACAGGAATGGGGAGTCCCGTATCTACGTGAACGGAGTGCTCGATGGCGCCAATACATCCAAGGGAGGTCCGCTGGCGATCAAGAATCCGGCCCGGATGTATATCGGCGGCTGGTACAACCATTACACGTTTGACGGTGACATCGACGAGGTGCGCGTTTCCAAAGTCACGCGCTCCGCCGACTGGGTGAGGCTGGAATACGAGAACCAGAAGCCTCTGCAAACGCTGGTCGGGTCGCTGGTGCAGCCGGGCACTGACTTCTCGATCTCGCGGGAGAAGATAACCGTATTGGAGGGTAAGAGCGCCACGCTGACGGCCAAGGCCGGAGGCGCGCAGAAGGTTTACTGGATACTGAAGAGGGGTGGCAAAGAAACGGTTGCCGCCGTGGACCGGTTCAGTTTCACCTTCGATGCCGGCCGGGTGACGGGGAACCAATCGTTGACGCTCCAGTTCAAGGCGGTCTATCCCAATGAAGTGAAAATCCTGGATGTCCCGGTAACGGTCCGGGAGGAAATCCCCGATCCGGTTTTCACCCTGAAAGCGCCGGCCAACTGGGATGGCAGGGAAGCGGTCGAAGTCGTGGCGCAGATCTCCAACGAGAAGGAAATGCGGGCCAGGGGCGCGGGCGAACTGAAGTATCGCTGGGCCGCTTCGGGCCTGGCGGTGATCAAGGAAACCGTGCCCGGCAAGCTCCTCCTGAAGCGCGCGCAGAACAGCGGCACGCTGAACGTCAATCTGGTCCTCAGCAACGGCGGCGAGGCGGTTTCATCCACGGCCGCCATGACGGTCAAGGAGCCGCAGAAAGACGCCTGGGTGCGGCGGACGCCGGACAAGGACGAGAAACCCGTCAACAACCAGTTCTATGCCCGGGACGACAAGAACGAGGGCACCCTCTACTACAACGGGACCCTCAACGAGGCGGCTGACGCCGTGTTCCTGAAGGTCTACGCGGACGACAAGCTCGTCGGGACCGA
>JAPLNB010000034.1 GCA_026693085.1 Planctomycetota bacterium | reverse complement strand
CCCCTCGGGCGGACGCGAGTTGCGCTATCCCCCCACGACCGGGATCTGGCAAACGGTCTGGCTGGAGCCTGTGCCCTCCCTCTCGATTGAGCGACTGGTTCTGACACCGGACCTGGACCACAGTGCCGTGACGGCGCACGTGGAGCTACGCGGCGAGCCGAAGAACTGCGAGGTTGAGCTGACCGCTTGGGATGGTCGGCAAATGGTTGCCAAGGTCACGGCTGATTCTTCCCGGGAGATCTCGCTGCCGATTCCGCAGCCGAAACTCTGGAGCCCGGAGACCCCATTCCTCTATGACCTGAAGGCGACATTGCGGCGCGACGGCCAGGCGGTCGATGAGGTCGCCGGTTATTTCGGTATGCGCAAAGTCGCGGTCCGCCGCGATGCCTCGGGCCTGCCGCGCATCGAGTTGAACGGTAAGCCGGTTTTCCTGTTCGGTCCGCTGGACCAGGGCATTTGGCCCGATGGCATCCTCACGCCTCCGAGCGATGCTGCCGGACAGTTCGAGGTGCAATATCTCAAGGACATCGGCTGTAACATGGCTCGCTTTCACATGATCGTGCATCCCGAGCGTTGGTATTACTGGTGCGATAAGCTGGGTTTGGTGGTCTGGCAGGATTTTGTCAGAAAGCGGCCCAGGGACTCGGCCGCCGACAGTTCAACGGCCCGGCAATGGGAAGCCGAACATCGCGAATTGATGGACCACCTCCGCAATCACCCCTCCCTGATGATGTGGATCGTCTTCAATGAAAGCTGGGGGCAATACGACACCGAGCGGATCACCCGGTGGGTCATGCAGTACGACCCCTCGCGCCTGGTCTGCAACGCGACGGGGTGGACCGATTATCCGGTGGGCCACACCTTCGATGTCCACGATTACAGTTACCATCCCTGCGTGGCGGTGCCCGGTCAGCCCGGCGACCGCGCCATGTCGATCGGCGAATGTGGCGGCTTCAACGTCTACGTGCCCGGCCATACAACGGGCGATTATCCGCCGGTCCAGAAATTCGACCCGATGGGCGACGACCACAGGCCCAGCATGATGGACGGGCCGAGTTGGGAGAAGCCTTATGCCGACTGGCTGGAAGGGCTGCGGCTGTTGCAGCAGTTGGGGTTGTGCGCGGCAGTCTATACGCAGATCTACGATACCGGGGGCGAGTGCAACGGGTGGCTCACGTATGATCGGGCGGTCAGCAAGATCCCACCCGACACGCTCAAACGCCTGCATAGCCGCCTGTACGAGCCGCCACCCGAGTTCAAACCGATTCTGCCGCCGCTAAAAGAGAAGGGCGGATCGTGCCGCTGGCAGCATGGTTCCGCCCAGTCGGGATGGGAGCAACCGGACTTCAGCGATAGCGGCTGGCCGCTGACCGCGGCGCCCCTGGCGGTCGACAACGCACCGAGTCCCGGCAGAGATCCAGTCATTTGTGCCCGCCGCGTGTTTATGCTGGAATCGCTTCCCAAGCAGGCTGCGCTGTGTGTCGAAGGCTGGGGAGCGTTTACCGTTTGGCTGAACGGCCAGTGCATCCAGAAGATGTCCAATGGCCAAACGGAGAGCTACACGCCGATTTCGATGATCATGCTGTCGTCCGATGCGCTCGCGGCGCTGCATGCCGGACGGAATGTAATCGCAGTCGAGATGCATCCGACCCGGAGCAGAGGGCAGCGACGAGGCGGTTCGGAAGAAAGCAGCCAAATCGACTTCGGATTAGTCGAGGTCAAGGCAAAGAACAGATAAGGGGTCCAAGGGGCCACGATGAGATACGGACTCCGGTTCGCTGCAATCTTGGCTGGCGCGGCTCTTGCCGTGCCTGTGGCTCTTGAAGCGGCCGGTGCGCCTGCCGCGCCGGCGAAGGCCGCCGAGAAGAGCATCACGACCACCTGGTTGCCGGATCCTTTCCCCAATCAGGCGCCCAGGGCACTCGACCGTCAGGCGATTGTAGAAGTGGACACGCCGCGGCGAACGCCCAGCGTCCTTCTGGGCGTCTACGATGTGGAGAACGACCCGCTGAGCGTGACCTCCTTTACGCAACCCGCTCACGGTTCGGCGCGGCTCGAAAAGGACGGCACCTTCCGCTACGCGCCCCAGGCCGGCTATACAGGCCGCGACGAATTCACCTTTACGCTCAGCGATGGCCGCGGCGGACTTTCGACGGCGGTCATGCGGATCTCCGTCATCCGGCCCACCGGTAAATGGTCCACGACCAGTTTCGTGGACCTCGCGGAAATCCAGGCCGA
>JAPLNB010000033.1 GCA_026693085.1 Planctomycetota bacterium | reverse complement strand
GTTGGCCGTGTCATACAGCGGAAAATCCGCACCCGTCAGGTTCTGCAGCTCGATGAACTCGTGGCCGACGATCGGGTGATACATGACCTCGGAGATGATGACGGGCCCGACGGCGGGCGCTGCGTTGGGCATCCTCCGCGTAGGGGCGCTGAGCGCCGTGATGTCCTTGCCGCCGGTGCTCTTGAGGTACCGCCCGAACGTCACTTCCGGAGCCGACGCGCCAAAGTCCACTGCGTCCCGGTACCCGCCAACTCCCAGCGACCCGTCGTTGCTCGACAGCAACACATCATCGCCCAGCCGGCTGAGCGAGAACGTCGTCCGCACCCCGGCATCCGCCGGATTCCCGAATTGGCCGTTCTCCGTGAACACCACGAAATCGTAGGCCGGGATTTTCGTGTCCACGGCGATCCTGTACTTGGTCAGGTCGGTCGGGTCGTTGCTCAGATACCACCCGCCGATGTTAATCTCCTGATCGGTCGTGTTGTACAGCTCGATCCAGTCGCCGTCGGCGCCCGTGGTGTTGGTCATGACCTCGTTGATCACGACCGCGTCGGGATTCGTCCCCGGGTCCGCCAGCCCAGGCCCGCCGTTCACCCGATCGCCGGTCCGCCAGTTGCTCATCAGGCCATACTGCGCCAGCGGCGCAGCCGGATCGATCGCGACCAGCGCATAGCCCTGCCCCTTGGTCACGTCGTACCAGTCCTTGAACTTGAAATCGAGCAGGACGCCGCCGGGGCCGGTGATCGTCAGCCGGTCGCCGTTGTTGTCCAGGTATTTCGTCGGGTAGAAACCAAGGACCGTCACCCCGGGGTAACGCTCGGCAAACGCATCGGGATTCTTGACCACCACGATACGCTGCTGCGACGCCAGCTTCGTCCCAATGGCGAACTCGTAGTCGATGCCAGCCGTAAAGCTCACGCCAGTCAGGTCGATCTGGCCGGCCCCGGTGTTCTGCAACTCGATGAACTCGTACTCCTGCGCATCGGTTGTGCCGGTCCCAGGCGCGGGGTCATACATGATCTCCGTCACGCGCAGCGCCGACAGATCGTTATAGAATGTCGCCTCGGTCAGCGCGCTCCACTCCTCGCCCACCTTGATCCGCGCCTTGACGATCATGTTTCCGGTCAGCTTGATCCCGGCCGTGGTATAGAGCTTGGCGGTCGTCCCCAGCCCGCCGCCGATCGTCCGCGGATCGCTTCCGTCGAGCGTGTAGTAGACCTGCCCCACCGCGCTGTTCGTGATCGTCAGGGTGAAAGGCAGCGCAATGGTCCCGCCAAACTGGCTGAACACCGGGGCAGCCACGTCCGGATAAAACCCATCGGCCTGGAGCTGGTCAAACACCACGTCGCTCCGGTATGGCAGGTATCCCGCCCGCAGCTTGTTGACCTCGGCCAGCCATTCGGCGTCGCGGGTGAACGGCGTGCCCCGCTTGGCGTCGCCCCAGCGGGCCGACTCGCCCACGACCGCGCCATAGATCTCGCTGATGCGTTTCTCGAACATCGCCGTCACATTCGGGGCAGTCAGCACGCCGCCGTTGTGGAAAAACTTGTTCATCCGATCGGCCACGCGCGTGCGGAACTCGGTGTTGGCAGCCAGGTACTGCCACATGTACTGCGGATTGCTCGTGCCCAGGCCAGGATCGGGATTCTGCCAAAGGGGGCCGGTGCGATCCGCATTGAGGTAGACGTTCACGTCCGTTGAATTCGGATGCACCAGCGTGTGCTCGGCATCGTGGATGAAGAACCTGAACCCTTCCGTGCCGTTGCGATTTCGCATCGCATAGAAATTGTTCACCCCCGTCTCGCCCATGAACCACGACAGCGGCGAGTCAAAATTCCCGCCCCAGAAAATCACCAGCATGTAGTCGATCAGGTTGTTGACGTCGAGCAGCACGGAATACGCCGAATTGCGCGTGCCGTCGGGGTTCAGCCCCTGCAGTCGCATGTAGTTGGCGTTGGACGTCAGGTCCCCTTTGATCTGGTTCCACAGATCGGTCCAGGCCAGCATGTTGCCGTCGGTGGCGATGATGCCCCCGCCGTTTTGCTTGATGACGTCGTACTCTTCCTTGTCCCCGCCGAAATACGTTGCGCCGAAGGAAGCTTCCGGCCGCTCTTCGGTGTCGTAGAGCCCCCAATATTGCCCGTTGATGTACAAGTGGTAGTAGTTGCCGCGTGTGGCCGGATCGCCCATCGCCAGTTGCATATCGCGATTGAGCTGATCGCGGATGAAGATGCCCCGGCTGTCGCCCTGGAAACTCCAGGAATAGTTCTGGAACGTACGCAAGTCGATGTTGTCGAATGACTGCGCGCCATCCTCGCCAAACAGCGGGTAATTCAGCTTGCCGTTGCCGTATTCATCGCGGAAGAAGAGGCGGAAGGCGTGCTTGGGGTTGCTGGAATCGCGGCTGAATCCGCCCCGGATGCGGATCCCGGCATCGGTCTGGAAACCCTGGGTTCCATCGGGATAGATCAGCTCCACCGACACCGGCCGCTCCCAGGAACGCCCGTCGTTGCCCGCATAAGAGTAGATTCCGGTCGGCCCAAACAGGTCGTTCACGTTCATGACGATCGAAAACGTCGGGATCGACTTCAATGCCCCCTCGATCTCCCCGGCGTACAGCGGGCTGTTCACCACGTCCGGGTCCATCCCGTAATCGGTCGTGTTCGGGCTCCAGCTTGCCGGCCAGCCCGCCGGCGCCTGGCCGCTGGCCGACTGATGAACCACGTCGCTCGTGAACAGGTACGTCTCCGTGTCCACATTCGTCGCGATCGCGCCTGGCTTGAACGCCGCCGCACGCACCGTCGTTGTCCCGGCGATCGGAATCAGTTGTCCGGGCACAAACACCGTTCCCGTCGTGGCTGTCGGAACCGTGCCATCCAGCGTATACCGAACCTCCGCGCCCTGGGTTCCGCACTCGATCGCGAGCATGAATGCCTGGTCGTAGAAACCCCGCGGATGGCTGAAGTTCGTGTCCGCCACAACCTCCGAGATCGACGACTGCGCGTTGGGCCTCCCCGGCGTCGGCTGCGAAAAATACCGCGGAACCTCTGCCAGGATCGTCAAGCCCAGAAGATCAGCCGAGAAGAGAAAGTCCTCCTCCCCCGCCGATTCGTTCATCGCCTGGATCGCCAATACGTTGGTGTTGACCCCTGCCTTCAGCAGCCCATCCGGCAGTGTGATGTCAATGTCCTCGTAGACGATCGCCTGCGTATCGGGCCGCGATTGCAGCGCCGCCGAGTCCCACACCGGCGTCGGCGGCGCATTCCGCCATGCGATCCTCTGCCCGTTCAGATACGCCACAAACCCGTCGTCATATTTCACCCGCAAGCGGAGCAGGTCAAAGTCCGCCGGATTCAGAACCTCCTTCAGCGGAATCCGGATGTACGCCGACGCGTTGTGGTTCAGCATCTCCGTCTGGACGTTCGTCTGGATCAAAGGCCGATAATCCGGCGGCGGAGCGCTCGATGTGGTCGTCACCGACCAGCCCGGCAGAACCCCGTCGCTCAGCAGCACAAAACTCGCGTTAAACGTCTGCTGGCCCGGCGCAATCGACAACTCCACATCGTCCCCGCCCCCGTTCTCGTAGAAGTCCAGCGTCAGCGTCGTCTTCAGACCGCCCGTAGGCACCGTGAAGCTCGCCGACGTGTGATTGTGCCCCCGTGGCTGGCTATACACGAGCCGGTCCGCAATAACCCCGCCACCCACGTTGCTGTAGTCCTCTTGAAACCGGCTCCACTCGTCAAACTCGACCCCAGGGATCGTCAGCATGAACCCGTCATCGCTCCCCACGTCGAACGTCCACGTGCCCGACGGAATCACGACGTCGGCCGTACAACGCAATGCGTAAGTCTCCCCGTCACCCTGGCCATCAGGCAACGACTCGTCCGGCACGAAGTCGCCGCCAGGCCCGTGGTTCACAACCTGATAGTCCTTCGTGGCCTGGCTCTGCAGCGTGTAACCCGGCGGCATCGGCCCATCGAGAATCTGCTGCGCGGTCGTGATGTTGTTTAGATCCCCGTTGAAATCCGCCATCTTGACGGTGAACCCCGCAATCGGCGGGGGCGCCGTCCACAGGTCAAACCCCACCCCGCCGGTGCCGCTCCTCCAGGACGCATCGTTAAACCCCACTTCCTCCCAGGTGGAGCCCAACGAGCCATTGGCCGGGATCCGCACCTTCAGCGGCGTCGCCGCCGGCAACAGCCCCGAACTGATCATGTCTGTCGCTATGCCGTACGAGATATCCTCCTTTTGCGTCGGATATTTCGGATCGAATGCCGAAACGACCGTCGTCCCGTCCGCCGCAACCAGCGCCAGGTACTCGCCTTGGTCGTCGAGCTTGAAATTGGTGTGCAACAGCGTGCCCGTGCCCGGCTGATCCTTGGCCGCAAACACAACCAGGTACCCCCCCCCATCGATCGTCGCCGCGGGGAACTCCCACTTGTCCAGGTCCGCCTTGTCATCCGTGAGGTGGTAGCCCTTCAGGTCGATTGTATCCACCCCCGCATTCGCAATCTCGATCCAGCCCGGATGATCGCCATCCTCGTCCACCAGCGTGTTGTCATTATTGGCCATGAACTCGCTGAGGTACGGGTCCGTCGCCAGCAGCGTGCGAGGCTCAAGCGGCTCCGCCGTTGCGAAGGCACGGTGGATACCCCCCGCCGGCCGCGAAAAGACGCCCAGACGCCCCTCCCCGAGCAGCAACTTGACCCGATTAACCAGACCAAACCGATTGCGCACTTTATGTGTACCCATTTCTCACTGTTCCCTCGGTGAACCGTGGCCCTCTTGTCAATCTGTAGATTAACTCAGCATTACGCCGGTAGAAAGGAAAATCAGTTCATCCGGGTGGAAATCTTTCCCTCGCCCCTGGCAACTGGATAAGACCTGCAGCCTGCGCATAGCCACTTGCAGTTTCGGGTGCTTTTCGCGCCGTGGGATGCAATACCTTACAAGATGCGTACAGCCACCTTGCGCAATGAACCATTGTCGCACCGCTATCGTGCAAAAGCCAGCCATTTCCTGAAACGACCCTTCCGTATATTCGAGCAATAAAGTGACGCCGGGAGCGATCGGCTCCTCGCCCTCCCGAACACCACCCCTCGCGTCCCCATTACTGCCCCGGCACGCTGTCGGACGCCAACTCCGACGGTATACTGGACACCGTGACTACCGCCAACCGAACCCAGAGTTGGACGCTCGACCAGCTTGGCAACTGGAGCAGTCTGAGCACCAACGCCACGCCCGTGACCCGCACTTACAATGGCCAGAACCAGGTGACGGCGGTGGGGGCCAATAACCGACAACAACGGCAACACGACCAAGGACGACACCGGCAACCAATACGTCTACGACGCCTGGAACCGCATCATGACGGTCAAGGACTCGCAAGGCAGTACGCTGGAGTACATGAAGTACATGGCCAACGCCGGCCGGGGCACCTCCAGCACCAGCGGGTGTCCGTCCACGACCACCCAGACGTACTATTCGATGGATTGGCAGGTTTTGCAGAAGGTGGACACGATCAGCCCGCCGCCGCCGTGCCAGAGCGGGGTGACCACCAGCACCTACGTCTGGAGCCTGTCGTACATCGATGATCTGGTAGCCAAGGACTGCGACAATCCGTCTGGCCGGACCTACGTGCAGCAGGACGCCAACCACAACGTCACGGCGTTGGTGAACACGTCCGGCTCGGTGACGCAACGGATGATTTACGATCCATACGGCGTGGCGACGGTGCTGACGAACGGCTGGGGATCGAGCGGCAACGCCATGTTCGAGTACGGCCACCAGGGCGGCCGCTACGACTCGATCAGCGGCCTGTACAACTTCCGGATGCGTGATTATTCGCCGACGCTGGGGAGGTGGATGCAGCAGGACCCGATGGGATATGTGGATGGGATGAGCTTGTATGAGTATGTGCGCAGTGAGCCCGTTGCCAGCCTCGATCCATCTGGCCTACTCAAGATCAGCCGAGCCATCCGCGTCGCTCGACAGGTCTTGCTGGACCCCGGTAATTATGGGCTTTTCACTTCTGAGCAGATACAACAACTCGGTACAGAGGAGGCTGCCCTCGACAGGGCACTGGGTCCGAGAGCCGTGCTTGAGGGGGTCAAGATGGCTCTTCGGACAATACCCTTGACAGGATGGATCAAACCAAGGGAGTTTGACTGGAACTTCGCCAAGATCTCTTTCGCTGAATACTTGTGCATCGTGACCGCGATATCCGCGTCGGGTGGGACACTCACCCAGGGAGTCTCATTTCACGATCTGAAAACCAAGTACGTCTACGACTTAGGCGGTGACTACGCCTTGGCTTTCTACCCCACGGCAGCTGGAGGTTTCAAAACAGCTGTCATTAGGCCAGGTTGGTGGCATCATAAGGTGGATGCGGTGAACTTTCAGTTGTTGGGGCGCCAAGTCAACGCGGACATCGCCGAGGCTTACGGGAATTTCGCCGTGGTATCCAGGAACTCGCTGCAGACGCTTAGGTCGCTCATTGCTAGCATAAACACTCAACCGTGGGGCGATGGGGACAAGAACTTTGGCACCGCCAGAATCCCAGCGGTGACGGGTACGTGGATCTATGTTGACCGGTAATGCCAATGAGACGCAAGAGCAATCAAAGGACGAGCGGCTGTGCGATGCCTCCGGGACAATGCGGAGGATAACCATTTGTGCTCGCTTGCCATTCTGTTAGTGGCAAGGTGGGGTGCGATCGAGGTTGCTCAGTGCTTGAAGAGTTGCCCGCTTGAATCACGGATTTCTCAATGGAGCAAGACGACTCACACATGCCCAGCACTGGACCACATGGCGTGCCGTTCGAACAGGGCGGGCCCGACTCGGGTGAACCGTGCATCCGAGAGGTGAAAACGAGTGTGTTTGCGGTCATCTCTGCGGTGCTAGCGGTGATCCCGAGCCCATGCTGCCTTATGGCCGTGTTCCCTGTTAGCATCTCGCTCGCTATTCCGTGGGAGCTACGGGGCACCGTGTGGACAGTCGCCTCTGCCCTGCCGCCCTTGGTTCCCTTCGTGCTCGGCTACATTGCGAGCAACCGGATAAGGCGATCGAACGGTAGGCTGACGGGCAAGGCATGGGCTTATACGGCCATCGGCGTAAGTGTATTTTGGGTACTGGTTGGATTATGTGGTCTGGCGCTACCGCTCGTAGGCTACTAACACTACAGCGCAGACTCAGAAAAAAGGTCAGCAACTCAGAAAAAGGGCCCCGGCGGATAAAAGGTGTCGGGTTGAATTACCGGGCGGAGATACGTGGAAGCGGCTCTCCGGCGGCCCGCTCTCGGCCGACACGGCACGAATGCACAGGTTCGCATCAAATGGAGATGAAAATGAGGAACAGCATTAAGCAGTCCATCGGGATTCAGTGCGGCGGAGCCACCGGCCCCGGCTGCGACGGGGCTTGCCTCGATCCCTGCTCCCCGCCCATCGAGCCAGCCGATGATTTTGTCTGCATGTACCAATCCGCACCGGTGCAGGATCTCGCCGCCCTCTACAATTATCGCCACCGTGACTATTCCCCGACCCTCGGCCGCTGGCTGCAACACGAACCACTCGGCTGCATCGAGGGCCTGACTCTCTACGCGTACCCAAACGACGCCGATTGAGCCCCAACACGCAGCGGTGTCGAGTTGATTGACTGAATCGCCGCCCACGCTGCTCATTGCCTATGGGATACCGCGGCATGGAATCCAGCGACCACAACGCCAACGCCACCACCGACGACACCGCCAAGCAGTATGTGTATGACGCCTGGAACCGGCTGGTGACGGCGAAGACCTCCGGCGGGGTGCAGATCGAGGACATCGGCCCCTGGGTTCGATCCGTACAAGTTGAAACGGCGATCATTTGCGGACGCCGGCGACGGACATCAGCGTGGCGATGCGCCGGACGATGACCAGATCGCTCTTGGGCTCGACCGAGCCGCGCGCCGCAGCGGCTTGGCCGTTGTTCATGAGCGGCACATCGGTGAAGGGGGAACTGGAGCCGAGGTTTGAGGTCTTCAGGGCGGCGATCTTGTCCATAACGGCCAGGCCAGCAGCGCTGGTGATCTGCCCGAAGACCGTGAACCCGCCGTTCTGATTGTCGAGATTGGTGCGGTTGTCGGCCAGATTAAAGAACCACTGGTTGGTGGCGGAATTGGGGTCATTGCCCACTTTGGCCATGGCGATGGTGCCGCGGATGTTGCCGGGGGTTCCCTTCTCGGAAGGTGGCTCGTTGAGGACGGCGGGCTTCTGGAGGATGGATTGGATATTGGTGTTGTCAAAGGTGGTGCCGGGTGAGACGACCCTGAAGCCGCCGCCCTGGATGACGAAGCTGGAGACCGAACGGTGGATGAAGGTGTTGTCGTAGGAGTAGCCGGAGCTGGACCCGGCGGCGTTGGCGTAGGACAGGAAGTTCTGGACGGTCAGGGGCGTCTGGGAGAAGAATCTGACATCGATGTTGCCGACGGAGGTATAGAAGCGGGCGAGGAGCTTGTTGGCGGCCGCGGCATTGGCCGAAATGTAAAAATCGCCGCCGGGCTTGCCGTTGCCGGTGGGCCTGCCCCATCTCCTGAATTCGCCATCGAGGGCGGAGCCGTTGGCGCCTTTGATGAGTTTGGAATTCAGGAAGACCTTATAGGCGGTATCGGCCGCGAGGGCGGCGGTGAGGGTGATCTGCTTTCTGGCTGCGCTATAGGAGACGGCGGCGTTGGCGCTGCGGTCTTTGCCCTTGGAACTGACGTAGATGCGGGCGGACTTGGAGGTGACGGTGGCGGCGTTGAGGGGCTGGTCGAGGGTGAGGGTGACCATGCCGCGATTGTCGGCGAAGATGTCGGCGATGCGGGGGGCTGCGGTGAGGAGGAAGCGATCTTCGAGGGCCTCAAGCGGCATGAGACCGATAAGGGGGACTTTGACGGGGGCGCGGCCAGAGGATGCGCGGCGCAGGCGATGGTTGAGCATGTTTGGCATGTTGTTTGTCTCCAGAGACAGCCCGACGAGGGTCAGCGGATGCCCTTTTTCTCGACAGATTAAGACTACAGCGCAAGTCTCGCTTCGAGTTTCCCCCGTGATTGCATGGCGGCGGCATTGCGGTCCTGATGGTACTGGATCACGTCGGCCGTGTGGGCGATGACTCCCGTGCCCCGCCTACGCCGCATCCATCGCTGGCACACCGCATTCAACGCCCTCGCCACCTGCTCCTTCGTCAACTGTGGGTTTTTCCCCCCGAAGCCGCTCGGTTTGCTTGGCCACGAACAGCAGCGTCAGTTGGCACAGCATCATGTGCCGCATCAACCCCCGATACCGCCGGCCCTCGTAGTGCCCCAGCCCGATCTCCGACTTGGCCACCCGGAACAGGTGTTCGATGCCCCAGCGACTGAACGCCGCCTCCAGCATCCGCTTGAGGCTCGTCCGCACCGGAGCATTGCTGATGAAATACTTGACTTCCCCGGTCTGGCAGTTCTTGGCCACGATCAGCCAGTACGCCTGGTCGTGGCACTTGCCCGCCACCGACATGTACGCCCGTCCCGCCTTCACCCGCCAGGTCGAGTCGCCCACCGTCTTGTGACGGATGCGGTACGTCTTCCATCCCTTCCCGCGAAAGCTTTTGCCGCCTTTCACCAGGTTCTGGGCTTCCTTGGCCACATACGGCCGCTGCAACGACCGATACTTCGGCGGGGCGCTGAAGCAGTGGAAGGTCTTGGGCACCTCGCCAATGAACGTGACGCCCAACTGCTCCAGTTCCCGCAGGAACCATGGCTTGCTGCCGTAGCCCTCGTCAAACCCGATCCAGTCGAACCGCAGCCCGTTGCCCAACGCCCGCTTCACCTGGTCCAGGGCGATCGCCGGCTTGCTGCGGAAGGGCAAGTCCTTGGGAATCTCCGCCTCTTCACAGCGGTCCGGGTCGTCGATCCATTTCTGCGGCACGTACAACCCGCTGTCGATCAGGCAACTGAATGGGCCGTATCCACATGCTCCCGAACCGCCCCGCCGCCCAAATGGTCCTCGTAGTCGTGCAGGTAGCTCCGCAACGCCGGTGCCAGCCCGGCAATCTGTTTTTCCGTCATCTATGACCTCCTTGTCGTGTCATCAGGAGGTCACACCGCATTTACCGCACCGGCGTTGAGCCGTGGTTGCGCTGTAGTGTTAACCAAGCGTGTTCTTCCCGTAACCTTGCGGATGTTGCATAATGGCTTTCCTGCGCATGCCACAACGGACACGCCGGTTCTTATTTCGTCGCGTTCATCCATTTTTCGTCTTGTGGTTGGCTTGCTCAGACTCCCAAGGCTCGGCGGCCGCGGCGAATCGGGGCGTCCGTACCCCGACATCTTCTCCTGCCTCGTCAGCAACGCCGCGGCCGACGCATCGCCTCGGCCAGACGCAGCAGGCACCCTCGGCACCAAGAGCACCATCCCTTCCATTGCCTCTAAACTCGAACAGCATCTCAGCTCCTGCAGTTGCCGCCGTTCATCCTTCCGATGAGTTTCGGCACATTACGGGCGGCTGCCCGGCAGGGCCAAGTACCAGTGTTGAAGTATGTGCGATTGGGCATCATCGAGCTTGACGACATTGTGAGCGAGGACAACCGCCCAAAAATTCAGCCCTTCCAAGCGACATTCCAAGTCACAGGTCTAAGTTTGCGGTGTATATTACAGTATGGATTCATCCGGTTGAATCCCGCTCCAGTTAGGTTCGATTTACCAATGGACTCACCAGAAGGCGCATCATTCCAGGTCGTGATTCTGTGCCTCGTGGGTTCTAGAACGGAGACTCGCGATGGGAAGAGGCAACCGCGTAACGATCATTGAAGGTCTGGAATCCCGTGTCCTGCTGTCCGCGTCGCGTCTGGCGCTGATCAGTGACTTCGGCACCCTTCAGGGGTCCGAAGCCGACGTGGCCAATCTGGTCAAGCAGTGGAACACTGCCTCTCCGCTCGATGCCATCATCACCAGTGGCGATAACGATCAGAACAACGGCGACGACTACGTGAACCGCGTCGGCAACTACTACGACGAGTTCATCTATGGGCGCGGCTCGGCTACCGAGCGATTCCTCCCGGCCCCCGGTAATCATGACTGGGGCTACCCCAGCGGGCGGAACACGCTCACGTATTACGAAGATTTCTTCGCCCTGCCCAATGCCGCGCAGGGGAACACCTCCGGCAACGAGCGCTACTACAACTACAAGGTCGGCGCGGTCGAGGTCTTCGTGATCGACAGCGACACCCACGAACCCGATGGGACCAGCAGCACCTCGGTTCAGGCCGAGTGGCTTCAGAGCGCACTGGCCAGCTCCACGGCCCCGTGGCAGATCGTCAGTTTCCACCATGCCCCGTACTCCTCGGCCAGTGGTCACGGCAATACGGCCTACATGCAGTGGGCATTCCAAGAGTGGGGTGCCGATCTGGTCGTCAGTGGCCACGACCACATCTATGAGCGAATCAACGTCAATGGCCTGCGTTACGTGGTCAACGGCACGGGCGGCTGGGACAGCCTCAGCGGTATTGCCACCACGCCGGTTGCGGGCAGCGAGGTCCGCTACAACGCCGAGAATGGCGCGATCCTGCTGGAAGCCAACGCCAACAGCCTGAGCTACTCGTTCATCAACACTCGCGGCGAGACCATCGACACCTACAGCATGACGGCGCTGCCGAACATCGCCGTCACCGCTGCCAATGCCAGCGAGGCCGGTCAGGTAGGCGGCTTCACCTTCACCCGCTCCAACATCCTGACGGGCGACGTGACCGTCAACTTCACGATCAGCGGCACGGCCACCAGCGGCACCGACTACCAATCCGTTGGTGCTTCCGTGCTGATTCCCGACGGCGTAACCTCCGTTACCATCCCCGTCACGGCGATCAATGACACGCTGGCCGAGGGCGACGAGACCGTCATTTTAACCATTACCGATAATCCGGCCTACATTCGTCGCAATACGACGGCCACCGCGACCATCGCTGATGATGACCTGGCCACTCTCAGTTTCCAACAGGGCCTGGGCGGCTACAGCGGCACGTCAGATACTCAACTGAGGCAGGCGAATCCCACGACAGACTCTTCCGCCGCCGCATCGATCAATATCGACGGCGATGAACCCGCCGGCAGTGGCAGCGATGTCCAGGGTCTGCTTCGCTTCGACGACATCTTCGGCCCCGCCCCCGCACAGATCCCGCTGGGTTCCCAGATCATCTCGGCCACGCTGGAGCTTCAGGTCTTTAATTCCGGCGACGCCATCAAAGTCCATCGCATGCTGGCGAATTGGCTGGACACGGCTACCTGGAGCAGCATGGGCGCCGGCGTTCAGGCCGACGGCATCGAGGCAGCGGCCACCGCCGATATCACCACCGGCGCCATCGCCGTGGGCAAGCTGTCCTTGAACGTAACCAACGCCCTTGCAGCGTGGGCGGCCGATCCCGCCGCCAATCGAGGCTGGGCCCTTCTGCCAACCGGCAGCGACGGCGTGGATCTCTATTCATCCGAAAGCAGCAACACTCGGCCTAAGTTGATCGTCAGCTTCGTCGCCAATCATGCCCCCGTGGCTGCTGACGATGCATTCAATGGCACCGAAGACTCTGTTCTCGCCGTGGCCGCCCCCGGTTTGCTAGCCAATGATAACGACATCGATGAAAATCCGCTGTCCGCATTGCTCATCAACGGCCCGTCCAACGGCTCGCTGATCCTCAACCCTGATGGATCATTCACCTACACCCCCGGCGTCAACTTCAACGGGACGGACAGCTTCACGTATGCCGCCAGCGATGGCGCGGCCAGCAGCGTCCCGGTCGTGGTTACCATCGCGGTTGATCCGGCCAACGACGCTCCGATCGCCAACGACGACGGCTACACTATCGCTGAAAACACCACGCTCATCGTGGCCGCCCTCGGCGTGCTCGCAAACGACAGCGATCCCGACGGCGATGCGCTGTCCGCCACTCTCGTCTCGGCCCCATCTCACGGCACGCTTACGCTTGACCCCGAGGGGTCGTTCGTCTACACGCCCGATGCCGAATACGTCGGCCCCGACAGCTTCACCTACATGGCCGGCGACGGACCGCTTGCATCCGATGCCGCCATAGTTTCCATCACGGTCACGCGCACGAATGTTGCGCCGGCG
Source organism: Planctomycetota bacterium (assembly GCA_026693085.1). Lineage (GTDB taxonomy): Bacteria > Planctomycetota > Phycisphaerae > Tepidisphaerales > Tepidisphaeraceae > JAPLNB01. The sequence continues at coordinate 2,382 of JAPLNB010000033.1, read as the reverse complement.
GCCGTCGATGATGCGTATGCCGTCAGTGAGGACGCGGTCCTCGATGCGTCCACGCTCTTACCTACCGCGCCGTCGATGTCTTCGGCGCGCTTTCCAGCGTCGCCACCGTCACGCTGACCGTCAATCCCGTCAATGACGCCCCGTCAGCCGTCAACGATGTGTTCGCCGGTGACGAGGACTCCGTCCTGAACGGCAATGTCCTGGCCAACGACGTTGACATCGACGGAGGCGCGCTGACCGCATCGTTGCTCTCCGGCCCGATCGATGGCTCACTGATCCTCAACGCCGATGGGTCGTTCATCTATACCCCCAGCGCCAACTGGAACGGCTCGGTCAGCTTCTCCTACCGCGTGAGCGACAATGCCGGTGGGCTGGGTACCGCCGGCGTAACGCTGACCGTCACTCCCGTCAATGATGTCCCCTCGGCCTTCAATGATGCTGCTGCGGCCGATGAAGATACGCTCCTGAGCGGAAACGTCCTGGCCAATGACACCGACGTCGATGGAAACCCGCTGACCGCATCGCTGCTCATCGGCCCAGCCAACGGCCCACTGGTCCTCAACCCGGACGGCTCGTTCACGTACACGCCCAACGCCGATTGGAGCGGCTCGGACAGCTTCACCTATCAGGTCAGCGATGGCGCGGGAGGCCTATGCACCGCGGTGGTCTTGCTCACCGTCAGTCCCGTCAACGATGCGCCGGTGGCCACCAATGACTCGGCCAGCGTTGTCGAAGGCGGCACGCTCAACGGCGGCAGTGTCCTGGCCAATGACAGCGACGTGGACGGTGATAGGCTGACCGCCGCGCTGGTCGGCGGCCCGGCTAACGGTACTCTGACGCTCAACCCCGACGGGATCTACACCTACTGCCCCAACGCCGGATTCAGCGGGTCTGACAGCTTCACCTATCAGGCCAGCGATGGCCTGGCTGTTTCTAACACCGCTTTGGTCAACATCACGGTCACGCCCGCCATGCGGATCGATCGCGCCGTCGGCCAGACGGCGGTGTATGGCGCGGTGACCGGCTCCTACACGGCGACTCACGCCAGCGACGGGACTTACCAGAGCATCAGGGAGTCGCTCTACTCCAACAACCGCAAGACGCGCCTGGAACATCGCTGGCAGTTCAATGTCGCCGGCGGCAGCGCCGTAACGTTCTTTGTTGAGGCCCACAAGACCGCCGGCGTGGACAACTTCGCTTTCGAGTACTCCACCGACGGCGGGACCATATGGTTGCCGATGCTCACCGTCACCAAGACCGCCCCCGACGATCAGTACCAGAGCTTCGACATGCCCTCTGGCCTCGGCGGGACCGTGCAGGTGCGCGTGATCGACACCGATTCGTCCACGCCTGAGAAGGTCCAGGAGACCGTCTTCATCGACGACATGTTCATCCGTTCTAACCTGGTTCCACTGCCCACCGTGACCGTCACCGCCTCCGATGCGTCCGCTTCCGAGGCCGGCGATCCGGGCGAGTTTGTCGTGTCCCGCGACGACACGAGCGGCGACCTGTTGGTCTTCCTGAATATCGCCGGCACGGCCGCCAACGGCGTTGATTACGCCGCGATCCCCGCGCAGGTGACGATCTTCGCGGGCCAGACTTCATCGGTCTTCTCCGTAAATCCCATCCAGGATGCGGAGTTTGAAGGCGATGAAGGTGTCGTTGTTTCTTTGGCCTCCAGCGTCTCCTACCGCATCGGCGATCAGTCCACCGCCGTCGTGACCATCGCCGACGACGACCCCGCTCCGGCCGTGCCAGCCGCGCCGAGCAACCTTGCTGGTGCTGCGCTCGGCACAACGCAAATCCAGCTCAGTTGGACCGACAACTCTTCCAACGAGGACGGCTTCCAGATCGAGTACTCCACCAGCGCCAGCTTCAGCAATGCCACCATGGTCAGCGTGCCGGCCGGCTCCACGGGCCACACCGTTGGCGGTCTGACGGCCAACACGGTCTATTACTTCCGCGTCTGCGCCTACAACGCCGCCGGAGTCTCAACGTACTCCAACGTCGTCCAGGTCCGCACCAAGCGGAAGTGATGATGTCGCATGCCGTGTGGATCCTGAGATGATCGCAAATGGCCATTCCGGTTTCCGGCCATCGCTCCTGTTCGTACTGCGGCCCGTATGGCATATGGTCACCAGGTAAAATAATCTGCCGAAGCGCAAGTCCTGTCCCCAACTGCCACTGAGGCCAGCTGATACCTGCCCATCTAGATCGATTGACAACCGTCGAAGATCCCCGGTGTCACCGGGCGCTGAAAACCGGCCACTCGGGGGCGCGCCAAAACCAGCCACTTTGAGACGAAGGAGATTCGTCGATTACCGTTGGCTTCGGGCACTCGCCGGGAGCGGACGGATGAATGGCGAATCAGCTCAAGATGGC
>JAPLNB010000032.1 GCA_026693085.1 Planctomycetota bacterium | reverse complement strand
GACGTTGTCCCACTGACAGTTGAAGGTTGAAAAGCGGCGGTTCCGATTGGCCGGGTCGTCTACTACGATCCGCTGATCAGGTTTTTGGCACTTACCAAGAGGAACCGCCACGATGTCATCTTACCAAACGGTTACGCCTGCCGACACTCAGGCGTTTTCGGAGTTTCTTTCAAAGCACGGCCAGATGCTGCTGCCGATGGTGCAACTCATCGAGCAGTCGCGAACCGCGCTGGATGACGTGATCGACGTCACCGGACGCGCCATGATCGAGATGATTCTTCAGGTCTCCGCCGACACGCTCGCCGGCGTCAAGTCGCCCGGAAAGAAGCGTGGCGACATCCGCCACCACGGCAGCCAGGACGGCGTGGTGCATCTGAAGGAACGCAAGCTGTGCGTCAGACGCCCTCGCCTCCGGCACCGCACCGACGGCGAAGTCGACATCCCCGCTTACCAATCGCTCCGCACACGCCCGCGCATGGCCCAGCGCATGATGCAGATCATGATCGACGGCGTCAGCACACGCCGCTACAAGGACGTCATCCCGCGCATGGCCGAGTCGGTCGGCATCAGCAAGAGCGCCGTCAGCCGCGCCAACATCGAGGCGGGTGAGGTGCTGCTCAAGGAACTGGCCGAGCGACGCTTCGATCATCTGGACATCCTGATCATCTACCTTGACGCGATCGTGCTGGGCGATTTTCATGTGCTGGGGGCGATCGGCGTGGATGGCACCGGCGCTAAGCACGTCCTGGGCCTGCGGCCGGGATCGAGCGAGAACGCCGTCGTCGCGACCGAACTGCTCAACGATCTGGTCAGCAAAGGCGTGAAGCCGGACCGGCACCGCCTGTTCGTCATCGACGGGGCCAAGGCGCTTCGCAACGCCATCGACGCGGTGTATGGCAGCCAGAATCCCGTGCAGCGATGCCGGATTCACAAGGTGCGCAACGTCGTGGGTCACCTGCCCAAAGACCAGCACCGCAACGCCCGGTCAACGCTGGCGGCAGCCTGGAAGCTCGACGCGAAGGAAGGCCGCCGGCAGGTCGAGCAACTGGCCCGCTGGCACGAGAAGAAGTACCCGTCGGCGGCGGCGAGCCTGCGTGAGGGATTGAACGAGATGTTCACGATCAACGCGATGAACCTGCCGGGCCAGTTGATGCGGTGCGTGTCGACGACCAACATCATCGAGAGCGCCCACTGGGGCGCGCGCCAGCGGGTGGGGCGTGTGCGGAAGTGGCAGAGCGAATCGATGGCGCTGCGCTGGAGCCGTTGTGCGTTCGAGGCCGCGAGCAAGCAGTTCAGGAAGGTGATGGGCCATCAGCAACTGTGGATGCTCAAGGCGCATCTGGACGCGATGGGGAAGGAGGCGAAGCTGGAGCAGGCGAAGCAAGTCGGATAGAGTCTACGGATCAGCCGCCGCAGCAACCTTCAACTGCGGGCGGGACAACGTCGGATCTGATCATCGCACTGCAAGAAGAAGCCGCCGATGGCAAAACGAATGTGGCCACCGGATAATCCGAGGCTGTAGGCTTGATTCCACTCGCCTTTGCTCACGATGTAGTCGGCTTCGGGAGAGCGTTTGGACGCCTTGATCCAGCCGGAAATGGCCAGCCCTTTGGAGATGGCCGGGGCGCTGAGCGGTTGGCGGGTTCTGCCGTCAAAGACCCTGACTTCCTTGCGTTCGTCCCGTGCGAGTTTCGCGATTTCATCTTTGGTAAGGGCGCGGTCGAGCACTTTGACGTCGGCCATTTCGCCGCTGAAGAACCAGCGTCCGCCACCCGATTGTTCGCAACCAACCTGGATCGCGGTCTGGTTGTCCTTAACGCTTGCAGGCACCACGGTGTCGCGGCCGCCGCCTTTAATGTTCTGCAACGTCGTGGCAAGGGGTGCGGTCCCCTTGTTGACCAGTTCGACGCAGAGGAGGTTGCGGTTGGCGTCGACCCAGGCGCGGGAGGCGAGCGCGGCGTCTCCCTTGGCGTATTCGCCGCGGATCTCGGCAAGCTGCATGTCAACCGCAGTCTTGAAGCTCGACCCCTGCAACGCGGGCGTGGAGATCTTCACCTGTCCGACCGCCATCACCGACTGGGTGCGGATGCACCAGAAGTCGTTCTTGCCAATACAAAAGACCAAGTTTTCTGCCGGGCCGGACTGCATGACGCCCAAATCGCCATTGCCGATCAGGGGTCCGCTGGCCATACCCGAGGTCGGACCGCCTGCCGGTCCATTGATCGCAAAAGAATGCCTGCCGACCACTTGAGCACCATCGTCCAAGAGTGCTTTGCGGGCTTGCGGTTCGACAGCGGTAGCAGCGCAGCCGCAGGCAACGACTATGGCGGCCAACTGGGCGCGGAGCCAATGGACCCTTGTCAGCCTGTGGACTCCGCTTGCGCCGATGCTGATGTCTCCATGGTTCATCGTGCGATCCGTGTTCATGGTTGTTCCCTTTGACCGTCGGCAATCACGCTGATTTCGTCGAAGTATCCCCAATTGTTATCCTTCCACGCGCTGCCACGGTTGCCCGCGCCGCACCTGACCTTGACGGCAACGCACCGCCCCGCATATTTGGAGAGATCGTAGTCGAAAGTCTGCCAGCCGTCGGTCTTGCCGGAAAGCAGTTCCTCTTTGAACCACTCGACGTTCTTGCCATCCACGCAGACCCCGGCCTGCACGAGACAGGTCAACCCGCCGTCATTCGGGTCAGCCGAAACCACGATGTGCAAGCGGGGGTGCTTGTCGGCCGCGGGAACCTGCACCATGCGTTCAATCTCGGCCGGGAGATGTGGCCACGCCGGACGCACCCCAAGAATGCCCTGTTTGCCGGGCAGCGGATTGCGCATCGCCTCGGGGCCGGCCTGCTTGATCCAGCGCGGCTCATAAAAGGCACGGGTGCCGGTGATTTTCACCCGATCCAGATCGGCTTCAGAATCAAAGGTATTGGACAACTGCGCGCCGCTTTCCGCACTGCGGAACACGTATTGAATGAGATTCGGGCTGCGCCCAGGCTCAACAGCCATGGCCCGCAGGACGCCGGGCTTGTTAAGCGACAATGGCGCAGTGTAAGCCGTCGATTGGCGAGTGGGACGCGAGCCGTCCAGGGTGTAGAAGACCTTCGCCTGCGGCCCGGCCTGCAGGGTCGCCGCCGTGGACACGTTGAGCGGCAACCGGCACGGCGACTCGACCGTAACCTGATTGATAAGTGCCTTCACCGGCGCCGAAGCAGGCAGAAAGGCCTCGGCGACGTCTGATCCTTCAGGCACGATCAGAATGGACTCGCCCGCCTTGGTCTTGAAGGCAAACTGCTTGCCCGAGAGTGTCTCCGCCTTCTTGCCATTGCGATACAGCACCACGCGCTCGCCCGGACAGGGATTCACCAGGGCGCAGGGACTGCCACAGCGGCTCGTAATCTTTGCAGCATCCACCACCCCGTTCTTCCATGTTACCGCCACATCAAACCCGCCGCGGGCCCGCAGGCCGTCATACGCCCCGCTCTTCTTCCACGATTCAGGCAACGCCGGCAGCAGATCAATCAGAAACGACCCGTCATCCTGTTCCTCATGGCTCTGAATGAGCAGTTCCGCGATGGCGCCGCCGCTGGCGTAGGTGGCGTCGATCTGGAACGGCCAGAGATTGAGGAAATTGCCGCAATGGCCGCCTTCGACCATCGTGGACAACTGGCCATCCGCCCGCACATTGTCATGCATGCGTGCCCACATGAAAGTCCTCCAGGTGTGGGACCAGCCATTGGCAGGCTGCCCGCGCCGCTCCAGGCTCCGGCGCACGGCCTTGAGCAATTCCGGAGTCTTCGAGGAGATCTCGGTGCCGGGATGCAGTCCCCAGAGGTGCGAGGTGTGACGATGGCCAATCTCCGCCTCCTCGAAGTCCTCCTGCCACTCCATGATGCGGCCTTCCTTGTTGACCCGGGTGGGCGCGAGCCGCGCCCCGGTAGCCTCGATGCTCTTTGCGAAATCCTTGTCCATACCCAGGACGCGCGCCGCCTGGGCCGTGGTCTTGAACAGGTTGCGGAAGAGCGTCATGTCGTACGTCGAGGCGATGCAGAGCCAGGCATCTCTCTTCTTCCTGTCCTTCCCGACATATCTGTAGTTGTTCTCAGGCGAATTGGAAGGGATGTTGATCAGTTGCCTGGTCTTCGGATCCTCGATCAGCACCGCCTGGGCCAACTCGCAGGCGCCGCGCATGATCGGGTAATATTCAGCGAGGAACTTCCTATCCAAGGTGTAGTTGTAATGCTCCCAGATGTGCTGAACCAGCCAGAAGCCGCTGACCGGACCGGAACAGGCAGGCAGGCAGCTTGGCGAGGTGTCGTACCAGGGGTTCTGCGTGTGATTCGCCATCCAGCCGGGCGCATTGTAGTAGGCCTTGGCCGTCTTCTCACCTTCCTTGGCGACGTTCTTGATGAAGCGCATCAAGGGCAGGTGGCAATCGGAGAGATTGGCAACCTCGGCCGCCCAGTAATTTTCCTGGATATTGATATTGCTGTGGAAGTCGCCGCGCCAGGGCGTGCTGTATTCTTCCGCCCAAATGCCCTGCAGGTGGGTGGGCAACTGTGAATCGGGCTGGGAACCGGCCACGATCAGATGGCGGACCATCTGAAAGTTCAAGGCGAACAAGTCGGGGTCTTTCGACGCCCACTTGCTCTTCTCCATCCGGTCCAGCGTCGGCAGGTTGGCGAAGTCGCCCTTGGGCAGCGACAGGCTGCATCGGTCCATGAAGGAGCGATGGTGGGCTTCCGCTTCAGCCTGGATGGCCTTGCCCGGTTTGGCAAGCGCCGCTGCCAGGCGATTGCGAACCAACGGCTCGAAGTCGTTGGTCGCCCAGGACGTGCCCGCGGAAACCAGCAAGGTTGCCTCGTCGGCGTTCTTGATGGTAATGCCGTTATCGGTTGCCTCTGTGGTTCCGCCCTTGGCCGTGGCTCCTAACAGGGCCACAAAGCGCATCCCTTCGCCGCTGTCGCCCTTAACGCCGGGCTTGTTGAACGCCATCTGCCCTTCGAGCCGATGGAATTTGCCGTCAGCCAGCATCTTCGCCCGTTGATGGCGGGCCAGAGAGGCGGTGAACGACAGGGCGCCGGGCTTGCTCGCCGTCAGACGCACCGCGATCACCTCGTCCGGCTTTGAGGCCACATAATCGCGGGTGTATGACACGCTGTCGCGGGTGAACTCAGTATGGGCGGTTCCGGTCATGACATTGAGGTCGCGGCGGTAATCTGCCGGTTTCTTCGCCCTCAGGACTATCCCGTCCAGAGAGATTTCCCGCATGGTGAAATATTCCGACCGAGGCGTGAAGGTGAACCGGTAGAAGCGATACTCGCCGGGCTGGGCGATGGGGAAAGTCCTGGTCTGGTTCTCTTTCTCGAAGACCGGCTGACCTGCCTTGCGGTCCAGTACCGTCCAAGCCGTACCATCATTCGAGGCCTCAAGAACCAGACCGGCGATCTCCTTGGGATTGGCACCGATCAGGGTATAGGAAGCAGCACGCTCGGGCTTGGCCAGTTCCGCCTGCCACGTCACCGGCTTCTTCTGGCAATTGTACGACCAGCTCTCTCCTGCCTCCAGGGTGCCATCGGCACGGCGCTGGCCATCCACGGACATTTCGATGGTTTCAAGGTTTTCTCCGAATCGCTTCGGCGAGTAGGTTATGATTGCCCCGGTCTTGGCGGGAAACACGAAGGAAATATTCAAATCACCCAGCGTCTGGGAGCAGCCGAACTGGTTGGGATCATTCCAGCCCGAGACACCTTGCGCATAGCCAAAACTTTTCCAGAGCAGCGGGTCTGCCTCCGCCACGTTGCCGGCCAGCATCAATCGCCTGACTTCCGGCAAGCAGTTATAGCCGTCGTAATTGTTGCCGTCATACCGCCCGCCCGACCAGAGCGAGGACTCGTTGAGCGCGATCCGGTCCTGCTCGATTCCGCCCAGGATGCTGCCGCCCAGGCGGCCGTTGCCGATGGGATACGACTTGGTAAAAATATTTCCGGGTTTGTCCGACCAGAGGCTCATCGGCTCAGCGGGCGGAGACACTGCTGCAGGCGCGGCTTCCGCGAGCCGCCCGGCAGCTACCGAAATCGCCAAAGCAGCCGCCGCTACACATTGATGGAATCTGGTTCTCATTCTCTGATCTCCACCGTGAAGCACATTAGTTGCATAGAGTGGTTTGGTGGGCGGTGCCCTGCCTGCCGCCCCACTCGGAGATGGTCGGCTGGTCCACGTCTCCGACGCCAGCAGCCCATCCGGTGACTCTGGCATCATCATGAACCGGCCTGGGCCGGCAAAGATGGGTCATAAGCCATTTTCATCGGTCTTCATGATCATCTTCGGGCTTGGGCTTATCGTGTCACCTTCATTGAACTGCCTTCTTCGAACCCGTCAGTTCAATCATCGCCTCGGCCAGACTGAAGCCAACCAAAGAGTACACCCTGGCACTTCCCTGATAGTGGCAGTACCAGTTGTTGACGTGCTTGTCGCACTCCTTCTTGGCTTTCTGATACGCTTCATCGTCCTTCAGCGCTTTGTCAACTGCTTCATTTACGAGCTGTTCCATCCTCTTGGAATCCGCACTCTCGGGCTTGCCTTTCATCTGCTCCTTGACCCGCGACTCAACCGATTTCCTCACCCGTCCTTCTTCGGCGCCCAGTTTCCTGGGCAATTCGTCCAAGGCCGGATACCAGAATGGCGCCGTACGCACATAACCAACCGTGCCTTTCAATTCCGGGCACGTCGCGATTTTTGCCTGCGCGGCCCTGAAATCGATCATATTTTTGTCAGCATTTTCGCCGCCGACGCCCAGTTCGCCCAGGACTACCGGCAGATTCGGCGCCTTGAACTCGGCACGCAGGTCCTGAACCAGATGAACGAAATTCGAGCAATACTCATCGTACACCTGCCGTCTGATCTTCTCGCCCTGACACATGTCGTTCCAGCCCTGGAACCAGACAAAACCGCAGAGCTCAGTCTTCAGCCCCTTCAACTGCGGGAAATCGGTGTCGAGGTTAGCCAGGCACTCACGCACCTCTTTCACCATTTTGTGATAAGACGCACCCATGTCTTCCGGCTTTTCTCCCGTCTCATAGGCAGGTTTGTCGGCGCTGGGCGGACGGAAATTCCAGAAAAGGCTATGGCCACCCCAGCAGGTCTTGATCAGAAGAACCGGCTCTTCTTCGTAGTAATCACCCATCCTGATGCCGAACATCAGCTCCGGCCCGAACCAGTCCGGCCCCCATCCTCCCATACCCAGCGTCAACGGCCGCTTGATCTTCTCTGCGTCTCGCTGATATGAGACAAACACATCGTCGCGCACGACGAACGAACCGTCGTCGTTCCTGATCTTCTTCAGCAGATACCCATGCGTCGGATGTTCTCCCAGCGCGTCGAGAGACCATTTACCGCCAAGCCCTTCCATGTTCGACTGCCCGGCAAGGATGAAGACCTTGACCGGCCCCTTGAACTTCTTCTGAGGCTTGCCCGTGCCGGCCTCCTCAGCCATCACCGCGCTCGCAACCAACGACAAGGCGATCATCACGCCAGCAACGACACCTGCAACGTGCTTCTTCATGTGACTCTTGTCTCCTTTGTCTTGATTGTAGCCGTGCCGGCAAGGTGGACAATGCGAGCCGGATCAACGGTGTCTCTGCTTGCGAGTGTTCTCGATAGGCTGTCCGAGCGGTTCTGCCTGTCCAGAGTGCGAAGACCCTGACTACCACAAAGTAGGCACCTCGTCACTTTTTCGGCTTGAGCAGATCGCCGGGGTGTGCCCATTTTTTCGGGAGAAGGCGTAAGAGGAGGTGTAGAATGGCTTTTGGCCGACGGAGTCGGGCGTTTTTAACAGGAGTAAGCCATGGAACGGCTATTGACGATGGACAAGGAACAGTTCATTTCGGAAATGC
>JAPLNB010000031.1 GCA_026693085.1 Planctomycetota bacterium | reverse complement strand
ATATTATGAAACACACATCTCGAATCACCCCCCGCCAAACTATTTTCCTCCGCTCCCTGGTCCAATCCCCCCCCGATCCCGCCGCCTGGCCCTCCCCAACCATCCTCCGCCGCTGGCTCCGCCGACCACCTTTCCTCCGCGCGCTCGATACCCTCCGCCAAACCCTCAACTACGCCTCCGACCTCCTCCTCGCCTACGCCGCCTCCTCCGCCGCCCTCGCCCTCCACCAACCCCCCCTCCCAGACTCCTCCCAATCGAAAATCGACAATCCAAAATCAAAAATCGACCTCCTCAAACTCTCCCACCTCCGCCAACGATTCCCCTCCGCCATCACCACCCCAACCCCCCGCCGCGCCCCAGACCCCACCGAACAAGCCGTCCACGAACGCCTCATGCAAATGCTCCAATTGATCCACCCCGAAGCCAACGCCCGCGAAGCCCTCGAATTCTTCGAACAACGCATCCAACAACCCCACGACCCTTCCGACGACTCCGAATCCGCCCAACTCACCCGCCGCCAATCCGCCATCGACTACCTCCAAACCCACGCCTCCGCCCCCTCGCCCTTTCCCTCTCCCCCATGACAACCCACCCCGCTCCCGCTACCCTATCCCCCGCCGTCCATTCGGCCCATGACAATCGAAAATCAAAACTCGAAAATCGAAAATCCCATGACCCATTTCTCCGCTTCCAACCTCCTGACCGACTGCCGCCAGATTGCTCTGGCACTCCAGAGCGCCGGCTTCCCCCACGACGACGCCTTCGACAAAGCCTCCCTCTTCGCCTCCGCCGCCGCCCGTCTTCCCCACACCGACAACCCCCTCGCCCTCTTCGTCCCCGGCCGACTCGAACTGCTTGGCAAACACACCGACTACGCCGGCGGCCGCAGCATCGTCGCCGCCGTCGAACGTGGCTTCTGCGTCGTCGCCGCACCCCGTGCCGACGTGCCGACGATGTCTTCCACATCACCGACGCCGCCGCCAGCGACCCAACCTCCTTCCCCATCTGCCCCGACCTCGCCCCCACCCCCCGCCATTGGTCCAACTACCCCCAGACCGTCGCCCGCCGCGTCGCCCGCAACTTCCCAGGCCCCATCAACGGCCTCGACCTCATCTTCGCCTCCGACCTCCCCCCCGCCGCCGGCATGAGCTCCTCCTCCGCTCTCATGATCGCCTGTTTCCTCGCGATCGCCCACGCGAATCAGTTGTTCCATCGCCCCGAATACGCAGCCAACATCCACAACTACGAAGACCTCGTCGCGTACCTGGCCACCATCGAAAACGGCCAATCCTTCGCCTCTTTTGCCGGCGACAAAGGCGTCGGGACCTTCGGCGGCAGCGAAGACCACACCGCCATCCTCACCTGCCAACCCCGCCACCTTCGCCAATACTCCTATTGCCCCGTTCGCTTCGAACAGACCATCCCGCTCCCCACCGCCTACACGTTCGCCATCGCCGCCAGCGGCGTTTCCGCGGAAAAAACCGGCCCCGAGATGGACCCCTACAACCGCGCCTCGCTCCTGGCCCGTGCCGCGGTCGATCAATGGAACGCCGCAACCGGCCGCTCCGACCCCCACCTCGCCGCCGCCATCCAATCCGACCCCGCCGCCCCCGACCGCCTCCGCGCCATTCTCCGCGATACCCCGGACCTGCTCCGCCGCTTCGAGCAATTTCACGCCGAAAGCAACGAAATCATCCCCGCCGCCGCCGATGCGCTTCTACGCAACGACATCCCCTCCCTCTCGCCCCTTGTGGATCGTTCACAGCACCTCGCCCAGACCCTGTTAAGCAACCAAACCCCTGAAACCATCCACCTCGCCCGCTCCGCCCGGCGTCTCGGTTCCCCCGCCGCCTCCGCCTTCGGCGCCGGCTTCGGCGGCAGCGTCTGGGCCTTGATCCAGACCCAATCCGCCCCCCATTTCCTCGCCGCCTGGCAAGCCGACTACCACGCCACCTTCCCCACCCGCCGCGATGCTTCCACGTTCTTCCTCACCCGCCCCGGCCCCGCCGCCGCGAGATTGTTCGCCTAACCCTGCTTCCAGAAAGGACTGTCATGGCCAACCCCTTCACCTTCGCGATCCTTGGCTGCGGCAACCGTGGCCAGACCTTCGCCGATTGGCTCCGCGAACATCCCCACGCCGGCCGGGTCGTCGCCGTCGCCGACCCCCTCGACGACCGCCGCCAGAAAATCGCCACCCAGCACCAGCTCCCCCCCACCGCCCAATTCGCCTCCTGGGAATCCCTTCTCGAAAAACCGCGACTGGCCGACGTCGTCATCTGCACGCTCATGGACCGCCTCCACGCCCCCGCCGCCCTTCGCGCGCTCGACAAGGGCTACCACATGCTCCTCGAAAAGCCCATGGCCACCACGCTCGACGACTGCATCGCCATCGATGCCGCACGCCAACGCAACAACCGCATCGTCTCCATCTGCCACTCACTCCGCTACCACACCGTTTACGCCGAGGTCAAACGCCTCCTCCAATCCAACGCCATCGGCCGCCTCATCACCTTCGAGCAGCTCGAAGGCATCGACCCCCTCCACCAATCCCACTCCTTTGTCCGCGGCAACTGGGCCAACGAATCCCGCTCTTGTTTCGCGCTCATGACCAAGAGCTGCCACGACATCGACATCATCGCCTACCTCGCCGCCGCCCCCTGCCGGCGTGTCAGTTCCTTCGGCTCACTCAGTTACTTTCGCAAAGAAAACGCCCCGCCCGGCGCAACGCTCCGCTGCACCGACGGCTGCCCCGCCGAACCCGCCTGCCCCTATTCCGCTCTCCAGATCTACGTCGCGCCCGCCCTGAACTGGTACTACGAAGCCGCCGGCTTCGCCAGCCTCTCCAGCGCCGAACGCATGCTCCTTCTCCGCACCGGACCCTATGGCCGCTGCGTCTACCAGACCGACAACGATGTCGTCGATCATCAGGTTGTCGCCTTGGAATTCGCCGGCGGAATCACCGGCACCTTCACCATGACCGCCTTCGCGCCCCCTGGCCGACACCTCCGACTTCACGGCGCCGAAGCTCAGCTCCGCGCCGACATCGACGGCCGAACCATCGAAATCACCCGCTTCTCCGACCGCGCCACCACCAGGATCACCTTCGCCCCTCAATCCGGGTCCCATGGCGGCGGCGACTCCAATTTCATGGAGAACCTGATCCACGCGCTCCGCGCCAACGACAGCGGCGCCGTGCTCACCAGCACCGCCGAGTCCCTGGCCACCCATCGCATCGTCTTCGCCGCCGAACAATCCCGCCGCGAACGCCGCGTCGTCGAGCTATAGACCGGATTGCACGACACGGCACCGGGGCCTCGCGGAGAAAGGGCAAGACCGCTTTGCAGATTCCTGTGCCGCTCGCCAATCCCTTTCCCCGATTCGCTCTCCCGCAACCAGCGGCGCGCTATTCCAGCACCCCTGCCTCACCCTCGGCAAACACACCCGCCAGTTCGTCCTTACGCCGCGTCACCGCGTCGATCCCGGCGCTACTGGCCTGAATGCTCGACACGCTGAACAACCCCGCCGCCGCCGCGGGTTTCGTGGCCGCCAATGTTCCAGTTTGCCCAATGAAGCTGCTGTCGATCAGGAAGTAATCGTCGGCGTTGATTACGCCGTCGTAGTTGAAATCGCCACTCTGATACCCCTTGCCCTGCGTGATGAAACCGCTGTCGATCAGGAAGTAATCATCTGCATTCACCAGCCCATCCAGGTTCCCATCGCCGTCCCATGTGTACCGGACGAGGATCGCGTTGGCGTCCACGGCCTGTCCGGCAAACTTGCTGAGGATCTCGCCCGCGGGATTGATCGTGTCATTCAGCATCACCGCCAGGCCCGTCATCGCCGTGCTCCTGGCTTTGCTGCTGACGATCCCGCTGCCCTGCCACAAGCCGCCGGTGCCACGTCCGGACTTGATCCAGTCGCTCACCTGCGTCAGCACTCCAAGACGGTTGGCCGCGTCGGACTGCACAATCAGACCCCCGCCATTCAGATCCAGTGTCCCGCCGCTGGTGATCGACAGCGAGCGCGTGTACAACGATTCCACGCCATCATTCAAAGACGCCCGCCCGTCGTTGCTCAGGCTCAAGCTGGCCATTTGCCGGTTCATGTTGATGGCCATTGCGCCGCCATCCACATGGATCGCATCCGACCCATTGCCCTCGACCGTGACCGTCGCCGTATTGTTCCCCGTCACCGTCACCGTATTGGCGCCCCCGGCCGTATCAACACTGATCGCGCTCACACCGGTGTACTCGATCGGCACGCCGTTAACCGTCGCCAGCCCCGGCGCCACCGTGATCGCGTCTGCCTCCGCGGACCCAAGGATTCGCAAGCTCCCCAGCAGGTTGCCCAGCGCACCGTCAAAGTGCACGCCCGCCGCCGGAAGCATATTCCCATTCCCGAACTCCAGCACCAACTCGTCCGCCCGGACCCCCTGCCCGCCCGATCTCACCTGGATCTGCGGCAACGCGCCAAACGCCACCGAATACTCCGCCTGCGCACCCACCATCACGTTCAGCAGATTCGCATTGGCAACATCCCGCATCAGATAAATGATCGACCCTGCGCCCGTGATCGTATCGTCCACGAAGCTCTCGCTCGCCCCGTCAATCAGCGCATTGCCCGCCCCATCCGCGATCCCTGTGCCGCTTGACTTCAGCCGCAGTTCATAACTGCCCAGACGTCCCGTCAATCCACTCAAGTCCGACAATCGGTACGTCCGCTGATCCGTCGTGCCCAGGCTCTGCTGCCCATTCAGCAGGTTCGCCCCGCCGTCCCGGCTCAGTTCCAGATCCGAGATATCAAATCCCACCACCACATCGCTGAAAGCAATGTCCACAAATGCCACCGGCCCGTGAGAAGGATCCGGATCCACCGCCGTAATGCTCACCGTCGGCGCCGTCTTGTCCACCGTGAATGCCGCCGTCGCACCGTTGCCCATCGCGTTGCCCGCGTTGTCCGTGATCCCCGCCGCCCCCAGCCACACCGTGTAGCTGCCTTCGCTGCCGGTCAGCGCGGTCAGATTTGCCAGCGTCCAGGTCTTGTTGTCCACACTCTTCGTCAGAGTCGCCACACCCGTCAACGGTATCACGCCGCCGTTGCGCGTCAGCGTCAGATTCGCAAGCGCCCCGCCCTTCACCTGTTCGCTGAACGTGATCACCACCGAACTCACCGTGGTGTTCCGCGGGTCGGGCGTCACCGGCGAAATCGTCGCCATCGGCCCCGTCACGTCCACCGTGAAATTCCCGCTCGCCCCGGTCACCAACGCATTGCCCGCCAGATCGGTGATCCCCACCGCACTGACCGATATCGCGTAAACGCCATCCACGTTCGTCAACGCGCTCAGGTTGCCCAGCGTCCACCTCTTGTTATCCGCGCCCTTCGTCAGCGTCGCAGAATCCGGCAGCAGTTCCTCCCCGCCTTGCCTCGACAACGACACGTGCGAGATATCAAACCCATTCACCGCCTCACTGAACACGATGCTGATCGACGTCACCGGCGTCGTCCGCGGATTGGGATTCACCGCCACGATCCCCATCGTCGGCCCCGTCTTGTCCACCGCAAAGCTCTCGCTCGTCCCCGACGCCATCGCATTCCCCAGCCCGTCAGCGATGCCGGTAGCGCTCAGTATCAGCGTGTAACTGCCTTCCAAACCAGTCAGCCCCGACAGGTTTCCCAGCGTCCACGTCACGCCGTCCACGCCCATTGTCAGCGGTTGCGCCGCCGTCAACAGGTTGCCACTGCCATTGCGCATCAGCGATAATTTCGACCGCGCAAACCCCGTCACCGGCTCATTGAACACGATCGTGATCGCGTCGACCGCCGTATTCCGCGGATCAGGACTCACCACCGTAATGCTCGCCACCGGCCCCGACCGGTCCACCACGAAACTCTCGCTCGCGGCGGCCACGAGCGCATTGCCCCCTCCGTCCGTTACCCCAGCGGCATCGAGCGCCAGCGCGTAGCTTCCCTCCAGGCCCGTCAGCCCCAGCAAATTCGCCAGCGTCCACGTCTTGTTGTCCGCGCCCTTCGTCAGCGTCGTCGACCCCGGCAGCAGGTTCGACCCCTTGTTCCGCAGCAGCGACAGGTGGGACATGTCAAACCCGTTCACCGCCTCGCTGAACGCGATCACGATCGACGACACCCCTGCCGTCCGCGGGTCAGGCGCCACCGCCGTGATAACCACCGTCGGCGCCGTCACGTCCACCGCGAACGTTTCCACCGCCCCAGCCGCAAGCGCATGCCCCGCCACATCCTTGATCCCCGCGGCGTTCAGCGTCAGCGTATAGTTCCCGTTCACGCCCGTCAGCCCCGACAGGTTCCCCAGCGTCCACGTCACCCCGTCCGCACCCTTCGTCAGTGTCGCCGCGCCCGGCAGCATGTTCGCGCCGCTCCCACGCACCAGCGACAGGCTCGACATCGTGAACCCCGTCACCTCCATCGTGAACACAATATCAATCGAATCCACCGGGCGGGTCTTCGGGTCCGGCGTCACCGGCACAATCACCACGCTCAGCCCCGTCACGTTCACCGCAAAACTCTCCGTCGCTCCGCTCGCCAGCGCATTGCCCGCCAGATCCTTGATCCCCGCCGCGGTCAGCGTCAGCGTGAACGTCCCATCCGTGTTCGTCAGGCCGTTCAGGTTGCCCAACGTCCAGGTCTTGGTGTCCGCCCCCATTGTCAGCGTCGCCGAATCCGGCAACAGGTTCGCTCCGCTCCCCTTCACCAAATTAAGATCCCCCAGATCAAACCCGCTCACCGCCTCGCTGAATGCGATCGTGATCGCATCCACCGGCGTGTTCCGCGGATCAGGCGCCACCGCCACGATGCTCACCGTCGGCACCGTCTTGTCCACCACAAAGCTCTCCACCGTCCCAGCCGACATTGGATTCCCCGCCAGATCCGTCACGCCCGCCGCATCAAGCGTCAGCGTGTAGTTGCCCTCGATGCTCGTCACGCCCGACAGGTTCCCCAGCGTCCACGTCCTCCCGTCCGCGCCCTTCGAGAGCGTCGCCCCGCTCAACAGATTCGACCCGCTCCCGCGGACCAGCGACAACTTCGACAGCGAAAACCCCTTCACTTCAATGCTGAACACAATAACGATCGACCCCACCGGGCTATTCCGCGGATCAGGCGCCACCGGCGTAATGCTCACCGTCGGCCCCGTAATGTCCGCCACGAAACTCTCCACCGCACCGCTCACCAGCGCATTGCCCGCCGCATCGGTAATCCCCGCGTTGCTCAACGTCAGCGTATACGCGCCGCCGATGCCCGTCAGGCCGGTCAGGTTGCTCAGCGTCCACGTCCTCCCGTCCACGCCCTTCGTCAGCGCCGCCGAATCCGGCAGCAGGCTCGCTCCGCCATCCCTCGTCAACGTCAGATCCGAGATATCAAACCCCTTCACCGCCTCGCTGAACGCGATCGTGATCGCATCCACCGGCGCATTCCGCGGATCGGGCGTCACCGGCACGATGCTCACCGTCGGCGACGTCGCATCCACCACAAAGCTCTCGCTCGCCCCGCCCATCAGCGCTCTGCCCGCCAGATCCGTCACCCCCGCCGCGCTCAACGTCAGCGTGTAGCTTCCGTCCGCGCTCGTCAGCCCATCCAGGTTGCCAAGCGTCCAAGTCT
>JAPLNB010000030.1 GCA_026693085.1 Planctomycetota bacterium | reverse complement strand
CTGGCCGGGCTGGAGTTTCGTCAGTCCACGACCCTTGGGAACCACCTTGCAGTGCGGCGGGAAGATGCTGGAGACCCGGACGAGATTGTAGATCTCGATGCCGGCGTCGCGCAGCGCCAACTCGAAGCTCTGCAGCCGGGTCCGATGTTTGCCCACCCCTTTAGTAAAGAAGGCTTCCTTGGGTACAAGCGGCGTTTCACCCACCCTCGTTTCCTCCTGGGTCGGGAAGAAAGGAACGGCCGGCCACTGCCGACCACGGGCCGATTCATTCCGACCACCTTACCCGATTCCCGCCAGTCTCGCAAGTTGTCTTTCTCTTGTGGTGCAGGCGTTTCGCCTGCGCGATGGCAGCCGAGACGGCTGCACCACAAGCCCGACACCCTTGACAGGCCGCACGGCATACCCTGAAATAACGCTATGGCTCCTGATCCCAACCAGTTCCTCGGACTGCCCCCGGCGGAGTTGGAATGCGCCGATGCCGTGATTCTGCCGCTGCCGGTCGAGAAGACCGTTTCGTACGGCACGGGCACGAGCGGCGGCCCGCGAGCCATCCTCGACGCCAGCCTGCAACTGGAGACGTTCGACGAAGAAACACTTGTCGATTTCGCCGCGGCCCCGCGTTTGCGCACGCTGCCGCCCATTTCCGCCGAGGGCTCTATCGAGGACTGCCTGGGCCGCATCCAGCAACACGTTCGGCCGCTACGCGGCAAGTTCCTCCTGGCCCTCGGTGGAGAGCATTCGGTGACCTACGGACTGGTCATGGGTTTGGCCGCTGATCCGGCCGAAAAAATGGGGACTGGCTCCGAGCCCATGGGTGAGGGGTTTGGTCTGTCGCACTCTGGCGAGGTGCCTGTCCCCATTTTTTCCGACGCTCCGGCCCACCTCACCATCGTGCAGATCGACGCCCACGCCGACCTGGCCGACGACCTCCAAGGCCGCCACTGGTCGCACGGCACCGTGATGCGGCGACTGTGTGAGCAGGGATGCCGGCTGCTGCAGATCGGCGTCCGCAGCCTCACGCGGAGCGAGTACGACTTCGCCACCGGCGGCCCGCGTATCGCCACCTTCTACGCCCATCGCCTGGCCGAGCAATGGGCCGAGGTCCTCGCCGCGCTGCGCGGCCTCGAGGGCGACGTCTATCTGACGATCGACGTCGACGGGCTCGATCCGTCGGTGATCCCCAGCACGGGCACGCCGCAACCGAACGGGCTCTGCTGGGGGCAGATGATGGACGTGCTGCGGATTTTGATGACCGAGTCGCCTTGCCGGCTGATCGGGGCGGACGTGGTGGAGTTCGTTCCCTCGCCGACGCCTCCCGGCTGCGACATCATCGCCGCCCGCCTGGTCGCCAAGGTCCTGGCGTGGCGGTGGGCGGGCAAGCGGTCCCCGATTTGTGGTCGCGGTAGGGACGCCGGTTGCCCGGCGCCCCCCGCGCGGATCCGTACGGAGTTCCGGGAGTTCCGGGAGTTCCGGGGACACAATACCGAATTATAAGGGAAGTTCCGGAAGTTCCGGGGCCAATTCTGATTCCATGAAAGAGCGGTCCTCCTGGTGCTATACACGGTGTAGTGTGTCTTTTTTCACTCACCCAAAGCACAGACAGGAGGACCGCTCTTTCATGGAATCAGAATCCCCGTGCCTACTTCTTCGCAGCTTCGATCTTCTTGATCTTCGAGATGTGGCTGTTGCCATCCTTCGTGACCTGATGCTTGTAGACGTAGAGCGACAGATATACCTCATCTCCCTTCGCCAGGGCGACCTTGCCAAAATAGCTGTAGTCCTTGAACTGCTTGGGCAGGGCGGCGTTAGAACTGGCAATGACCGGCTCACCGATGGTGATGTCCACGTTCTTGATCTTCATATGATTGGGGTGATTGCAGGTCGGGTTCATGCCGCATTGGGAGGTCTTCAGGGGACAATAGGGCACCTCATTGACGGCTTCCACCTTGGCTTTGACGATGGCGTAGGCCGTCACTTGGTCCGGGTACTTATCCTTGATTTCGTCCTTGAAGTAGGCGAAGGTTTCCTTGTCCAGTTTCGCCTCGGCACGCTTGGCCAAGTCGCCAGCGTGTGCAGAAAATGCCGGGACAATGATGAATGCCACTGCCATCAACAGAATCCTCTTGGTCATGTCGCCACCTTCTTCTAGGGGGAAAGATACGGGTTTGTCACACTGTTCAAGTTTAAGACGAACTTGGAGGCCAAGAAGTTCCCCTCACCTTCCCGGCGATTGGCCAAAATGCCGAAAATCGGGCAGGACCATCGGGGGAGGACCATCAGGACCATCGGGGGACACGTACCCGAGTTCCGGACCGGGTGGCCTCGGGCGGTTGCCCACCCGAGGCTCCCACAGACCCGAACGTGCGCAATTAACGCATTCGGTTCCTCAAGTAACACCTTCGCTTCGACAACGACGAACCGTCGCCTCGAACCCGTTGATCGCT
>JAPLNB010000029.1 GCA_026693085.1 Planctomycetota bacterium | reverse complement strand
GTGAAGGTGGCCAATACATCCTGACCTTACGCACCTACCTCAAATCGGAGCGATGGGACGCCATGTGGACTTGTTACAAGAACAACACTCAAACCGCCATCTGATCCAACACAACCAACGTACAAAGAAAATCACGCCCCTTGAAACTCACCTTGCGGGTTTCGCGGACCAGCGTCAGGTCCTCCGAGTTGTAAATGGTCAACTGGACGCCCTGACGAGCGGGCACCGTCGAGAGATCGACGTTCTTCGCCTGCGCCAAGCCGGCGGCAGCAGCGAAGACCGCCAGGAGCATCGCATCCTTAACCCATTGGAACTTCATGCCAGCCTCGCTTATTCGTAGGCTCGAAGTGCGATCTTGCCGATCAGATTGTCCACAGGTTCAGGGTTCGTGACATACGTGATCTGTTTCCGCGCCTTGACGGCGTTTCTCAGGATGAACCGGAGTTTTTTCTGGTCAGCCTCTTTCAGGGCCGCCTTAGGAAGGTATTCGACGTAGCGTCGAAACACTGCATCACTGTCCGCCCCGGGGACCAACTGGAAGATACGTGCGAACGGCGCCGCGAACTGCTCCTCCATCAGACCGGCTGCAATCAATAGGTTCACCGCCTCTCCATTTACTACCCGTTTTCCCGGGTTGACCGACGAAGTGACAGGGCAGCGGGGGCGATTCTCGCGGAAACCTGCCAAGTAATATAGCTCGAATCCCGACTTTACACCTCGAACCGGATTGGTCGTTTGCCGGTCGCCGGGGCATCTGTCAGTCGCCGCACACCCCCCATGTGACCAGCCGCGTATACTGGTCCATAGCCCGTGCCAACCTATCTGATCCCGATGACCATCATGTTCGCTCCTCAAAGACGGCAATCACCAGCGCGTCTTCGCCAGCGGCTCGGTGGCCAAGATGTAGTCCAGCCGCAAGCCGTTGTTCTTTTGGAGCCATGCCGGCAGCCGCTCCAGCCGCGACCTGATCGAATTGACCTTCCAGGTGGCGATCTTCATGTCCTTATCCTACTTCTACCGGTTCGTGTTGTCACTAACCGGCCATGCTTCTTCATTGGTTCTTCACTCATCTTGTTCTCCGTTGATTAGACAGCGGGACTTGGTTCAGGACTCTTGGTCGATAAACAGACGGCAACCTGCTGTCGAGATACGCCGATTCCACTGCCGGAGCTTCAGGACGGCAAACGTCGCAAGTCCTTGACGGACAACGAGAACGGGACTATTACTAGGGACAAACGGGCGGAATCTTGGATCTTGCAGCGACGCATTTGCGGCCTGAGTTGCGAAGTAAGTGTAGTGGCAGACGCTGGTCCACCGCGGCGGAAGCGACAGCCCATGAACGACCACCGGGACGACGAAATTGCGCGCGGCTTGCGCGAGCGCAAGGCCGAGGCTTGGACTGCGCTCTATGAGGCGTATTTTGACCGGATTTGGCGCGTAACGGCGCGGCTGATGGGCGCCGACGCCGCCGCCGTGGCCGACGTGGTCCAGGAGACCTTCTTGGCTGCTGCTCGCTCGGCGGATGCCTACGACCCGGCGCGCGGCCCGCTCTGGCTATGGCTGGCGGGCATCGCGCGGAACCACGTGGGCGCCTACCGCCGGGCGCGGCGGCGCGACAACCGCGTCGCCAAGGGCGGCGACTTGGCGCCGCGGGTGGCCGAGCGTTTGACCCAGTGGCTGGAGAACCGCCATGCGCCTCCGCCCGAGGTCTTGGCCACGGCCGAGATCGTGGCGACGGTCCGCGCGGTGCTCGGCAAACTGAACGACGACTATCAAGCCTTGCTGACGGCCCGCTACTGCGACGGCGCGAGCGTCGAACGACTTGCCCAATGGCGCCGATGCACGCCCGCGGCGGTCCGCTCGAAGCTGGCGAGAGCAAGAGAGGCGTTTCGTGAGACGTTCACGGAAAAATGCGACCGCGTTCCGCCCGCTCCCTCGGGACGAAAGCCGGACTGAGGGGCAGGGAACTACCAGGTGCTGCCATGAATCCCAATGATCTAGCTCCGGAAGAAGAGCAATTTGCCCGGTTGCTTGCCGCGCTGGAGGCCGATGCGCCGCCGCCCGACGAGCAGTTGCGCGAGAGGCTCCGCGCGCGGTCGATCGAGGCTTTCGTTTCGCAGTCTTCCCCGACAGAATCCCCCCGGGTCCACATTTCTCGCAGGAGATCTCCCATGTTCGTTTTCGCTTGGCGCGCGTTGGCAGGTTCAGCCGCGGCGGCGGTGTTGGCCGCATCCTTTTTCTTTGTGCGCGGACCGGCCGGCGACGCGGCCACCGCGTTCGGCAAAGTGCTCGACAATGTGGCCAACGCCAAGTCGCTGCAAGTCGAGGTCACGCTCGACGGCAAGAAGACGCAGCTCTGGGCCGGCTGCGGCCGGCTGCGATGGGACCAGCCCGACGGCACCTACCAGATCGCCCG
>JAPLNB010000028.1 GCA_026693085.1 Planctomycetota bacterium | reverse complement strand
CTGGCGGCTGCCGGCGGCGTGCCGCTCGTCGGCCGGACGCGGTAGAGCCAGCCGCCGTCGTATTCGCCTATCGTGACGACGCCGTCGAACTCCTCGGCGAAGTGGTCGCTCTTGATGTGGACGGGTGTGCCGTTGGCGATGCGCGGCGGACGGCCATCTCGGCGCAGGGGCTTCTGGTATGAGCACTGCTCGCACCGGACCTTCCGGCCGTCCTTCACCAGCGGCCCGCCGCATACATGCCTTCCCAGGTGGCGCGTGCTGACAACCTTGACCACGTCGTTCACCCGCAGGTCCTTGCCCAACACGTTCTCGGTCTTGCGTGCTGCCGTCTTCATGGTCTGCTCCTTGTTCTGGTCGCCTTATTCGGCGAAGTTCTGAATCGCTCGCAGGTATTCGGCCACGTCGCCGTTGGTGCCCTCGTACCCGTCGAGGGTTGCCTGGAGCCGGCGGGCGGCAAGTTCCAGGCGAACATCGTCGCCGCTACGGGCCGCGACCTCCCAGACCGCCGTCTCGAACACCAGCATGTCGCGTTTCGTGCCCGGGACGATGCGCCCCAGCCACTTGGCCTCGATGCGGATGTTGCCATCGGCCCGGCAGAGCCTCGCCTCGCCCCTCGCGCCCTCGACCGTCATCTGCGTGATCTTCATCGCGTTCTCCTTCGTGGTTCGTGTTCGCCTTACCATACACATTTCGAGCCATCCTTGAGCGGATTCGGCAGCTCCGACTCCCGGAGGCCGTGCCGGGATGACCAGGGACGCCGCCGAAATCACACGAAACGCAAGGGGACAGCGGAGGCGGTCTGTCCCCGACCGGGAAAACGTGCCTCCCCGGCCCACGGATGCGGGCTTCGACGCTGTCCGGAAGGCTTCGCAAGGGCTTGGGACGCCGGAAATCCGATTGAAGAAACGCCCCAAGCCCGGTAGGGTTGCGAATATCGCTGGCGGCAGTCGTCAGCGAGCAGTCATCTGGGAAATGTCGGATAAAATGAAAACGAAGATGCAGTCATGAAACACACCCTGCCACTCCTCACCGCCCTGTTGCTCGCTCCGCTGGCCGCGTCGATGAATTTCCAATCATTGGGAAAGAGCGGGCCGACAACTTGCAAGCATTGGAAATGAAAGGGCAGCCATGAAACACACACTCTCACTCCTCACCGTCCTGCTGCTGGCACCGCTGGCTGGATTGTCAGCCGCAGACGGACTGGTGGTGTATCCGCCAGTGCCAGGGCTCGCAGCCTCGGAGCATTACAAAGTGCGTGTGCGCTCTGCCAGCGATGGCAGCGAGTGGCAGAGCGCCTTCGCTTGGGTGACCGCCTGCAAGAACATCGAGAAGAAGACGGACGCCTACTTCGACCATCTGGCGGGCTGGACGCATACCTATGTGAACTTTGAAACCGCTGGTGCTGTGGAGATCGAGATCACGCGGGCCAGCGGCCAGCCGATTCATACCGCGGCGGTGCACCCGTTGCGCAAAGCGTCAGCTTGCTTCATCAAGGACGGCAAGGTTCTTGTCAGACTCGATAAACCGTGTCTTGTCGCTGTCGATATTGATGGCCAGATGGACGGGCAGGACACGGGCAAGGGCTACAAAGGGCCGCCGATTCATACGGTCTCGATTTTTGCCAACCCGCCGTTGGTGGGCAAACCCAAGCCTGATGATCCCGGCGTGCTTACCGTGAAACCCGGTGAGACTCCGCCATCCGATGGGCCTTGGACCACACTCTATTTCCTGCCGGGTGTTCACGATGTTGGCCTGGCCTTCCCGCTTCATGCCGGCCGCCAGTATTACATCCCCGGCGACGCCGTCGTTTACGGCACACTCTCCAATCGGAAATGGGGCGACGGCCATCACATCCGCATCTTCGGCCTCGGCACCTTGTCGGGATCCCGGCTGAAGCATCCCAAGTATGTTGCGCCCGCGATTTCAGAGAAGGAATACGGGCGCTACCGCCCGATTGAGGTGATTGGCACCACCGACACCCGTGTGGAAGGCATCACCATCGCGGACTCGGCTACTCACTCGCTCATGCTGGTATGCCCCTACAAGGCGGGTCATCCCAACGAGGTCAAGTGGACCAAGATCTTCACCTGGCGCGCGAATGGCGACGGGATCAATCCATTCGGAAATACGCTGATAGAGGACTGCTTCATCCGCACCCAAGACGACTCGCTTTATGTGAACGGCCTGGGCATTCGCCGCACCGTGCTGTGGAACGACGCCAACGGTTCGTCGTTCGTCCTGAGCGGCCTGCCGCAGCTTGCTGACCGCAAGTTGGTGGTGGAGGACTGCGATGTGATCTATGCGCGGGCCAAGTGGCACCACTGGAGCGGCGGTCGGGTCTTCAACATGCGCGGTGAAGGCGGACGCGCCGCTGGTGCCGGGGTGATCTTCCGCAACATCAACATCGAGGACCCCAGACCGACGCTGCAGCAGTTCTTCATCTGCATGACCATGCCGGAGCCCTATTCAAAAGACGCAGAAAAACGCGCAGCCGGAGACTTGTCGGGCATCCTCTTCCAGAACATATCCATCGCCGCGCCCAGCGTTCTGGGTGAACCACAAATCCTCTGGGGCCAGGCCGACGCACGCATCCGCAACCTCACCTTCGAGAACCTCACGCTCGCCGGGAAGCCAGTGCGCGACCCGGAGTTTTTCAAAACGAACGAGTTTGTTGACGGGCTCATCTTTGAACCAAGCGCCGGTTCCAAGCCGTGAATGCGGCAACAAACCTGGTCTACTGGTCATCAGGCTCATCGGGAGCCTGAACGGCCGTAAGACCGTGAACGGTTACAATACTTTGACAGGAGTACCAGGCGGGATCACAATGGGTGCAAACAGGCGGTGTGCCGCCAACGGGGCGGCCAACCCGCTAAATAATTACTGACTTTCTAAGTGGAAACCAACGGTGACAACTGCCCATGCGAATTCGTGATCTTGCAGTTCTATTGAGTTTCGTGTTGTTGCTCGAACTGAACGCCGCCCGCGCCGAGGTCCGTCTGGCCCCGTGCGTTGGCAGCAACATGGTGTTCCAGCGCGACGTACCCGCGCGGCTGGCGGATGATGCCCGCCAGTAAGCTCCAGCAAGCACAACGCGTGATCGACGAGCTGAAGCCGCTGGCCGACGCCGACCGCAAAGCCTTTCTTCAATTTACCCAAGAGGTGCAGAGGGCCAAGGCCGAGGGACGGGCGCTGCCGGCCCGTCCCGCTGACCGCCTGACGGCCGAGCAGAAAAAACGCCTGGAAGAGGCCATGCTGGTGTATTACACGGGCAACAACTACGAGGGATTCATCGCCCCTTTGACCGCGACGGCGATCAGGGGAGTCGTTTGGTACCAGGGCGAGAGCAACCGCGAGCGGGCGGATCGGTACGCGGAGCTCATGACCCGGTTGATCGGCGCGTGGCGGCAGGATTGGGGCAGTGATTTTCCCTTGGTATGACAACCCGCCGGTTTCGCTCTTCAATAGCGCTGGTTTACCGGCGGCGCCGTTCCGCAAAGGCACCTTGATCTCGCAATGAGAGGAGATCTGATGAGATTCGAACGCAGGTTGCTCGCCCTCTTGACGGTGGTCCTGTTGCCGGGGCCCTCCGTCGTGTTCGCCGAGCAGAAGATGCCTGCCATCTTCAGCGACAACATGGTCATGCAGCGCGACAAGCCCGTCCCCATCCGGGGCTGGGCCGACGCGGGCGAGGAAATCACCGTGGAGTTCGCCGGACAGAAGAAGACGGCCAAGGCCGATCTCGTAGCCGGCGTGCTTTCGCCGGCCCCCGGCGCGTTCCGTCCGGCTGCGCCCAACGCCCCCCTCCTGGCACGCTGGATGGTGACGCTCGACCCGATGCCGGCGAACTGCAAGCCCCAGGTGATGACCATCGCTTCGTCCATCAGCAATCAGAAATCCGAAATCCGGAATATCCTCGTCGGCGACGTGTGGCTCTGCTCCGGCCAGTCGAACATGGCCATGACCGTCGACGGCAAAACCGGGTGGCTGTATATCGGCGGCGTCGCCAACGCCAAGGAAGAAGTGAAGAACTCGGCGAACCCGCTGATCCGCCAGTTCTATGTAGATTGGAAAGTTGACACGACGCCGGCCGGCGACTGCACGGGCAAGTGGACGGTTGCCGGCGCAGAGACAACGGCCGACTTCACGGCGACGGGCTATTTCTTCGCCCGGGAACTGCAGAAGCAATTGAAGATCCCGATCGCCATTCTCAACGCGTCGTTCGGGGGATCGGCGGTCGAGAACTGGATCAGCAAGGAGGCCCTGACCGCCGAGGCCGATCCGGCCTATGTGGCGGAAATGAACGCCACACTGGACGCGTATATCAACCACGACCAATACGTCGCGCGGTACGCGGCCGGTCTCGCCGCCTGGCAAAGGAAGTACGGCCGCAGCGATCCGACGGGAGTGCCCAGCGATGCCCCCGCCTGGGTCGGCGATTCAGGCGACCGACCGGACGGGAAGCACATCCAGCTTCCGGGCAGCCTTGCGAAAGTTGGCTTCCCCCATGGCGGCATCATCTGGTTCTGCAAGGATTTCGAGGTCCCGGCGAACTGGGGAACTGCGTGGCGGATCACGTTTCCTGCTTGCAGGGACTTCTTCGCGATCTACTTCAATGGCGCCAAGGTCTTCGAAGTGAATCCCACCAGCGGCGCCCCGCGAGCGGAATACCGAGTGACGGTTCCCCGGACGGCCATTCGATCTGGCAAGAACACGTTTGCCGTGAGGGTGCATGCGCACTCAGGCGCGGGGGGAATCATCGGCCTGCCGAGAAACTTCGTGCTCGTGCATTTCTCGCCGACGCTGGGGTCGATCCCCATGAGCGGCGAGTGGTTGTGCAAGGCGGAAAGGGAATTTCAGCCCTTGCCGAAAGATGCGGAGAAGTGTCCTATGGCGCCGGTACGCAGCGCCCCGCATTGGCTCCCTGCGCCCGCCCATTTCAACACCATGCTCCACCCGTTGATTCCTTACGCGATCAAAGGCGTGGCATGGTACCAGGGGGAAAGCAACGTTGGCAACGCCGCGCGGTATCAGAAGCACCTGCAAATTCTGACCAGAGACTGGCGGCGCCGCTGGGACTCGGACTTTCCTTTCTACGTTTGCCAACTGCCCGGCTTCGGGGCCCGCACGAACACGCCCGACGACAGCCGCTGGGCGGAACTCCGCGAGGCCCAGGCCGCGGTGCGCAGCTTGCCGGGGACGGGCATCGCCAATCTGATCGACACCTGTGAGGACGGCGACCTGCATCCGTTGAACAAGCAGGACGTCGGCTATCGCCTGGCGCTGGTCGCGTTGGCGAACACCTACGGGGTGAAGGACCTGGCTTGGAGCGGGCCCGTCTACCGGTCCATGAGAATCCAAGACGGCAAGGCGATCATCGAGTTCGAGCACGTCGGCAACGGGCTCTGCGCCAAACAACTGCCGGCTACCTACAAAGTCAACTTGCGAAAGCCGGAACTGGGCGAGAGACCGCTCGAGCTGCCAAGCCCCAAGAGCGAGGTCCAAGGCTTTGCCATCTGCGGCGCGGACCGCAAGTGGGTTTGGGCCGACGCGAAGATCCATGGATCGACCGTCCATGTCTGGTCCGACAAGGTGCCGCAGCCGGTTGCCGTGCGATATGGATGGGCCGACCATCCCGTCTGCAATCTGTACAACCAGGCAGGGTTGCCCGCGTTTCCCTTTCGCACCGACGACTTCCCGGGAACCAAGGTGGACAAGAAATAGCGGGCGCTGGACAAAGGAGTCTGTGCCGTGAAACAGATCGTCCTATTGATGTGTGCCGTGTTATGTGTCGCGATGCCGGCGATTGCACGGGCGCAGGAGCCATTGCGCGCGGACGGACAGGCGGATCGCCTTCGCCAAATCCTCCAGCGCAACAGCCCCGTGCTCCGCGACGTCTACGCAAACGTGGCGACGCCCTACCGGATCAAGAACCGCTCCCCCGTTGGGTACTACCTGGGCAACGGCGACGCTACGGTCACCGCGCGGGACGCCAAGGGAAAATGGACCTTCATCGTCAGTCCCCTGGCCTACTACCACGGCGACACGGCGAAGGACCGGTCGACCTACGCCGGCTGGAGCGGCCAGATCGACATCCGCATCCCGCAACTGGCCGAGTGCCACGATTACCAGGTGACCCTGGACCTCTACCGCGGCGAGCTGCGCGGCCGGTTCACGGGCCAGACGGGCTCGGTCGTCATGCGGACGCACGTCGTTCGCGACACCAACTTCCTGGTCACATCCGTTGAAAACGTCGGCCCCAGTGCGGTGTCGGTTTCCGTCGAACTCTCCACCGGCAAGCCGTACAACGAATACTCGGCGTCGGCTGGCGGCGCCAAGGGCGATGTGGCCTACGTCACTCGCAACGGACGTGAGTCTGACAATCCCCTGAGCGTGGTCTGTTACACCAGCCTGGGCAGCCGCATCGTGGGGGCCGAATCGGCGGCTCGCCGCGATGCCGACAAGCCGTACCAGGCGCGTCTCGATCCCGTGACCGTCCAGCCGGGCAACGTCGTGCATGTCGTGTCGTCCTACGAGGTGTCCGCGGTCTTCCCGCCGGACTACATCACGCCCGGAATTCAGGCGATGGTGGCCAACCAGACGAGCGACGCAGTGACGCCGGTGCTCAAGCGGCTCGGCGGCCAGACACCGGCAACGGCTGCCGTGATGATCGAGGCCAATGCCCGTTGGTGGCGGGATTTCTGGGGCCGTTCGCACATCGACATCCCCGCCGAGCCACTGGTGGAGAAGCAGTGGTACGGGCGGCTGTACCTGGCCGGGTGCATGTGCCGCGAGGGCAGCTTTCCGCCCGGCCTTTTTGCCTGGATCGACAACGAAGCACCCGCTTGGGGCAGCGATTACCACTGGAACTTCAACACGGCCTTCGTCTTCAACGGCCTTTCTGCGGCCAACCATCCCGAACTGGTGAAGCCCTACTGCGACCTGGTGATCGCCCAGCTTCCCCTGGCCCGCCAGTACGCGGCAGAGAAGGGCGAGCCGGGCGTCCACTTCGGCACCGGCACCACGCCCTATGGCTGGATGCACAAGGGCGATTACGAGATGCGGCACAACGCCGCCGACGCCGCCATGAACGTCATCACCTGGTATC
Organism: Planctomycetota bacterium; assembly: GCA_026693085.1. Classification (GTDB taxonomy): domain Bacteria; phylum Planctomycetota; class Phycisphaerae; order Tepidisphaerales; family Tepidisphaeraceae; genus JAPLNB01. Next base: position 1,351 of record JAPLNB010000028.1, on the reverse strand, counting down.
GGCTAACGCGCGACGAAACGTGGATGCGCGAAAAGCTCTACCCGTTCCTCAAAGAGATCGCCGCCAATAGCGCCGGGTTCCTCATCCGCGACGGCCAGCGCTACGTCGTCTCCAGTTGCGTTGCCGAACTGGACTGCAACCATCGCATCAACGCCACCCAGGCCATCGCCTTCACCTCGCGGGTCTTCCGAACGCTGATCGAACTATCGAAGGAGCTGAACGTCGATGCCGAGTTGCGGCCGGCCTGGCAGGAAACGCTCGACCGCATGAGTCCCGTGACCGTGGCCCTCTTCGGAGAGGTACTGGGGCAGAATCAGGTGCCAACCATCATTGTTCCCGAAAACAGCGGAAAAAGAGAAGCGGTAAAGATCGACACGGAAATATTGAAGGTCCTGAAGTCCCTCAATGAGACGTTCGCGGAAACCACAAAGGCATGGTCCGCGAAGAACTTCGAGGCTGTCCGTGCCGAATACGGCAAGGTGTTGGCCATGACCAACGCGCCTTCGCACTACAAAAGCTACGCCCACCTGCGCATTGCCCAGAGCTATGCGGCAGAAAAGAACACCGCGGCGGCCAAGGCGGAGTACGAGAAGATCAAGGCGAATGCGGAGTATCCCGAAGTGCACCGCTATGAGGCCGAGGAATGCGTGAAGGAAATAGACCGGGTGGCCCAAGGACTTCCCGCGCGGGATGTCTCTGCCTCCCGGACGAAGGTCCCGCCGATCGCCGCGTTCGCTGTTGAGTATTTCGTGGCGCCGACGGGTAACGATGCGAACCCCGGCACAAGGGAAAAGCCGTTCGCGTCATTAGAGAAGGCCCGTGACGCAATCCGCGCTCTCAAGGCAAAAGGGGGGCTTCCCGGTCCGGCCTGCGTGCGTCTGATGCCAGGCGAGTACCCCATGAAAAAGACGCTCGAACTGACCGCCGCCGATTCCGGCACAGCGGAATCGCCCATCATCTATCGCGCGGATAAGAAAGGCGCTGCCGTGCTCTATGGCGGCACGCGGCTGAGCGGCTTTGCACCGGTCACCGATCCTGCGGTCCTCAAACGCCTCCCTGATGAAGCGAAGGGAAAGGTGTTTCAATGCGACCTTAAGAAACTCAGTATCAACGACTACAGCCCGCTCACGGAGCGCGGCTATGGCGTGAAGGCGCCGGCGTCCACCCTGGAGTTATTCTTCAACGGCACGCCGCTGACGCTTGCCCGCTGGCCGAATAGCGGGTTCGTGAATGGGGGCAAGGTGCTCGAGCCGGGATCGGTGAAGGAGGGCAATCTGTCGATATTCGAGTATCTCGACGACCGCCATTCACGCTGGACGGCCGCCGAGGATGGCTGGTTGTTCGGCTACTT
>JAPLNB010000027.1 GCA_026693085.1 Planctomycetota bacterium | reverse complement strand
GAAGGTCGCCTACACGTTCTACGGCGACGCCACCTTGGACGGGTACGTCAACAGCGACGACCTGACCAAGGTGCTGGCGAACTACCTCCAGATGACCGGCATGGTCTGGAGCCAGGGCGACTTTAACTACGACGGAGCGGTGGACAGCAACGACCTGGCCAAGGTGCTGGCGAACTACCTCCAGGGTCCGATCGTCCCCGGCATCACCGCGGTCGGTTTGGACGCCCAGGCGATCCAGATGTTGACCGCGGCGGGCTTCACCGTGGTGCCCGAGCCGGGGACGCTTGTCCTGCTGGCGGCCGGCCTCGTCGCACTGCTGGCCTACGCCTGGCGCCGCCGCCGAAGCTGAGCTTCGGTGCTAGGGGATCTCCACGGGAGGGCGTGTAGACACCTTCCGAAATCAAAGTTAGAATGAACCGGGAAGCCGCCTGACACGGCATCCCTGGAGTATCCGTCGCGGCTCGTCGCTCCCTGCATTGAGGGCAGTGCTATGGATACGACGCCGGTTATTGTTGTGTCGGTTGCATGCCAAGCCGTGGCTGCACTTCTCGCCATCCGGCTGATCTGGTTTACGGGAAAACGATGGGCGTGGGGCATGGTCGCCGCCGCGATCCTCTTGATGGTTGCCCGGCGTTCCGTTTCCCTGTTCCGAACGATTATGGGGGACGCCACGCCTGGGGCTGATCTGCCTTTCGAGCTGGTTGGGCTTGCGGTCTCGGCGTTGATGCTGTCGGGCATGGCGGGGATGTTCCCGGTATTCCGCATGCTGCGAGACTCGGAGCAGTCGCTTCGCGAGAGCCGGCGGCGGTTGGAACACCTGAATGCGGTATTACGAGGCATCCGCAACATTGGCCAACTCATCGCGAAGGAAAAGGACCCGGACCGGCTATTGCACCGAGTCTGCGTCAGCCTCACCGAGAGCCGTGGATTCCGCTACGCATGGATCGCGATACTGCGCGATTCCCAGAATCTCGAGGCGGTTGCTGAAGCCGGTTTGGGAGAATTGTCCTTGCCGCTGCGGGAAAGGCTGAAGTGTGGAGAAATGCCCTCTTGCATGCGGCAAGTTCTCTCGCGGGCGGACGTAAGCGTACTGGGAGATGAGATTTGCGAGTGCCGGGACTGCCCCATTTGCAGGTTACACTGCGACGGACGCACGATGGCCGTTCGGCTGGCGCTGGGGGACGAATTATATGGGATCATGGTCGGGTCCTTGCCAACCGACGCCGAGATCGACGAGGAGGGTCGCAGCTTGCTCCTTGAAACGGCGGAAGACATCTCAATTGCCCTGCATGGCCTGCGTTTAGAGGAAGAACGGCTGGGAGCGGAAAAGGGGCTGCGCCTCGACGAATCGCGTCTGGAAACCCTGCTCCAGTTAAACCAGATGTCGAGAGCCTCCTTCCAGGAAATCACGAATTTCGCCCTGGAGGAGGCCGTGCGGCTGACAGAGAGCACGATCGGCTATCTTGCGTTCATGAATGCCGACGAGACCGAGCTCACCATGCACGCCTGGTCGAAGACGGCTATGGACCAGTGCCAGATCATCGATAAGCCGATCGTCTACCAGGTCGAGGAGACGGGGTTGTGGGGCGAAGCCGTCCGGCGACGAAAGCCGGTCATCACGAACGACTATGCAGCCGCGAACCCGGCGAAGAAAGGCTGCCCCGAGGGTCACGTCCACGTGAGGCGGCATATGAACGTCCCGGTGTTCGACGGGACCCGCGTCGTAGTCGTGGCGGGCGTGGGAAACAAGGAGGAGCCCTATGGCGACTCCGACATCCGACAGTTGACCTTGCTGATGCAGGGAATGTGGCAGCTCATCCAGCGCCGTCATGCCGATGAGGAACTTCGTAAAGCCCGCGACGAGTTGGAGTTTCGTGTCCGGGAGCGCACTGCAGAGCTCGCCGGTGCGAATGAGGAACTGAAGCAGGAGCGGTACCTCCTCCACACGCTGATGGATTACCTGCCCCATAACATCTACTTCAAGGACGCGGAAAGCCATTTCTTGCGCATCAACAAGGCATTGGCCAATTGCTTTGGCCTGGAGCATCCGTCCGAAGCTCTGGGGAAGACTGACCTGGATTTCTTCACTGCCGAGCACGCGTCGCAGGCCCTGGCGGACGAGCAGGAGATCGTTCGGACGGGGCGCCCGATCCTTGATAAGGAGGAGAGGGAAACCTGGCCGGACGGCCGTGTGACCTGGGCCAGCACGACAAAGATGCCACTGTACGGCGATTCCGGGAAAATCGTCGGAACGTTCGGGATGTCGCGCGACGTCACCGACGCGAAACAGGCGGCGGAGGCCCTCCGGGCAGCCAAGGAAGCGGCGGAAGCCGCCAGCCGCGCCAAGAGCACGTTCCTGGCCAACATGAGCCACGAGATCCGTACGCCTCTCAACGCAGTCATCGGCATGACGGAATTGGTCCTGAAGAGCCGGTTGTCGGCCCAGCAGCGGGAATTCCTTCTGACCGTCAGGGACTCCGGCGAAGCCTTGCTCTCGGTGATCAACGACATCCTCGACTTTTCCAAAATCGAGGCCGGAAAGTTGGTCCTGGACCGACGCGCGTTCGACCTCCGGGAGAACCTGGGCGATACGATGAAATCGTTTGCGATCCGGGCACATCAGCAGGGTCTGGAGCTGGCCTGTTTTATCCACTGTGAAGTGCCCCGCACGGTCGTCGGCGACTACAGCCGTCTGCGCCAAATCGTTGTGAACCTGATCGGCAACGCCATCAAGTTTACCGAGAACGGCGAGGTGACGCTGGAGGTAACGCGGGAGTCGCGCCCGGACAACGACGTAGTCCTGCATTTCACGGTCAGCGATACCGGCGTCGGCATCCCGCCCGACAAACAGGCCGCGATCTTTGAGATGTTTGAGCAAGCTGACGCCTCGACCACGCGCCGTCACAGTGGTACGGGGCTGGGGCTGGCCATCGCCTCGCGCCTCGTCAACCTCATGGACGGCCGGATCTGGGTGGAAAGCGAAGTCGGACGAGGAAGCCGCTTTCACTTTATCATCCGTCTCGACCTGGCCGAGACCGAGCCCGGCGAGGTAATACACCCCGAGCCGGCGTGCCTCCATGGATTGCGGGTGCTCGTGGTGGATGACAATGCCACCAACCGCCGTATCCTCGACGAGGTCCTCCGCAGTTGGCAAATGGCGCCGACCTTGGCGTCCAGCGCTGCGGAGGCAATTGACTTCATGCTGGAGGCCCAACAAAAGGACGAACCCTACCGCCTGATCCTCACCGACGCCCACATGCCTCACATAGACGGGTTCACGCTGGCGGAGCAGATCAAGCGCGATCCGACGATGGGTAGCACCGTGGTCGTGATGCTGACCTCGGGAGACCGCCAGGATGACCCGATGCGATGCAAGGAACTCGGGATTACGTCCTACCTGCTCAAGCCCGTCAAGCATTCGGAACTCCTCGAAGCCATCGAGTACGCTATAGGGGTGACGGCCCCCAGCGAGGCTTTGCCGCTATCTGGCGAGCAACGGGGCCTTAGCGGGCTGCGGATCCTGTTGGTCGAAGACAGCCTTGTCAACCAGAGGCTGGCCGTGGCCCTGCTGGAAGGACAGGAACATCAAGTGACGGTGGCGAAGAATGGCCGGGAGGCACTTGCCGTCGTCGAGACACAGCAGTTTGATCTGGTGTTGATGGACGTGCAGATGCCGGAGATGGATGGACTGGAGGCGACGGCTGCTATCCGCGCGGGGGAGCGAGGAACGGGAAGGCATCTACCCATCATTGCTATGACCGCCCACGCCCTGCAAGGGGACCGGGAGCGGTGCTTGGAAGCCGGGATGGACGAATATATTGCCAAACCGATCCGCGCCAAGGAACTGTTCGACGCCATCGAGAGTCTGGTCACTGCCCCGACGCCGCCCCTGGCGCAGTCTGTTCCCGCAGAAGCCCGGGAAGAAGGGGTCAACTGGCTGGAGGCCCTGCAGACTCTGCAGGGCAACGATTCCTTGCTGAAAACGGTAGTGGAAGCCGCGCTGGAGGAAATCCCCCGCTTGATGGCGGCGATTTGCCAGGCTATCGCCAGCTCTGACGCGGCGGCACTGCGGTTGTCGGCCCATACCCTCAAAGGATCGCTTCGCTATTTCGGACAAAGCCGCGTCTGCGAGGAGTTGCTTCGACTGGAGAAGATGGGGCAGGATCGCAACCTCCGTGGTGCGGCAGAAGTCTATCAGATGCTCGAACCGGCGATGAGACGGGCAACCCAGTGCCTGCAGGACTACTTGCAGCAACGAGGGACACCCGATGCCTGATCCTTTGCGGTTACCGGAGCACGTTTCTTGGGTAAAAGGAGAACTTTGATGCCGACCATACTTGTGGTGGACGATTCGCCGCTCGATCGCCGGCTTGTCGGCGAGCTGCTGGCAAAGGACGCTGGCGCGCAGGTGCAGTATGCCGTTCACGGCGCCGATGCGCTGGCAACGATGGCGCAAAGTCTTCCGGATGTGGTCGTTACCGATCTGCTGATGCCCGAACTTGACGGTCTCGGACTCGTGGCGGCCGTCCGGGAACTATACCCCCTGGTGCCCGTGATCTTAATGACGTCCCAGGGCAGCGAAGAGATTGCAGTCCGGGCGTTGCAGCAGGGCGCCGCCAGCTATGTTCCCAAACGGCTGCTTCCGCAATACCTGAGGGATACAATCCAGAAGGTTTTGAGGGTCTCGCTACGGGACCGCAGCCACTCCCGATTGATGGGTTGCCTGCAAAGAACCGAGAGCACTTTTCTCCTGGAGAATGATCCTGCCTTGTTTGGCCCGCTCATCACGTACTTGCAGGAAGGGGCCTCGCAGATCGGGGTGTGCAACGATGCGGACCGCACCCGGTTTGGCGTTGCCCTGGAGGAGGCATTGACCAATGCCCTCTACCACGGCAACCTTGAGGTCAGCTCGGAGCTTCGCGAAAGCGACACCAATGCCTACTATGAAATGGTGGAAAGACGCCGCCATCAGTCGCCCTATCAGGAGCGGCGAATCGAGGTGCAAGCGAGGCTCGCCTGCAACGAGGCAGTTTTTGTCGTTCGTGACGGAGGCCCGGGGTTCGATCTGTCTGCATTGCCCGACTCAACTGATCCGGCCAATCTGGAGAAGGTGAGCGGCCGTGGAATACTCTTGATGCGAAGCTTCATGGATCAAGTCCTCCATAACGCGGCGGGCAACGTCGTTACGCTCGTCAAACGCAGCGGTTCTGACTGCCGGCCGATATCGCAGACCCTCTCTGGCGGCCACTACAGCTCAGTCAAATCCAGGACCGTCACGTTGGGTTGATGGGCAAGCCAGCGGCGGATGGCCGGATCACTGGGGAGCGGAAGGATGCGGAATGGCCGCCGAGACGAGTACCGGAGGCCCGTTGAGAATGAGATTGCGGTCCGGCATTCGAGCGGCAAACAATCGAGCAGCCAAGCGATCAACTGTTCGGCAGACGCGCAACCACTGGCCGCTGCCGTACAGGCGGCCGTCAACACCGACTGCACGAGCATGGCCATTTGCCGGGCCCCCACTTGCTGGACCAATTGAGCGAGCGACGCCTGATGGACGGCCGGCGCCGTCCCTGTAAAGTCCAGGGTCTCCAGAGCGGATGGAACCTCGGCTTGGACGTCAAAGGCGCCGGCGACTGCGGCAGCCCGCGCCAGCGCCAGCGGATGGTTGGCACATTGCAGTAGGATCTTGGCTGGCACGACGAGGCAATGGGTATAGACCTGGGTGCCGCCTCGGCCGCTGTACTCCCATCCGGCGGGCGTGGTGCGGGAGATGCAAAAGGAGCCGCTGGGCAGCGGGAAGAAGTTGAAACTGACGGCATCGGTTCCTATCTCCACTAGCGAGTCGTGCGAGGGGCCGCGGATGGCCAGCTCCCGCCGATCCGCTTCGCCGACGCCCGGACTGGTCGCCACGACCTGATATCCAACGCCGCGATCGGTCCGTGCCGAAGTGAAGACAGCCTGCTCGATCCGAACCATTTCGTTTTTCCTGCCCATCACTTCGATCGCGCGAACAAACGCCATTTCTTCGGGCCTACTGCTTGCTCCATTAGCCATTCGAATGGCTCGATAATTCCGTGGGGCTCGACGCGCAGCGGCACGCGGCGGCGTCCCTGCGTCGCGGACTCGTGCCAGGCGCAAGCCCCGACCACGCTGGCGGCGAAGAAGCGGTAGTTGCTGAACCGCTGTTGGCAATGTTGCCACAAGCCGGCCGCATGGGTCTTGGCAAAGCCCGCCGGATCGTCGCGGCACGCCTCGGCCTGATCGACTTTGGTGAAAACCAGTGCGAGGGGCCGTTGCGACCAGCCGTGCTTGCCGCTCGGCTCGACCTCGCTCAGGTAACTGAGAATTTTCATCGCCAGGTAATCCTGCCCTCGGTCTCCGTCGCAAAGCTGGCCGGCGTCGATCAAGACCAACGCAGCCGACGACTTCTTCAAGACCTCTTTGATCACGCGATAGGTGTTCCGGTGGTCCATTTCCTCCAGGATCGATTCGCCGGCCATGACAGGCATGATCAGTTCGATGGTCGGCGAACTAGCGTTGCGGCGCACCTGGCAGTACACCCAGTTCCAACGGTCGGGCTCGTTGCAGGTCTTGCTGGGGA
>JAPLNB010000026.1 GCA_026693085.1 Planctomycetota bacterium | reverse complement strand
CGTGAAGCTGCTGAAGGAGTGCGGGTTTACGCGGCGGGCGCAGGCGGTGACATGGCAAGCATGGAATGACCTGGGCATCTCCGACCCAGCGTGCCTGCAGCGGCTTTGGTTTCGCGTGCAGAATGGCAAGCTGAACATGGTGGCCCACATGCGGTCGAACGACGCGTTCAAGGCCGCGTTCATGAACATGTACGTGTTCACGGAGTTGCAGCACTGCATTGCGCAGCAGGTCGATGTGGAGCCGGGGGAGTATTGCCACATTGCCGATTCGTTCCACATTTACGGGAGCTATTTCACGGAATTCCAGGGATTTTTGGACAACGTGAAGTCCCGAAGCTGGCCGGAGAAGGTGTATACGAGCGAGTTTGCCAGGCCATTCTTCATGGACGGATGCGATACGTTGCTGGCGGAGGCGAACATGCCCGAGGCGTGTCGCGAGAAGGTGCGGATCCGGCGGAAGCAACTGGCGGATGAGCAGGCGTAAGGCCGCATCATTGGGCAGCGATTCACTTCTGAAGGGAGAAGCCATGGAGACTCTGGCAGCGATTGCGATCCGTCACAGCACGCGGGAATTCCTGGGCAAGCCGATTCCTCGCGATGTTATTGAGAAGATCATCGATGCGGGCAGCCAGGCTCCGACCGCGCGGAACGAGCAGCCGTGGGAGTTTGTGGTGGTGACCGATGCGGGGATGCGGAAGCAGATCGGGGAGCTGACGGACTACGGCAAGTTCATCGCGGCGGCGCCGGTGTGCGTGGCGGTCTTTTGCAAGGATACGAAGTACTACCTGGAGGACGGCTGCGCGGCAACGGAGAACCTATTGCTGGCGGCGACGGCGTTGGGGGTGCAGTCGTGCTGGGTGGCGGGCGACAAGAAGGCATTTTGCCCGCGGATCGCGCAGATGCTGAAGGTTCCCGCGGGATACAAGCTGATTTCACTGCTGGCGATGGGTTATGAGGCGACGCCGGGGCGGCAGAAGCCTCGCCGGGGGATTGGGCAAGTGCTGCACTGGGAGCAGTTCTGATCGAGTGTTGATGCCCCAGGGGGCAAAGGCAATGGGAGGGCGAAGGAAGTTTGGCGGAGAGGGGTAAAAGCGTAAGATGAGCGGGAATGGGGGGTTCTGTGGCTTTTTGAGCAAGAATGGGGCATTGGGAGCGGAAAAAACTGTGGAGGGGGTGAAAAATCGTAAATCAAGCGGGGGAGGGGGGTTGAGTGGATTCTTGTTTAATAAAAGCGACCAAAACCGACCGAAAACGACCAAAACCGACCACAAAGTGACCAAAACCGACAGATAGCGACCGCCGTGCATATGAGCGGGCGATTGGGCCTGAGGCGGTGCGGAATGAAATTGTCAAAGAGCCTGGAAGAGGGGATTTGCCCCCCGACCCGGCAGGCGAACCGCGTCCAACCTGCCACGGAGGTATTATACCACAGAAGAGTGGCAATGTCAAGTAAAAAATGGCTGGAATTGTTAGGGGGCGGAGGTAGTCGGTTGGCCGGGGTCAGGGGGAGGCCGGCAGAAGAGCCGATCAGGCAATTCGGGCGGACAGAGTCTTTTCGGCGGGTTTTCAGCGGAGCCGAGTTGGGTCTGGTTGATCGAATCCTGTGCCGTTTTCCGGTGTTTTCCGGTGTCACCTCGCCGGCTGATTTGACTCCTTCTTCTGCGTAATTCCCCAGATCAACTGAGCCATCGGATCGGGGTCGGCTTTTCTGAAATCAACCCAAGTGTGTGCGCGTAGAAACAGCGGCAGAGCGGGTTCGGTGTGGCAATCGCTCAATATCACGGGGATGACTGGACAGCCCCGGTTCACGAACTCCAGCAACAGGGCATCAACCTCCCGTTGCTGCCAGGGTCCCATCCCGCTTGAGCCGACGAACACGGCGGCAGCGGCAATTGACTGGATCTGCTCCTCCAGGCGCCGTTGCCAAGGCACTCCTGGTAGCAACTCCCATTCGTCGAGCCACGGTGAGATACCACGCGATCTCAGTTGGTTGCCGATCTTCTTCACGGCGGGCTTGTCTTTATTGTTGTGGCAGAGAAACACATCGAAATGCCGCGGCCCATCGGCAGTGGCTAGCATCGGGGGCGTTTGCAATGAGGCATCTGCTTTGGGCAGCTTGATGAGTTCATCCACGGCGACGCGCAACAGCTTGAGCAGATCGTCCAGCGGAAGGCATTGCTCGACTTTTCTCGCCTCGCCGGGCATCCGCTCGAACAGCAATTCTTCGCGCCCCACCTTACGCAGGTCAAGCACCGTAGGTCGATATCCATGCGGCCCCTTGGATGCCGCCGTAGCGTCGGCAACAATGGCATCGGTCAGCCAGTCGCCAGTTGGTTTCTCTGGCAAGTCCAAGCCACTTGCGAAGGGCCACTCTCCCAGTTCGCCGAGCATCGGCAACGGCTCAGGCATCAGCAGCGCCGCGATGGCGACGATCTTGCGGGAGTGTTCGATGTGCTCAGGTGGGTCCGGGTATTCGGCTTTGATGATGTCATCCACCGCCAGCCGCAAGCGGTCTTTCAATGTGGGCCGCCAGTTCTTTCGCTCCGCTCTGAGCTTCCGCAGCCGGGCAAATCGTTCCGCCATGACCGGCAGGCAGTTCGGGTGTTTGGCGGCTTCTTGGTGCTGTTTGGTCCACTCCCGCTTGTTCCGCCACCCTTGGGAAGAGAAGCCGCGACTACGCCAGCGCGGTCTACCTCCTCTGCCCTTTTCCTTGATGGCGTTGTGCCCATCGAGTTCTGAGGGGCTGGGGGCGGTCTTCAAGTCGCGCTCGTCCTGTTCCCACCTTCGCCGCTTCTCTGGCAACAGTCGGTCGTACACGGCTTGCTCACTGTAATGCTGATCCAGCCAGGGCTTGACTGATTTGGCGATGTCCGCCTGTTGCGCCAGCAGTACGGCGCGGGAAAACAGGGATCTTGCTTCGTCGTTCGGCAGGGAAAGTGTGCGGATGGATGGAAGAACGTCAGGGGTGTTCGCTGTCATGGCTCACCTGTCGGTAGTCGGGCCGATCCGGGCGGGGTGATGGACAGGTGAGGACACCACTGCCGCCCGAACCGTCAAGCCGCTCATGACTCCGGGCTTCCCGAACACCATCCTATCAGATTCCCGGCGTACCGCGAAATTGCATGTGTCCATCCGTCATGCCGTCGGCCGACGAGCCACTGCTTCGGCTCGGGGAGTTGATGCATGCTGGCGGTGGAGGCAATTGGGGTCCGTTTGCTTATTGATACCTTGTGTGGTAAAGTTTCCTTATCCGTCCTTGTGGGTGTCCTCAAAATCAGCAGTGGGAGAGCCATGAAACAGGTGACAACTATCTCTGCGGCGATGCCAGTGTCGGCCGGGGTCTTGCTGCGGCCTCACCGCATGCCGGCGCGCATTGTGCGGTGGGTATTCTGCGTATTTGCGATCTGGGTTTTTCACGTAGCTGCGTGCCCAGCGCACGCGGCATCTGTCGTCTGGGGGGCGATCAACGGGTTTACTGTAGATCGTTTCACACTCACCGGCACCTACATCGACAGCCTGCCAATCGGGTATGTGACAGCCCTGAAAGTCGTGGGCGATGAAGTCTGGGCATCGACACCGCAGAGCGGTAATGCCATC
>JAPLNB010000025.1 GCA_026693085.1 Planctomycetota bacterium | reverse complement strand
GCCAGACGAGAAAGGAATGGTCCAATGAGGTCGAGGAGATTGATCGCTCCGATGGTCGCCTGCCTGCTGGCCGTTGTCGCACAGGCCGCACGCTTATCCACGGCGGTCGCAGGAGAGGCAAGAGATGGGGCCAAGGACATCAAGTTGAAGATCCTCAAGCCCGCGAGTGCGACGACGCAGCCGCAGCCGTCAGCATCCGGCAAGGCCACCGCGATCACCGACAAAACGCTGGTCGTCTGGGCCGCCCCGGCAAATCTCACGCAGCGCGGGGGCAGTGCGCTGACGATTGATGACAATCAATCTCACTTCGACGGGATCGTCTTCGGCGAACTGTCGCCGGCGAAATGGATGGCCGGCAGCGATTTCTTCAGCCGTACGCACAAGGAGCAGAAGGACTATCCCGCAGAGACCGCGGATGCCAATACGCTGGTCCAGATCGCCAGCGTCTATCGCGGCAAAGAGATTACCCTCTACCGCAACGGGAAAGAATATGCCCGCCACACCATCGCCGAGCCCCAGAGTTTTGGAGCGGGCAGCGTGGTTACTATCGGGCTGCGGCATCTGGAGGCCACCGACCAAGCGTGTTTCGCCGGCGCCATTGCCGACGCACGCCTTTACAACGTCGCCCTCACTCCAGACAGCATCGCCGCACTGGAGCCCAATAAGCCGTCGGAGCCCAAGCCGCTGGCGTGGTGGTCGTTTGCCGACGGCAGAGCCACCGACCGCATGAACACGTTTCGTGCGGTTGAACTCGTCGGCGACGCGCGCATCGCCGACGGCAAACTCTGGCTCGGCGGCAAAGCGTGTTTCCTCGTCGCGCGGCGAGAGAGCCTCGCCACCGGTGCACCGGCCGACACGGCCAACACCGCAACACTCGCCGCCCCATCGCGAGCGTTGCGCGAGAACTTGCTGGGCGATCCATACCGCGCGGGTTACCACTTCGCCATCCCGGAAGCGCAGGCCATGCCCTTTGACCCGAACGGAGCCATTTACTGGAAAGGACGGTACCACCTCTTCTACATCTTCCAGGACCCGCGAGGGCACAACTGGGGGCATGTCTCCAGCACCGACCTGTTCCACTGGCGGCACCATCCGACAGGGCTGGTCTCCGGCATGTTCAGCGGCAACTGCTTCATCAACAAGGATGGCCGCCCGACCATCTGCTATCACCAGGTCGGTCAGGGCAACGCCATGGCCGTCGCCGTCGACGACGAACTCAACGAATGGAAAAAGCTGGATTCCAATCCCATCACCCCCAAGACCAACCCCGGCGACGCCCATCACGGCAAGTATCAGTCCTGGGATCCGTATGGATGGCTCGAAGGCAACACCTACTACGCCATCTTCGGCGGCCAACGCCCCGCCATCGCCAAGTCCGACAGCCTGGCCGGCCAGTGGAAGTACGTTGGAGACCTGATGGCGAACACCGTCCCCGGCGTCTCGATCAACGAGGATGTCTCCTGCGCCGATTTCTTCAAGATCGGCAACAAGCAGATGCTGCTGTGCATCAGCCACGGACTCGGCTGCCGTTACTATCTCGGTGAGTGGAAAAATGAGCAGTTTCACCCGACCTTCCACCAGAAAATGAGCTGGGTGGACAACTCGTTCTTTGCTCCCGAGAGCCTGCTGGACGACAAGGGCCGCCGGATCATGTGGGCCTGGATCTTCGATGGCCCGGGATTCAAGACCCGCACCGATCACGGATGGTCCGGCACTATGAGCCTGCCGCGGGTCCTCTCGCTGGCTGAGGATGGCACGCTGTGTATGAACCCGCCCGAGGAAATTGAACGGCTGCGCTACAACGCAAAGAAGAAGACGAACCTCACGGTCCAGGTGGACTCCGAACTGGCACTGGAGGACATCGGCGGAAACAGTATCGAGTTGGTCATGGAGATGAACGCTAAGACCGCCAGGCAGTTCGGGGTCAAGGTCTGCTGCTCTCCGGACGGGCAAGAGCGGACGCTGGTGTATTACGATGCGATCGAGAAGAAGCTGAAGGTGGACACCAACAGGTCGAGCCTGACGGGTGGGGCCAAGACCGTCGAGGCCGGTCCTTTTGAGTTAAGGGTGGACGAGCCGCTCAAACTCCGCGTCTTCGTCGACAAATCGGTCGTCGAAGTGTTCGCCAACGGCCGCCAGGCGGTCATGCGGCGAATCTATCCATCCCGCCAGGACAGCATCGGAGTGAAGCTTTTCGCCAACGGCGGCCCAGCCAGCGTCACGACTCTCGAGGCCTGGGATATGATGCCATCGAATCCGTATTGAGCAAACACATAGCAAACGTAAGCAAGAGACAATCCAAACAAAGAGAATATGAAATTCAGAACACCCAACATCAATCCGTTCCTTCATTTCGGACTCGCTGTTTCAGTTGCCGCGTTCTTCTTGAGCGGATGCGACCGGGGCTCTTCGGCGCCCAGCGCCAAAGGAAAGCTGTTCGGCGTCTCCTTTCAGACGATGAACAACCCCTTCTTCGTCGATTTGAACAAGGGCCTGAAGGCGGTCATCGAGGCAAAGGGCGACCGGCTTGTCACACTCGATGCGCAGTTCAACTCGTTGAAACAGATGAACGATCTGGCCGACCTGCTCCAGCAGCAGCCAGCCGCCATTTTCATCAACCCGGTTAACTGGGAAGGAATACGCGGAACGCTCATCGAGGCAAAACGTAAGAATGTGCCCGTCATCGTTGTTGACGCGCCGGTCAGCGATCCGGATCTGGTCCTCTGCCAGGTGGCCAGCGACAACGTCGAGGCCGGCCGCCTCGCTTGCGAGGCCCTGGTGAAGGTGAATCCGAACGCGAAGGTGGTGATCCTTGGCTATTCGGTGAACAAGGCGTGTATCGACCGAGTGGCCGGCTTCAGAAGCGAGGCCGCGAAGCATCCAGCGCTGCGCATCCTGGACACGCAGGACGTGAAAGGAACCACCGAGGCCGCCCGGCCCGTGATGCGGGATATGCTGGGCCGGTTTCCGGAGTTGGATGCGGTCTTCCCCATCAACGACCCCGGCGCGCTGGGCTGCATCTCGGCTATCGAATCGGCTGCCAGGCCGGGACAGGTGACGGTGGTCACCGTGGACGGCTCGCGAGAAGGCGCGGCGGCGATTCTCTCCGGCAAGCTGCACTCGACTTCGGCGCAGTTCCCGCGCGAGATCGGCCGCATCGCCGCGGAGAAGGCTTACGAGCATCTTGCCGGAAAAACCGTGGCAAAGGACATTACCGTGCCGGTGAAACTCATCACGAAGGAGAACGCAACCAGCATCATCGAGGCGAAATGACATCCGCCCTGGAATCAACGGCGACATCCTTCGCACCGCTGCGAGCCTTGCCATCGCGGAACCGCTCGGCCGCCCCCCCCTATGGCAAGGCCATTCAAGGGGCCTATCCGAAAATCCACACCATCCGCCTGGTGGAGGCCGCCACGCACATGGCGGTCGAGACCTTGATCAAGCCCGCCAAGAGCAACGAGTACCCGGCCGCGCCGGCGCTGCTCAAAAAGTGACCGCCCGGTGATCTGGTGCTGTGCGACCGTGGATTCTACGGCTACAGCCTGCTGAAACAGGCCCGCGACGAACAGAACGATGTGCTGGGCCGGGTTCCCACGCACGTCGTCTTTCAGCGGATACAGACGTTGCCCGATGGATCGTACCTGGCGCGAATCTTGCCCACGCTCAAGGACCGGCGGCGGAACACGCGAGCGAGGGTCGTCCGCGTGATCGAGTATACGTTCGACGATTCGAAACCTCCCGGCCATGGCGAGCGACACGAACGGAACAACTTCCACGACTGTACGAGGCGATGATTCAACACATTGGGACGGGGCGACTGCCGCCGCGTGACAACCGGATCAACCCGCGTGTGGCGGATGGTCAAAAAAACCGGCCGAAACGCAACTCCTTTCCCCAACTGCCGCTGAATTCGACTGGCAAGTGCCCATCTGGGCCGATTGACAACCGTCGGATATCCTCGATCCTATCACACTGCCCAACGCCGACATCAGTGGCCCCATGAACTTCGTTCTGCAGCCCTGGCAATTGCTCGTGGTCATCTTGACCGGCTGGCTCAATCGCCAGCCGCAAGCGGTCATCGACTTTCTGCTGACTGAAGTTCAGGGGCTCAAGGAAACCCATGGCAAGAGACGGATCCGGCTCAGCGACGACCAGCCGCCGCGTTCATCTGGCCGGCTGCACAACCGGTCCCAACGAACCCTGGATGAAGCAGATGGCCAGGAATCTCACGGATCCGCTGGTCGGATTTCTACGCGACAAGCGTTACCTGCTGATGGATCGGGACACCAAGTACAGCGAGGCCT
>JAPLNB010000024.1 GCA_026693085.1 Planctomycetota bacterium | reverse complement strand
GAGTTGCCGGATGAGGCAATCCTGGTGGTGCATGTAGCGGCGCAGCACGTCGTCGCCCACGTCGCCCATCTCCAGGAGCCGCTCGATGAGGGGCTTGCCGGAATCCCTGGCCAACGTCTCCGTGGAGAGATCCTGGCGCTTGCCGTCCTTGTCAGCCACCGCCTCGAGCGACAGGAAGGCGTCGTCGGCCGCGGTGCCCCAGGGCCGCTTGGGCAACTGGTAGGGCTTGGCGAACTTCGACGGCGCACCGGTGATCCGCAGGGTCTTGCGCGGGATCGTGTACGTCAGCGCGTAGCCGGCGCCCCACTCGATGGTGTCATACCTGGCCCCGCCGAGGATGCCGAACGATCCGTCCCAGCGGCGAGACAGTTCGTAGTGCCACCGCCGGTTGTCCATGAACTCGCGGTACTGCGCCGGCTTCCTCTCGTACAACATCCCCATCGCGGGACTGCGCCAACCCTCGCCGATGCCGCCGCCGCTGTGACCGTGGAGCATGTAGGTGGTGGTGTAGAAACTGGTCATCGCGCAGGCGTCGCGGGCCCGCGCGTAGATCGACTTCTCGCCGTCGGGCGTGAGCGAGGCGGCGGCAGCCATGGCGAAGGCGAGGTTGCCGTTCTTGCCGTTGTCAACGAAGGTGCCTTCCGGACGGTCATCGCCGTAAGGGTTGTTGCCGCGCCCGGCGTAGCGGTAGAAGTGCCTCAGCGTGCGGTAGAGCAGGCTGTCGTTCACGTTTGCGCCGCACTCCTTGGCGAGCAGCAGGAAGGTGACCACCGCCGTGCCGCCGGCGTTGAGATGCCCGTTGCCGTAGCTGACCCTCGTCACGCCGCCACGGCCGGCCCAGGCGTCGAGGTATTCCGCCTTGGCCGCGGAATCCACCCACTTCTGGATGATCGGCAGCGCCGCGGCGCCGCCGGTGCGCAGGTAGTATTCGGTCAGCGGGATGCCGCCATAGCCGAGGTGCCAGGCGAAGGTAGGCGCGGCCTGACCGGCCATCCCATGCACCCATTTCCGCACCGGTTCGAGGTCCTTCTCCTCGCCGGTCGAGAGCAGAAAGAGCATCCCGATCCCGCTAAAACCCGTGTTAGAATCGGGCTTGGCCAGGTAGTCGGCGACCTTGCGCCCGATCTTGTCAGACTTGGGGCAATCGAGCGGCCAGGTCTTGCTGTAGGTGCCGAGCACGGGAACCTTGACGATCACCTCCTGTGCCGCAGCGTCTGGCGCGTCCTTGACTACGAACTTGACCACGCCGTCCGTGGCCTCGGCGTCCGTGATGATGTTTCCCAACTGGATCCGCGGATCGATGTCCTTCAGTTTCTGCCCGTTGATCGTCTCGATGATCTGACCCTTTGTCAGCTTCCCTGCCGCCTCGGCGGGCGAGCCGTTCTCGATGTTCTTGATCTTCATGACGAAGGCCGGCTGGTGCAGCTCGATCCCGATGCCCACGGGCCCGAAGCGGTCGATCGATTGTAGCGAAACCGTTTCCTTGGGCGCAGTGGAGAACAGCGCGGGATGCCTGTAAAAGCCGTTCGTGTTGGCTTCCTCCGCGGCGCAGTTGCCTGCACAGCAGAAAAGCGATGCAAGGACAAGGCCGATTCTCTGGTTGTGTTTCATAATGTGATCCGTGGTTCGTTTCTGTGGTGAGTCTATTCTTGTTGTTTCTTATGGCGGACAGGTCCGCCGTTGATCGGCAGGCCTTTCAGCGGTTTCCCGTCGAGTGTCACGTCCTTGACCGGATTCCAGCCCTTCCCTTCGGCGAAAAGCGGAATGGACGTTTCCAATAAAATGGCGATCAAGGCGTTTGGGGTTTTGCTCCAATGATAGGTGGTCATGCTTTCGATTTTAATTCGGGTCTTTGAGGCCTTAATGACTCACCACCAACGATCCATACCGCGGGATAGGCACCATTCTGTTTCCATTGTACTACCGGGCTAGCGGGCCTTTTTCACCCGTAATGCCACATCATCCCTATACTCCGGACTTTCTAGCGCGAGCACACAGCCACCGTGTGTCACATCTTCAGCCTTGTCGACCGTTCCGAGGAGCGTGTTGACCCATTCGGCCCGATACCGGCCGGCGGGCAGATCGAGGCTCAAGACCGTCTTTGTCCCGCCATGGAGGTAGAGAGCATACTCTTCGCCAACCTTCGCCAGCACATGAACAGCCCCGCCGTTCGGCACGCTGCCTTTGACGACCGCAGTGTCCGGTTTCATGTGGATGAAATCGAAGCCCTCTATGAAGTCCTTGAGTATCCGAAGCTGTTCACGGATCGCCGGGCTGCCACCTCCTATCTGTTTTCTTGGGAACACAAAGCTGCCGTCCTCGTGGCCCACGGTGAAGGAGTAGTCGAGGTGATTGAATAGCGCGCCACCAGCCAGGATGAACTCCCAAGCCTCGCGGCGATACGGCAAGTCAGCAATTCCCCTGAACCCCGTCTCGTTGTCGCCAATCGGCTTATTGAGCCCATAGTTCGGGGCCACCGGATTCGGTGGCCATGCGTAATGAAAATTGAAAATGGATACGGCAGGATGTGGATCGTGCACCTTAATATCAAAGCCTCGGCGGAGGCCAGTGTTACCGGCATTCGCGATGTTCTGCGAGATGAGATGCTGATGTGGAAACTCTTTCTCGGCGGCGGTGATCACTTCGGCGATGCGCCGTTGCCAGGCCATGGTCACACCGGCAAAATACGGCTCGTTGCAGATCTCGTAGTAGATGTTGTCGAAGTCTCGCAGTTCGCGCACGATCCGCCTTACCATCGCCTCTTGCACGGCCAGCAGGCCGTCGTGGTGATCCATCGTGAAAACGTCGGTCAACTTGCAATGTCCCAGATCGTTCACATTGTTGGCGGAGTTGAAAGGACTGAGTTTCCACATGCTTTCTTTGTAGTAGGGGCAGAACAGATTCACTTCCACGACCACCCCCCGCTGGGCCGCCTTGGCGACGAAATCCTTGAGACGTACGAAGAACGCCTCGTCCCATCGCTTCAGGTCGAACTTGTTGCCACCCTTGGCGTAACCCGGCACGTCGCTCCTCGCAAACGGACAGATCAGTTGGCCGGGCGCGGGATCCAGCGAGTTGCCCGCTTGCGGACCGTCCTTCAGATGGGCGTTGTCCTCCTCATATAACCCCATGAAGAGCCGGGTGTGGTTGAACCCACACTTCTGAAGCGTGTCGAGATACTTCACGTAGTTGAACGGTCGGTTCAAGACGGCGCCGTAGTGTTCTCCGGAGGTGATCAGCACCGTCGGCTTGCCGCGCCAGAGGAAGTAATGCGGGTTGTCGGGATGCAGTTGGATCGGTTCTTTCATCCTTTCAAAAACCAGCACCCAATCCTGCGGGGATGGAACGTTTTTCTTGAAGCTGACAGGTTTTGCATCCTTGTCGCCCGTTTTCGCCGTGGCCTTGATCGTTCCCTGGTCGAACTTCCGACCAGCAACGGGATCCCAGTAATAGACGTACCAGTCCACATCCGGCTCCAGACCTTTCACAACCGTTGCCGACCAATTGTAAATACCGCGTTTGGGCTGATAAACAAAACGGACTTCACCGGGAATGCCGGCGGCAAAACAGTCTTTATCAACCCATTCGGGATGAGGTTGAAAACGCCACCACTGGTATTGTTCGAGCAGTTTCTTGCCACGACCCAGTTGTGCCGCACCAGGATAATTCATACCCTCCTTCCAGGTCGTGAAATCATAGATACCCGCAGTGCCGGGATCACCTTCGACGCTTGCGTGCCAGACACCCGCAGCACCATAGGTGAGACCAGCCGAACCAGTGAGCACGCTGCCCCAGAAAACGTGACGCTGAACATCCGGCGCCCCCTCTTGCATGTGCCCTTCATAACAGAATTCCCCAATCAACACCGGCATAGCCGGGTTGCGCTCAATTGCAGTTTGCAATTGCGGGATGGCGTTGGTTCCCGGTGTCGGGACTCCATAATGCAGGCCTCCATGCCCGGTCTGCAGCATTTCAAAATTGAACACGCTCCTGTCACAGGGCACCCCGCACGGAGGATGAATCGTTAGCGGCCCGTCGTAGATATCCAGAGACTTGACATGCTTAGCAACCTCGCTCCATGCTGGTCCGCGCGATTCCCCGCCGATGATCCAAGCCGTAGGATAGGCACCATATCGGGCGATAAGGTTTCTCCAGTGCCTTTTCATTCCATCCACACCGGCAATCGTCATACCGTCGCAGTCGCGACGCCCCCATCCTCCCACTATTGCCGGGACAATTCCGTTCTCGACCAGGTGTTTTATCCTGCGGTCCGCGTATTCAAAATACTTGAGGTTGACCATGCTGAAATCCCTCGTCAGGTAAGGTTTGCCACCTTCGTTCTCCCAGCGTTCCTCAAATATTCCCTCATCCGGATAGGGCCCGCACACGATTTGCACCACGGAGAAGCCCTTGGCCTTGCGGTCAGCCGTCAGTTCCTGAAACCCTTCCCAGCTCATGCGCTTGCACAGGCATTTCCACCACGTGTCGCCCAGCCAGAAGAACGGCGCGCCGTCGGCATGTTCAAAGTGCCGCTTGTCCGCGCTGACGCGAAGAAAGCCGTGCTTCAGCAGGGGGTTGTTGCCCGCGTAGGACGCGACGCGAAGGGCTTTCTCGTGCCCGTTCAGCCCGGTATTCTTTTGATCCGAGCACTGGACACGGAAAGTGTACTCGCCCTGCACGGGAGGCGCAAAGCGAACGGCCCACTTGCTGCCGCCAGCCCAGAACGCAGGGACAACCCATTGCTGGTCGCCACTGCGGAAGACGACATCGACCTGCACGTCCAGGAACGGATTGCCATATTTCTGACCAGACGTGAACGAGGTTTCAAAGACATCCCATTGCTCCGCCCCAATGGCGGACGCTGCTGTCAAACCGATCAGGGCACTTAGTAGAATCATCTTCATCTTCATATCGCAGGCTTGTTGGCTTGGGGCGCTACTCGACCGACACACGAACGATCGTCAGCGAGTGGGGCGGGAGGTTCGCGATGCCATTCTTGAAGGTTAGCTGCTCCTCTTTCGGCACCACTCGGTCGAGGTGCTCAATGTCGTTGTAGGCATCCGCTGATTCACCGGCGAGTACCGTGGCCTTGAACGTACCGTCGAGCCGCGTGTCTTTCATCATCACGGTGCAGGCCAAGCTTTTCGAGGGATGACGGTTGACCAGGGCGATGGCCCAGCGCTTGCCGGACTTGTCCACGGTCGCCAAGGCGTCCACCACTGCCACGGACTGGTCACCGTGAACCAGCCTCTCCGAATCAACCTTCACCCCGGCAACGCACTCCTTGAGCAGGTTGGCGTACATGGCCATGGCGTGGAAGTGGGTGCGCTTCACGATGCCGCCGGGGTGAACAAACAGCGGGCCGCGCGTATTCACCAGCGGCGCGATGTTGGCCATAGTGACCTGCCCGGCGTGCCGCAGGCAGGCATTGAGGAACGAGGCGCTGAACAGTGCGTCCGCCAGGGTGTACTGGCTGGCCAGGTCGTTGTCGCGCCGCCGCTTCTCGACCAGCGCCCGCACCTCCGGGGCTTCATAATCCGCGACGGCACCCCGCGGGAATCCCGGATGCTGCCAGGCCCGCAGGTTCCACTCGTCAAAGGCGATCTTGAGGCGGCTGTGCCCGGCCTTGGCCAGCGAGTCAATCCCCTTCCGCATGTAAGCCTCGGGCATCTCTGACTTGGATATGGCCGTCATGTAGTCATACTGCGGTAGCGGATCGCCACGATCCAGCCAGTATTCGTGTATGGACACATAATCCAGGTGCTTGCCAGACCCATCTAGTAGGTAGGATGCAATACCTCTCATGCCGCCGGGGTGGAACGGACAGGTGATTTGTAGAGTCGGGTCCGCGTTCTTCATGGCCCTGGCGTTATCCCGCACCCGATCGGAGTGTGCCTTGTCATAGCGCTCGTTGCCGACGCTCCAGAACTTCACGTTCAGCGGTTCCGGGTGACCATTGGCCTTGCGCATCTCCGCCAGCGGACCATTGGTGGCGTTGCAGTAATTCACCCAGTCCACGTTCTCCTGCGGCTTGGCCACGCCGTTTTGGCAGATATAGGGCTCCGCACCAAGACGCCGGCAGAATTCGACGAACTCATGAGTGCCGAAGGTATTGGGATCCATCACGCCCCAGATGAAATCGGCATGCGGCTGCCGCTGTCTGCCAACGCCGTTCCGCCAGTGATAGGAATCGACAAAGCAGCCCCCCGGCCAGCGGATCACGGGCACCTTCATCTCTTTGAGCGCCCCGATGACATCGGTGCGAAAGCCCTGCTTGTCGGCCAGGGGAGAGCCCGGCTCGAAAACGCCGCCGTAGATCTGGTTGTCAAAATGTTCGAGAAACCCGCCGAAGATCATCGGGCTGTATGGTTTGGACGGTGCATCGGTATTGATCGTGACGATAGCCTGCGATTGCGTCGGCGCCTCTTCCGCGGCTGAAACCAGTGACGACGGCACGGCCGACAGCGCGCCAACGACCTTTAGAAAATCACGTCGCTTCATCGCTTGGTCTCCAATGTTTTCGAGTGTGTGGTTTGCCGCATCAGCGTGCATAACTTGTTGGTCAAACGTAAGAAAACGCCGGGAGTTCTTCTTCTACTTCTTCTTGTTCAGCATCTCCGCCATCGCCCTGGATTGGACCATCTCAGCCCCTCAATAGCTGAAGAGTGAGCCTGGAGGCCCTTGCGCCGAACTGGCCGGGCGTGGTTTGCGTCGGGATTCGTGAATTGGGCTTGCCGCTGAAAGCGAACGCGACGCCGTAAGCGGAGAGCGTTTCCCCCCTCGGCTCGCCGAGCGTCGCTCCCAGCCAGACCACCGCGCCGGCCTTAACCGCGGGCGCCGCGGCGGGTGTGAGGTCGGGCTTGATGACCGGGTTGGGCATGGCGGGGGTTTTGGCGATAGCCTTGAGCGCGGGCTTTTGCACGCCGAAGCGGTTCATCGGGAAGTTCTTGAAGCCGATGGCCTTGGCCAGGGCCTCGTTGCGCACGGTGAAGTCGCCCTTGGCGGGATCGGCGAACTGTGGGTCGCCGACCATCGAGTTGGCGTCCGCGCCATGGGCCGCGAACATCACCCGGTCCTTGTGACTGGTTGTGAAAAGATTGCGATCAAGCTCGCCATCCCAGTTGTCGTACATGAACGCCGGCTTGTAGGCGCCCATCACGATGTTGTGCGCGAAGACATCGTTGCTGTGGGGATACCAGACGGACGGGTAGAACGAGTTGCCGACGATGATGTTGTTGGTGCCGATGCGGCGGTAGCCTTCGCGGAACTTGAGGCCGCCGCGGAGCATGAGGTTGTTGTAAATATCATAGTTGCTGGAGCCGTCATCGAGATCGATGTCCCAGCCGTGGTCGCAGCGCCAGCGGCTGTCGCGGATGATGTTTTTTTCCATCGCGTCCAGGAAGGGCAGCTTGGGATTGGCGGCGACGGCCGCGACGGTTTGGGCCAAACCACTCCGCGGCAACCAGAAGCGGTCGCGCCCCCAGGAATTGAATGACCCGTGATCGCCGGTTTCCTGGACGGTGTTGAAGACGTCGCAGCCTTCGATGAGGTGCCCGCCCCAGGTGCCCTCGTTGATGTTGATGCCCGCGCGGGACGTGTCGTAGATCGAGCAATGGCGCACGGTGATGCGGCGCGACATCGAGACCTGCACGCCGGCGCCTTGTTTCTCGACCGTGCCGATTTCATGGAAGAGGCAATCCTCGACCACGCAGTCCATCGGATAGTTGTCGCTTTGCGGCCCCGGGGTCAGGTCGAGGGTGGAGAGTTTCTGGCCGCCGTAGCGGAACACCGGGTTGCGCACGGCCGCGGGATCACCGACGAAGGCGACGGCGCTCGCTCCCGCACCGAAGACGTGGAGACCGACGAGCCGCAGGCGGCGGTTGTAGTTGTTGACGAAGACGGCGTTGGCGCCCGG
>JAPLNB010000023.1 GCA_026693085.1 Planctomycetota bacterium | reverse complement strand
AAAGGGGTCAGATAAGAGAGGAAACAAGTCAGAAGAGAGAAAATGATGCGTGGGGAGGGGGACATGGGTGCTCCTGTGGTTAGATGATGCGGTTGCGGAGGGGTTGGTTGGTGGTGAAGCGGTGGAGGTTGTCGAGGAAATGCTGGACGACGGCGAGGGGTTCGTCGCGTTGGCCGCCGGCGGTGTGGGGAGTGCTGTAGCAGTTGGGGGTGGTCCAGAGAGGATGGTCGGGGGGGAGAGGCTCGGGGGTGGTGACATCGAGGAAGGCGGCGGCAATTCTGTGGCAGCGCAGGGCGGAGAGCAGGGCGTCCTGGTCGGTGGTGGAGCCGCGGCCGACGGTGTAGTAGATGCCCGAGGGTTTGATTAGAGAGAAGCATGAGGCGGAGACGAGTTGGTTGGTCGAGGGGCCGCCGGGGAGGGTGTTGATGATGTGATCGGCAGAAGGGAGCAGGCGATCGAGCTCGGCGAGGGCGTGCGTTGGGATGGGTTCATCGCCTGATGGGGATCGGCGGACGGCGGAGAGGGTCATATGGAATGGGGAGAGCAAATCAGCAAGACGGCGGGCGATGGAGCCGAAGCCGATGATGAGGGCGGTTTGGCCGAGGAGCAGATGGGAGGAAGCGCGGATGGGGGCGGCGGGCCAAGCGCGATCGGCGGCTTGGTTGTGAAGGGACCGGGGAAGCTGGCGGGCGAGCCCGAGCATCATGGCCAGAATGTGTTGGGCGCAAGGTTCAGCATAGACGGCGGAGGAGTTGGTGAGGATGGTGCGGCGCTGTTGGAGGGCGACGCGGAAGTCGGGGCGGTCGTAGCGTTCATAGCCGGCGGTGGTGAGGTGGATCCACTTGATGGACGGGGTCTTGAGGAGGGCGTCGGGGTCGATTTGGCCGAAAACGATGTCGGCGGTGGTGAGGAGGGGATCGGGCTGGCCATTGGCGAGGTTGGAGTTTTGGAGATTAATGGCGGGGAGGATTTGATGAGGCCGTACGCCGCTGCCGAGGAGCTGGTCGGCAGGTGAGGGGAATTGCAGGTTGCACCAGATACGCAGGCACGGATTGGGCATGGCAGAGAGATACCCGCGCGGGGCGGCGGGTGCAACCGGAGCGAGGAAGTGGATAGGCCTGGCATTTGGGGAGTCTGAGGGGGTGGTAATGCCGGGGGTAGGCGAATATGATGCGTTGGCGGCTGCGGGTGGATGAAATCCGAACGCGGCGCATTTGACATTGTATGGAAGGGGTTTATACTTTTTGCCCTTCAGCGCTTCCGGTGCGCCAGTAACGCTGAGAGAGAATGGCGTCGCTCAGGAAGGGCGGCAGACGGTGTGTGACGACGACGGTGGTTTGTTCTGCGTCGTGCGCATTTCCGGATCGTGAAAGGCGGGCCGAGATGCTCGGCGGATGCCGAAGCGGTCTTGGTTGAAGGCTGTCGCTGGCATAGCTCAGTGGTAGAGCGCGTCCTTGGTAAGGACGAGGTCCTGGGTTCAATCCCCAGTGCTAGCTTTGGCGGCATTCGACATTTGGCACCGGACACGGGTGCAAGTGCGGAATGCAGAATGATGAATGATGAACTGGGACGAACTGTTTCATCATTCATCATTCTGGCGTTTGCATGGATCGGTGTCTGGTCCCTAATGTCGAATGTCGAGGACATGGCGGGCGGGCAGTAGACCCGCTTGGCGATAAGGTTTGGGGCAGATCGACAGCTGCCCGGAACGAACTCCTGAAAGTTCGGAGGTTTCGGACATGGCCAAAGCAATATTCGAGCGTAAAAAGCCACACGTCAACGTCGGCACGATCGGCCACATTGACCATGGCAAGACGACGCTGACGGCGGCGATGAGCGCGCGCTCGGCGCGGAAGTTCCCGTCAGTGACCGCCAAGGACTACAAGTCGATCGCCAAGGGCGGCACAGAACGCGACGCGACGAAAACGGTGACGATTGCGGCGGCCCACGTCGAATACGAAACGGACGCCCGGCACTATGCCCACGTGGACTGCCCGGGTCACGCCGACTACATCAAGAACATGATTACCGGCGCCGCCCAGATGGACGGGGCCATTCTGGTGGTCAGTGCGGCCGACGGTCCGATGCCGCAGACGCGCGAGCACATCCTGCTGGCCCGCCAGGTGGGCGTGCCCAGGATCGTGGTGTTCCTGAACAAGATCGACCTGGTTGAAGATCCGGAACTGCGGGATCTGGTCGAACTGGAAATCCGCGAGCTGCTGACCAAGTACGAATTCCCGGGGGATGACGCCCCGGTCATTCGCGGCGACGCGCTGGCGTCGATGCAGGCTCCCGAGGACGACCAGGCCGGCGCGTGTATTGATGAGCTGATGAAGGCGTTGGATGCGTATGTGCCGATTCCGCAGCGCCTGATTGACAAGCCGTTCCTGATGCCGATTGAAGATGTGTTCAGCATCAAGGGTCGCGGCACGGTCGGCACCGGCCGTATCGAGCGCGGCAGGGTGAAAATCGGCGACCCGATCGAGATCGTCGGCCTGGGCGAGACCCGGCAGACGGTTGCGACGGGCATCGAGCAGTTCCAGAAGACGCTGGATGAAGGCATCGCTGGCGACAACGTCGGTGTGCTGCTCCGCGGCATCGACAAGGATCAGCTTGAGCGTGGCCAGGTGTTGGCGGCGCCCAAGAGCATCACTCCGCACACGAAGTTCCAGGGCGAAATTTACGTCCTGACGAAGGAAGAGGGTGGTCGGCACACGCCGTTCTTCAGTGGCTATCGTCCGCAGTTCTACTTCCGGACGACGGACGTGACCGGCAGCATGAAGCTGCTGGGTGGAGCGGAAATGGTGATGCCGGGCGACAATGTGACGATTGAAGTCGAGCTTCAGGCCGCGATTGCCATGGAAGAGCAGCTCCGGTTTGCCGTGCGCGAAGGCGGCAGAACGGTCGGCTCGGGCGTGGTGACGAAGATTTTGGCATAAGAACAGCAGGACAGTGCTAAGTGCTGAGTGCTCAGTGCTCAGTGCTGGAGGTTGTCGTGGCGAAAGAGAATCGAGAAATGGTCTGGCTCCAGTGTACGTCGTGCAGTGACCTGAACTACCGAACGGAGATCAAGGTCGCGGGCGGGCCTCAGAAGATTGAGGTCAAGAAGTACTGCAAGCGGGAGCGCAGCCATAAGTTGCATAAGGTGAAGAGGAAGTAGTTGTCAGTTGCCAGTTGTCAGTGCAATCATGAAAGCTATTGGCAACGGATGACTGGCGACTGATTTACGCCAGTAGCTCAATTGGTAGAGCAGCCGTCTCCAAAGCGGCAGGTTGGGAGTTCGATCCTCTCCTGGCGTGTGAATTGATGGTCGCCTTGGGAAGGATCGTATAGCGGCCTGGGGCGACACGAGTCGCCAGGCGTCTGGCTGGCCGCGAAGCGTCTGGCTACTTTGACTGCGGGAACGTAGCAGGAAGTGAGTATGGCACTTGTGACCAGGGACGACGAACAGAACGATCCGCCGTCTGATGATGAGCGGGCGGAAGAGGTACAGGAAGAGCCGGAGCGGGCCGACGAGGTAGCGCAGCGCTCGCCAGTCGCGGCAGAGCAGGCGAAAGCAGCCGTGCCGACGGGCAAAGGCGGATTCTTCCACCTTAATAAGCCGGGCCAGGGCTACTGGACGCGGCTGGGCACAGCGGTCAGCCTGGGCTTGCTGATTCTGCTGGTCGCCAATTTCCTTTATGTGTCGCTGGCGACGCGAACGTCGCTGGACATGCACATGGTGGGTAACGACCTGAGGGCCAACGCGTTTCCGGTGTGGAAGGTGTCGATCATCGGGGTTTTGACAATCGGGGCGCTGCTGTTGGCTTGGAAGTACATGAATGGTCCGACCGTCGTGGATTTCCTGATCGCGACCGAAAGCGAGATGAAAAAGGTGAACTGGACGAGCCGGAAGGACTTGTTCGGCTCGACGAAAGTGGTCATCATCTTCATGTTCTTGATTGCGGCGATTTTGTTCGTGATAGATATGGCGTTCGGGTATTTCTTTTACCTGATTAACGTTCTGAAAACCGGGCCGTTCGCCTGATTGAGGCGTGGAAGGACCATGCAATTTTTCGTTCTCCGAGTAGCGAGCAACAAAGAAGACCAGGTTCGCGAGAAGTTGGCGCGAAAGGTGAAGATCGAGGGCCTGGAAACCCATGTCGGGCGAATTCTAGTTCCCACGGAACGAGTGCGGACGCAGAAGGCCGGGGTGCGTCGGGAGAGCGAGCGGAAGCTTTATCCCGGGTATGTCTTCATCGCGCTGGAACTGGATAAGGACGGGCGAATCCCCGACAAAGTCTGGTTCATGATCAAGGAGACGGAAGGGGTGGGCGATTTTATCGGCAGCAACGGCAAGCCGACGCCGATGTCGCCCAAGGACGAGTCCAAAATGCTTGAGGAAGCCGAGCGTCCGGCCGAGTCGGCAACGCTCAAAACCGAATACAAGAAGGGCGACAAGATCAAGGTGGTGGACGGAGCGTTCATCAACTTCGAGGGCGAGGTGGATGAGATTCTGCCGGACAAGGGAACGGTGCGGATTATCACGACCATTTTCGGAAGGTCGACGCCGCTGGAACTGGAGCACTGGCAAATAGAGAAGGTATAAGTCCTTCTTCCATAGCTGGTTGTTCGTTGTTGGAAGCGGATGACTGGAAGCCTGTTTCGGACGGATGGGCGGCGGCCTGATGTTGCGACTGTTGAGTTATATCGGCCGGTTTCAGGGTCTACGCGGATCTGTAGGGGGGATGCCAGGTTGGGCGAGGGTGCTGTTGCTGATGGCGGCGTTGCCCGGAATTGTGCTGATGGGCTTGTCAATCCTGGCGTTTCTTGTTAGTCTCCTCGCCCTTTTGCTGTTGACGTTGCCGGTTTACCGGGTGTTGATGGCGGTGACGGGCTCTGCGAAAGTGTTGGACGAGATGCAAGAGCAAGCACCCGAGATCATGATGTCGCCCGAAAACACGACGGTGTCGCCGGGACGACGGCATGTGGATGTGAAGATCATCGAGGAGACCCAGGGATAGAAATCCATGGGCTTTTTCGCACGAGCGATCGAGAAGCGCAGACGGACGTTTGAAATAGAAGTGGTTGAACCATGGCAAAGAAAGAGATTACGGTACAGTTCAAGCTTCAGGCTCCGGGTGGAACGGCGACCCCCGCGCCGCCGATCGGGCCCGCACTGGGGCAGCATGGTGTTAACCCCGGGCAGTTCATTCAGCAGTTCAACGCGGCGACCGCGGCGTTGAAGGGCAAAGTCGTCGGCGTTTTGGTGACCGTCTACAAGGACCGGACGTTCAGCTTTGAAGTAAAGAGCCCGCCGGCCAGCGTGCTTCTCAAGGACGCCGTGAAGGCCGAAAAGGGCAGCGGCGAGCCGAACAAGAACAAAATCGGCAAGCTCACGATGGCCCAGTGCAAGGAGCTTGCCAAGCAGAAGGTCAAGGATTTGAATTCGTTCGACGAAGACGCGGCGGCCAAGGTCATCGCCGGGACGGCGCGCAGCATGGGGATCGACGTAGAAGGATAGTCGCCAGTTGCCAGTTGTTACTTGCCAGTGTGCCACTACTGGCAAGAGGTAAGTGACAACTGACAACTCGATTCTGAGGTCTAACCACGGACCGTAACAGTGGGAGCTTTTGACGGGAGCTTTTTTAACCCGTCACGGGAGCGCAAGAGGACATGCCTATCGTTGTTGCCAGATCCAAGCGTTACAAAGAAGACATCAAGAAGGTCTCGGACAAGGTTCTGCCGATCGATGAGGCCGTGGACATTGTAAAGTCTTTCAAGGCCACCAAGTTCGACCAGACGGTCGAGCTGATTGTGTCCCTGGGCATCGACGCGAAGCAGGCGGATCAGATGATTCGCGGCTCGCTGTCGCTGCCGCATGGTGTGGGCAAGACCAAGCGGGTGGTTGCGTTCTGCCCGGATCACCTCGCGGAGCAGGCCAAGGCCGCGGGCGCGATGCGAGCGGGCGGACAGGAACTCGTGCAGGCGATCGAGAAGGAGAGTTTCTCCGATTTTGACGTTGCGATCGCCACGCCCGACATGATGCGGTTCGTGGGCCGGTTGGGCAAGGTTCTCGGTCCCAAGGGTCTGATGCCGTCGCCGAAGGCCGGGACGGTCACCAACGACCTCGATACGGCGATCAAGGAATACGCAGCCGGCAAGGTGGAATTCCGCAACGACTCGGGTGGGAACATCCACGCGGTCGTTGGCAAGCAGAGCTTCAACAAGCAGGACCTGGTGGACAACATCAACGCCATGATCGGCCAGCTCCGCAAGATGAAGCCGCAGGCGGCCAAGGGACAGTACTTCAAGAAAGCGATTATCAAGGGCACCATGACGCCGGCGGTTGTGATCGACGTGCACTAGTGGTCGTTTGTCTTCGCGAACGACAAATGACAAGGGACAAATGACACGGGTATAGGTGAATCATGAGCAAATACGTTAAGAACTTGATCATGCGGGACCTGGCCGAGCGGCTGAAGGGTGTGGATTCGCTGGGCGTGATCAACCCGCGCGGAATCAATGCCATCAAAAACAACCAGATCCGCCGCAAGCTTCGACAGGCGGGCCTGAAGATGACGGTGGTGAAGAACTCGCTGGCGAAGCGATCGCTGACCGATGGCCAGCTCAAAGGTTTTGAGTCGCTGCTGGATGGACCCAGCGCCCTGATCTACGGGGCGAAGACCAGCGTCTCGACGATTGCCCGGTTGATGCTCGATCAGAAGAAGACCGACGAAAAAATCGAGCTGCGCGGAATGTACTTCGACGGCGAAGTCTATCTTGGCGAGAAGGGTGTACAGCAGGTCAGCAAACTACCGACGCGCGAAGAGGCCGTGGCGAACATCGTCGCGGCGATTCTGTCGCCTGGCCGCAAGCTCGGCGGAATCCTCAAGGATCAGGCCGGCAAGATCGCGGCGATCCTGAAGACGGTCGAAGAGAGGGCCAAGGAGAAGGAAGCGGCGGCGACTCCGGTGGCGGCAGCCCCGGAAGCGGCGCCGACGGCGTGAGATTGCGAAGAAGCTGGAGACGGCGGCTGAAGCCGCCCCTACGGCAGAATATAGATCCGACGGTTCCGACTGCCCCCTTTTGGGGTTAAAACGTTTCAATGTGAGGCAAGCTCTCGGACGGGATTGGCAAATCGACACGGCTGGGACACGAGACGTCCCGTTGGAGTTCAGTCATGGCAGAGTATTCTGAGAAGATCGTGAGAATGGGCGACGAGATCGTCTCTCTGACGCTGAAAGAGGGCGTCGATCTAGCCGCTTACCTGAAAGAGAAGCACGGGATCGAACCGGCGGCTGGCGGCGCGGTGATGATGGCGGGTCCGGCGGCGGCGACGGCTCCGGTCGAAGAAGCCAAGACCACATTCGATGTGGTGCTGAAGGGCGCTGGCGACAAGAAGATCCAGGTGATCAAGGTTGTCCGCGCTGCGACCGGCCTGGGCCTGAAGGAAGCCAAGGACCTCGTGGAAAGCGCTCCCAAGGCAGTGAAGGAATCGCTGCCCAAGGAAGAGGCCGAGAAGTTGAAGAAGGAACTCGAAGAGCAAGGCGCGATTGTCGAGCTCAAGTAAAGCGGAATTAGTCCTGTTGGGATAAGAGGTTATCCCATGGGAACAGTGAATCAGAATGCGTGTGGCGGCCTCGTCGGCGGAGCCGGATGGTTTGGCCGACGAGGCTGCTGAATTTGTGGGTGAGTCAAGTAGTGGCTCTGTTTGGACCAGCAATAGAGCTGGTTCTGTCCGTCAACAACAGGCCCTTGACACGCCCAATAATGTGGGGTAAGGTTGGATCATTGGCTTTGTTTGAGGCGAAGCAATAATTTCGGTCGATGGTTCAGGCCCCCCCCAAAGCAAAGGCCAAGGGGGGGCTCTGGGCGGTTTTTTTGCGCTTGACGACACCCTATATACCCATATAATCGCGAGTTTCGGTTTCTCGGATGCCGATGGTGCGTCCGGTATTTCAGCCGCTGCAGGGACGAAGTGGCTGATTTTTATCAGCGGTGGTGCTGACCTTGGCGGGTCGGTCGAGTCTGGGACTATTTAAATTGTTGGTGCGAGGCGACTTAAGGCAGAAGGATCGCTGTCCGGGTCGTCGGTTGGGTTCCCCCCACTTTCACGAAAAAGGACAAGCTGATGCGAGTGCATGAAGTCCGTGACTTTAGCAAGCGCGGGGACGCGCTGCCAATTCCTAATTTAATCGATATTCAGATTGAGTCCTACCAGCGATTCCTGCAGAAAGAAGTAGAGACCAGCAAGCGGAAGAATGAGGGGCTGGAATCGCTGCTGCGCGAGGTCTTTCCGATCGAGAGTTACGACGGGAACCTTCGCTTGGAGTACATGAGCTATGACCTCTCCGAGCCGCGGTACACCCCGGATGAGTGCCGGGCGCTGCGGCTGACGTACGGCATGCCGTTCCGCATTCAGGTTCGCCTCGTGCGCAAGGACAAGGACGAGGTGATGGAGGACTCGATCTACCTCGGCGAGGTTCCGATCATGATCGGCGGGGGGGAGTTCATTATTAATGGTGCCGAGCGCGTGATCGTTTCGCAGTTGCACCGTTCGCCGGGCGTGGACTTCCTGGTGGAGGTGCAGGAAGGGGACCGCCCGCTGCACGGCTGCCGAATCATCCCCGAACGCGGGAGCTGGATTGAAGCGTCGGTGACGAAGAAGGACGTATTGGCCGTCCGCATCGACCAATCGAGCAAGATCCCCGCCACGACGTTTCTGCGGGCTTTGGATGAGAAATACGGCACGACCGAAGCGATCATCCGGGAGTTCTACACGACCGAAACCGTGAAAGTCGGCCAGCTTCAGGCGAGCTATTACGCGGCTTCGCCGATCGTCGATGCCCAGAGTGGCGAGGAAATCGTCAAGTCTGGTGCGCAGATCGGCGAGGCCATCAACAAGATCCAAGCCTCCACCCTCAAGAGCATCGAGTGCGTCACGAAGATCAGCGATCCGCTGATCCTCAACACACTGGCCGAAGATACCGCGGAAACCCACAAGGCGGCGTTGCTGAAGATCTACGCCCGCCTGCGTCCAGGCAACCCGCCGCAGGAGGACAAGGCCAAAACGCTCTTCCGAGAGAAGTTTTTTGATGAAAATCGCTATCGCCTCGGCCGGGTCGGCCGCTTCCGTATCAACCGCAAGTTCGATCAGAACGTGCCGGAGACGGCGATGACGCTGCGCAGCGAGGACTTGGTCAATTCGCTGAAGTACATGTTCAAGCTGCGTAGCGGCGAAGGATACGTGGACGACATCGACCATCTGGGTAACCGCCGCCTGCGGACGATCGACGAGTTGGCCAGCGAAGAGCTTCGCAAGGGCTTCCTGAAGCTGCGTCGGACGGTCCAGGAGCGAATGAGCCTCAAGGACCCCAACGAGCTTGGGCGCATTGCGGAGCTGGTCAATTCCAAGAGCATCAGTAGCGCGATCGATTTCTTCTTCGGGCGTGGCGAGCTGTCGCAGGTGGTGGACCAGACGAATCCGCTGTCGCAGCTTACGCACGAGCGGCGGTTGTCGGCGTTGGGCCCTGGCGGCCTGAACCGCAAGCGAGCGGGCTTCGAAGTGCGCGACGTGCATATTTCCCACTACGGCCGAATCTGCCCGATCGAGACGCCGGAAGGCACGAACATCGGTCTGATTGCGTCGTTGGCCATTTACGCGGACATTGACGAATACGGTTTCCTGATCACGCCTTACCGGGTGGTGAAGGACACCAAGGTCAATGGACAGCACAAGTATCTGCGGGCCGACGAGGAGATGAAGAGCATCCTCGCTCCCCCGGATGCGGTGGACAAGAATGGCAGCATCCTGAAGGGCATGGTTCTGGCGCGGGTGCAGGGGGACCTGGCGACCGTCGCCAGCAAGGAAGTGCAATACATTGACATTAGTCCGCGGCAGACGGTGTCTGTGTCGGCGGCGTTGATCCCGTTTCTCGAGCACGACGACGCGAACCGCGCGTTGATGGGTTCGAACATGCAACGGCAGGCCGTTCCGCTGCTTCGCGTGGAGCCGCCGGTGGTCTGCACCGGCATGGAAAAGCCTGTGGCGCAGAACAGCGGCATGGTGGTCCGGGCGGAGCGATTGGGCGTGGTGACGTTTGTCGATGCCACGCGAATCCTGATCGACAATGCGGATGAGTACATCCTGCGGAAGTTCGTCGGCCTTAATGAGCGGACGTGCCTGAACCAGAAGCCGATCGTCAAGAAGGGTCAGCGCGTCAAGAAGGGCCAGATCATCGCCGACGGTGCGGCAACGTGTCAAGGCGAGCTGTCGCTGGGGCGGAATGTGCTGGTCGCGTTCATGACATACGACGGCTACAACTTCGAAGACGCGATCGTCATCAGCCAGCGGCTGGTCAAGGACGATGTGTTCACTTCGATTCACATCGAAGAATACGACGTCGAAATTCGCGAGACGAAGCTGGGCCGGGAAGAATTCACCCGCGATATCCCGAACGTGAGCGAGCGGGCGCTGGCGAACCTGGATGAGAACGGCGTGGTGCGGATCGGGACGAAGGTCGGCCCGGGCGACATTCTGGTTGGCAAGGTCGCGCCCAAGAGCAAGAGCGAACTGACGCCGGAAGAGAAGTTGCTGCATGCGATCTTCGGCCGGGCTGGCGAGGACGTGAAGAATGACTCGCTGGAGATGCCGGCCGGGGAAGAAGGCGTCGTGCTCGCGACGCAGCGGTTCAGCCGCCGGATGCACATGACCGACGAGCAGAAGAAGCAGCTCAAGAAGGAAATGGACAAGTTCGAGAAGGAGATGAACCTTCGCGCGATTGCGATCTTCAAGCAGATGATCGCGGAGATCAACGAAGTGACGGGCCAGCTGATGGTGGACCCGAACACCAAGCAGAAGGTGGCGCAGTCGGACAACACCGATGTGCTCATGGAGCAGATCGAGACGTTCAGCACCGACTGGGTGAAGGGCTCGCGCGAATCCAGGGAGCAGGCCGAAAGCACTTACTCCCGCTTCTGGCCGCGTGTGCAGGCGGTGCTGAAGGAAAAGGTGCGTCGGCTGGAGCACATGAAGCGTGGCGATGAACTGCCGAGCGGCGTCCTCGAAATGGTCAAGGTCTACGTCGCGACCAAGCGTCAATTGTCGGTTGGCGACAAGATGGCCGGCCGGCACGGAAACAAGGGTGTCATTGCCCGCATTGTCCCGGAAGAGGACATGCCGTTCCTCGAAGACGGTACGCCGGCGGACATCCTGC
This sequence comes from Planctomycetota bacterium, assembly GCA_026693085.1. Classification (GTDB taxonomy): domain Bacteria; phylum Planctomycetota; class Phycisphaerae; order Tepidisphaerales; family Tepidisphaeraceae; genus JAPLNB01. The sequence goes on along the minus strand of JAPLNB010000023.1, from coordinate 6,597 downwards.
TGAATCCGCTGGGCGTGCCGAGCCGTATGAATGTCGGCCAGATTCTTGAAACGCACCTGGGTTGGGCGGCCGCGGTTCTGGGCTTCCAAGCCGTTTCGCCGGTGTTCGATGGTGGAACGGAAGACGAAATCCACAAGGCCATTGAGGAAGCGAACAAGGCGATCCGTGAGCGGCGGAAAGATCGCGAGAAGAACCACAAGCCGATCGAGCCGAGCGAGTTGGACGTGGTCATGCCGTATGGCGGCAAGGTTCAGCTCTACGACGGCCGCACCGGCCAAGCGTTCGAACAGAAGACCACGGTGGGCTACATCTACATGATGAAGCTGCACCACTTGGTGGACGACAAGATCCACGCCCGCGCGACGGGCCCATATTCGCTGATCACTCAGCAGCCGTTGGGCGGTAAGGCGAGGACCGGCGGCCAGAGGTTTGGAGAGATGGAAGTGTGGGGCCTCGAGGCGTACGGTGCCAGCTACATCTTGCAGGAACTGCTGACGGTGAAGAGCGACGACGTCGAAGGCCGGACCAAAATCTACGAGTCGATGGTCAAGGGGACCAACACCCTTGAGGCCGGGACGCCGGTGTCGTTTGACGTGCTCTGCAACGAAATCCGCGGGCTGGGATTGAATATCCAGCTTGAGAAGAAGAAAGGATTGAGAAGCGATGATGAGGATGGGGATTTGATGTAGGAAGAGAAGCAGCATGGCTGAGCGCGAAGAGACCATCCTCGACACAATCCGGCACCTCAAGCGGCAGGAGCCGTTTTCGGCGTTTCGGATCGTGATGAGCAGCGGTGACCGGTATTTGGTCGAAGACCCGGACGCCCTGGCGATCGCCACCAGCCAGTTGCATTACTATCCGCGCAGCGGGCTAGGCATCCATCTGCGGCTGAACCAGGTTTTGGCCGTGGAAGAAATGAACGAGCGCCCGGCGGCGTGAGTGAGGAGCGGCGTCTGAAGCCGGCCCCTAGGTGATGCGTGAACAGATGTTGTTGGATGGCAGCATCCTCAACCTCGTAGGGCTGGCAGCGATTTGGCTGCTGCTGTTCATAGCAATTGGCGCGGTTGTTTGGCGGCTTCGATGTGAGCGCCGGCAGAAGCGGCTGCGAGGATTTGAAGTGAAACTGATCGCGGGCGAACGGCCTGCGGCGGAAGAAAGCGAGAAGTCAGAGAAGGAGCGTGATTGAACGGCCTGAGATTCGAATGGGACCCAAGGAAGGCGGCGAAGAACCGCCGGAAGCATGGCGTGTCGTTCGAGGAGGCGGCCACGGTGTTCAATGACTTACGCCGTCTCCGGGAATATGACTTGATGCACGCAGGCGAAGAGGATCGTGAAATCGTGATTGGTTTTTCCGAACGGATGCGGCTGTTGATGGTGGTTATCTATGAGCAAGAGGAGAATGTCATTCGCATCATCAGTGCCCGGCGTGCGACGCGTGAAGAAGGCCTCCGCTATTTCGCGGAAGGTTAACGTCCGGTACGTGAAATTCAGCCCGGAAGAGATGGCCTACGACTGCCCGCCGGACACGAGCGATCCGCGTCGTTTTCCCACGATCGGCCGCGGTCCTCGCGACTGGCGCAGGTTCATGACGTTTCGCAATGGCTTTGTGCGTTTGAAGCCCGAGATTCGCAAGGCATTCGCGGACGACGCCGCGGTGAACGAGGCGTTGAGGAAGGTGATTGAGATTCGGGAGAGGAAGCCGGCGAAGCGGAAGAGATCCGCGTAAGCGGAAGCGGCGGCTGAAGCCGGCCCTACGAGGCTGAAGCTGACCGCTGAGACGATCGCATGTTCGATCACAGTGTTCCGGAGATGATCGGCGGATGCTGCTTCAGCGTACTTCTGCTCGCTGCTTTGATCGTCGGATTGGTGTACCTCGTCCGGTTTGTTGTGCGGCGACTGGCGAAATGGCAGCGGCTGAGGCGCGAATCGGCAAGAGGTTTTGAAGTAATCACAACGGGCAAGTTGCCCGAGTCAGAAGAAAGAGACGCATAACCATGGCTGAAACCGTCTATGATCGAATCAACGATTACGGCTCGGTGCGGATTCAACTGGCCAGCCCGAACGATATCCGTTCGTGGTCGTTCGGCGAGGTGAAGAAGCCCGAGACGATCAACTACCGCACGTACCGCGCGGAAAAGGACGGCCTGTTCTGCGAACGCATCTTTGGCCCCGAGCGGGACTGGGAATGCTCGTGCGGCAAGTATAAAGGCACGAAATACAAGGGCATTATCTGCGACCGTTGCGGCGTCAAGGTGACCCACAGCCGCGTGCGGCGGAAGCGCATGGGGCATATCAACCTGGCCGCCCCGATCGTCCACATCTGGTTCTTCAAGGCCTTGCCCAGCCGCCTGGGCGCGATGCTGGACATGAAGACCAGTGACATCGAGAAAATCGTCTACTTCCAGGACTACGTCGTTACCGCTCCTGGCAAGACGCCGCTGAAAAAGAAGCAGATCCTCACCGAGGACGAGTACCGCTCGGCCTATGAGAAGTATAAGGAAGAATTCGAAGCCGAAATGGGCGCCGAAGCCATCAAAAAGCTGTTGATGGCGCTGGATATGAATGCCGAGGCGCAGAAGATCCGGGCCGACATCGAAAAAACTAACAGCAAGCAGAAGATCAAGGATCTGACCAAGCGCCTGAAGATGATCGAGGCCGTGCGCAACTCGGAAAACAAGCCCGAGTGGATGGTGATGGACGTGATCCCGGTGATCCCGCCGGATCTGCGGCCGCTGGTGCTCCTGGAGAGCGGGAACTTTGCGACGAGCGATCTGAACGACCTCTATCGCCGCATTATCAACCGGAACAACCGGCTGAAGAAGCTGGTGGACCTGAACGCGCCGGAAGTCATCATTCGGAACGAGAAGCGCATGCTCCAGCAAGCGGTCGATGCGCTGTTCGACAACGGCCGCTGCCGCCGGCCCGTGCTGGGCAGCAGCAATCGCCCGCTGAAGTCCCTGACCGACATGATCAAGGGCAAGCAGGGCCGCTTCCGTGAGAATCTGCTCGGCAAGCGTGTTGACTACTCCGCCCGCTCGGTCATCGTGGTCGGGCCGGAGCTCAAGCTGCACCAGTGCGGCCTGCCCAAAAAAATCGCGCTGGAGTTGTACCAGCCGTTCATCATCCGGAAGCTCAAGGAGCATGGCCTGGCCGACACGATCAAGTCCGCCAAGCGCATGCTCGAGCGCCGCGACCCCGAAGTGTGGGATATTCTTGAGGAAGTGATTTACCAGCACCCGGTGCTCTTGAACCGTGCTCCGACGCTACACCGCATGGGCATCCAGGCGTTCGAGCCGGTGCTCGTGGAAGGCAACGCCATCAAGATTCACCCGCTGGTCTGCAAAGGCTTCAACGCCGACTTCGACGGCGACCAGATGGCGGTGCATCTCCCGCTGTCGATTGAAGCGCAGACCGAAGCGCACGTGCTGATGCTCGCGCCGAACAACATTTTCTCCCCCGCCAACGGCAGCCCGATCATTTCGCCGTCCCAGGACATCGTGCTCGGGTCGTACTACATCACCAGCGACCGCGAAGGCGACAAAGGCGAATACAAGATCTTCAACAGCATGTCGGAAGCGATCATGGCGTATCAGCTCGGGAAGATCGCGATGCACTCGAGGGTCTTTGTACGGCTGAGCCATAAGACATATGTGGTGCCGGAGGACAAGAGCGGGCCGATCTCGGTCACGGACGCAGCCTGGAAATCGCGGGAGGAGCGCCGCAAGGCCAAGGACCCCAACTACGCTCCCAAGTCCAAGCCGCCGAAGTTCACCAGCAACGCCGTGTTGACCACGGTGGGACGGTGCATCTTCAACGATATTCTGCCTCGGGCGATGCCTTTCTACAATTTTGCCGTGACGGCGAAGGGCGCCAGCCGCGTCATCGCGGACACCTATGCCCAACTCGGGCGGCCGGCGACCATCGCGCTGCTGGACGACCTGAAGAGCCTGGGCTTCCGGTTCTCAACGCTGGCCGGTCTGTCGTTCGGCATCACCGATATCCGCGCCCCCGAGAGCAAGGCGAGGATTCTTGATGAAGGCCAGAAGAAGGCCGACAAGATCGAGAAGAACTACCGCATGGGCGCGATCACCGAGCAGGAGCGATACGCCCAGTTGATCGACGTGTGGGGCCACGCAAGAAAGCAGGTCACCGAGGATCTGATGGCAGGCCTCTCGAGCGACTATCGCGACGCCGAAGGCCGGCCAATCGCGCCCAAGAGCGGCGGAAGCCTCCGCTACCTGAACCCGATCGCGATGATGGCGGTGTCCGGTGCTCGTGGTAACGTTGACCAGATTCGGCAGCTCGGCGGCATGCGTGGTCTGATGGCCAAGCCCTCCGGCGAAATCATCGAAACGCCCATCAAGGCGAATTTCCGCGAAGGCCTCTCCGTGCTGGAATACTTCAGCTCCACCCACGGTGCCCGTAAGGGTCTGGCCGATACCGCGCTGAAGACCGCCGACTCGGGCTACCTCACGCGTAAGCTGGCCGACGTGGCCCAGAACGTCATCATCAACCAGGCCGACTGCGGCACGCTCAACGGCATCACCAAGTCCACAATTTACAAAGGCGAAACGATCGAAGTCGAGCTGAAGGACCTGATCGTCGGCCGGACGACCCGCGACACGGTTCGCAACCCGATCACCGACGAGGTCATCGTCACTGAAAATCAGGTCATCACCAGCGAGATCGCCGACAAGCTCAAGGCGCTGAAACTCGAGTCGATCCGCGTTCGCAGCCCGCTGACCTGCGAAGCCCCTCGCGGCGTGTGCGCGGCCTGCTACGGCGTGGACATGTCCACCAACCGTGCCGTCGAAGAGGGCCTGGCCGTGGGCATCATCGCCGCCCAGTCGATCGGCGAGCCCGGCACGCAGCTCACCATGCGTACGTTCCACACCGGCGGCGTCGCGACCGGAGCTTTGGCGGAAAACGACATCAAGTCCATGTCCGCCGGCACCGTCGAGCACCGCGACATCAACGCGGTTAACGTGACCGACGCCGAGGGCAACAAGCGCCTGGTCGCGTTGAAGCGCAACGGTGAAATCGCCGTGCTCGATCCCAAGGGCCGCGAACTTGAAAAGTACAAGGTCCCCTACGGTGCGGTGGTCATGGCCGGCAATGGCGAAAAGGTCAAGCCGCGGCAGCCTCTGGTCATGTGGGATCCACACATCAGCCCGATTCTCGCGGAAAAGGGCGGTGTCGTTCAGTACGAGGATATCGAAGAAGGCGAAACCGTCCGCGTCGAGGAAGAACGCCACGGCGCCGGCGGCAAGCTCGTCGTCATCGAGCACAAAGGCGAACGCCATCCGCGGGTCACCATCGTTGGCAGCGGCGGCAAAATCCTCGACTTCCATTACCTGCCGGCCAAGGCCCGTATCGAAGTCACCGACGGCCAGACCGTCGTCGCGGGTCAGATGCTCGCTCGCCAGCCGCGCGAAGCGGCCGGCACAATGGACATCACCGGCGGCCTGCCGCGAGTCACCGAAATCTTCGAGGCCCGCAAGCCGAAGGACCCGGCCGTCCTGGCCGAAATCTCTGGCACGATCGAGCTCCGCTCCGATCGCCGCCGCGGCAAGATGACCATCATGGTCCGGTCCGAGTCGGGCATGGAGCGCGAGCACCATGTCCCGCAGGACAAGGAACTCCAGGTGCATGCCGGCGACTACGTCGAGGCCGGCGATCCGCTGATCCGCGGCTCGCTCATTCCGCACGACATCCTGCGAATCAAGGGCGAAGAATCACTCCACCAGTACCTGTTGACCGAAGTGCAGAACGTCTACCGTTCGCAGGGCGTGAAGATCAACGACAAGCACATCGAGATCATCCTGGCCCAGATGCTCAGGAAGGTGAAGGTCGAAGACCCCGGCGACTCCAAGTTCCTGCCCGGCGAGGTGCTTGACAAGTTTAAGTTCCGCCTGGGCAACGATGTGCTGAGCCAGAGCGTCAAGATCGAGAAGGTTGGCGCCACCAGCCTCAAGGAAGCCGACACCGTCGCCAAGACCGAGTTCAAGGAAGCCAACGAAGCCGCCGAGGCTGCCGGCAAGGAGCCCGCCAAGGCCCGCAAGCCCAAGCCCGCTCGCGCCAAGACGCTGCTGCTCGGCATCACCAAGGCGTCGTTGCAGAGCGAGTCGTTCATCTCCGCAGCCAGTTTCCAGGAGACCACCAAGGTCCTGACGGAAGCGGCGCTGGCCGGTGCCATCGATACGCTCGTCGGCCTCAAGGAGAACGTCATCCTTGGCCACCTGATCCCGGCGGGCACCGCGTTTTCCCCATACCTGAACCTGCGTATGAAGCACCTGGCTGTTGCCATCGAGGAAGAGAAAGAGGTTCCGGCACCGCGGCCGCGCGAGGCAACGTCTGCTGCGGTTACGCTGGTCCCGGTTACCGCGCCCGCCCCGCGCGAGGCGGTACCGCAGGCAGGGTCGTAACTGCGGTTGTTTATCCATGAACAACAGGAGCCCCGGATGTACATCCGGGGCCTGGAGTTTGGCCCTTTGTTTTATAATTCGTGCGGATATCTCTTGCTTTGTTGTCGGCAATATGTTCTAGTTGTATAACTAGCTAATAAGGAGTCCGCCCATGGGTTACCCCACCAAGGTG
>JAPLNB010000022.1 GCA_026693085.1 Planctomycetota bacterium | reverse complement strand
TCTCCAGGATAGACCGTTGATTTGCAGAAAGAACGACCGCTTGTGTATCCGGGTCTGCCGTGACCATCGCTTCCCTTTCTCATCCGTGATTCCAAAGGTATCGGCAAGCGATGGCATGAAACTTTTGCCGCGATGATCTAGTGCGTGCTTTCTGTCATCAGTTGATTGGAGGCTGTGGTGTCGTCAACTCTCAAACGATATGAGCACGAAGGAGAAGAGGGCAAGAAAGCCAAGGAACCACTACCCAAAGAGGCCCGTTGGCGCGTCTACGGCAAAGACACGGTGGCGTGCAAGCTTAGTCGGGCAGACCTACCGGGCTGGCTATTGAAAAAGGTAGCTGTTGGTCCGAATGAAGGGGCAATCATAGTCAGGGATGGGAGAGCAGAGGAACTGATCAGCCAAGCCAGCGTCCAAACGACCGCCGGTTTACTTGACTCCATAGCTGGGTGGTTTGGCCTCGGCTCCGACGTTGATGTCTATTTCGTCGATCTAAGCCCAATCGATTTCACAATTTATCTCGGTGAATCCACACGAAAGAGCGTCACCACATCGGTGCAGACGGCGAGCCGCACCGAGGAGCATGAACACCTTCCCAAAATCGACTTCGTCAGGGCTTGCGAGCAGGTCGGGTGGCTTGAACAGGGTGCGGAGCGAAGCGCGCGTGCCGGTAGTGTCAACCTAGACATGGATGTGAGTGCGTTGTCCATTGTCGCCGTTAGTGCCGATCACGAAGTAGTTCGCGCCGAATGCCTCGTGCGTCTTCAAGTAGCATGGCAAGACGCCCAGAGGTTCATTTCACTATTGAAAGGCAAAGTTGCGATATCTCGCTGGGACTTAGCCGCCATGGTTCGCAACGAGCTATTAGCTCGCGTCCTGATCCCACAGATCGCGGCTCATCGCGTCGATGAATTGCGCGGTAACCGCGAACTTTTGCGTCGAATTGAGCAAGAAGTGACGCGGGAACTTGGCCAGACTTTGCAGTCGTGCGGCCTATTTGTAGCCAGCTTCACCATCAATTGGGGGCTAACCGAACAGGAGATGGCCGACATCGCTCGAAAGCAAATCGAGCGAGAAGATGAGGCGACGAAGTTTGCCCACGGACGAGAACTCGCGCAAATGCAGCGGGTACTGGAGATCGACAGAACCCGCTTGGATAATTTGCAGCAACTTAAGGTTGCGGAGACGCAGGGGGATGAACAACTGCGAAACCTGTATCTGGGGGGCGAGATTCAGCGCGATCTGATGGTCGAAGGTAAGCGCGTGGATACCGCGCGAATAGACGCCCAAATCCGCGAAATAGAACTCGGGATTGAAAAACAAGAAGGTGCGCTGCGAGTACAGCAGCGACGCGATGAGGAGATGCTGCGCCTCGAGATTGAGGATAGCGAGTTCAAACAGCGCCAAGCCGAACGGCTGGCACAGTCTGAGCTACAGGACAGAGAAATGTGGTCCACGGTCAAGGCTCAGATCGAGATGGCGACGGCCAAGCACGACCGCATCATTGCGCAGCGGCGGCAGGAGAGCGAAGCCAGGTTTCGGGAACAACAAGCGGAGATTGACCGTCAGTACCAGCAGCGAAAACTGAAATTAGATGAATCACGCGACCGGATGGGGATGCTTGAGCGACTGATCAGTCAGGGTATGAGAGGCGGCAAGGACGGAGTGGTGGATGCGTCAGTGCTTAACACACTACTGGTACAGGCCACCGAACAGGAGTACGCTACGGTTGAGACAGAGAAAGTACAGGCCCGGGCGGCGGCTGCGGCCGCTAAGAACAACCTGGACACGTTCAAGGAAGCTGAGGATCGCGAGCGCCAGCACCAACGCGGAATGGTTGGGCTGTCGGCGGACATGATGCAGGCGGCCAAGCAAATGCCGCCGACAACAATAGTGACCGGACCCTCGATGGGGGGGATGGCATACCCGCCCACCGTGCAGGTCATGAATTCGGCACAGACGCCGCCTGCCGCAATACCAGTCGCTATTCCCTCCGACACGAAATGCATGGGCTGCGGCGCGACATTGCAGCCAAACTGGAAGGCATGCCCCGCGTGTGGGGCAACACATGCGAAGCAACCCAGCAAGTGCATTGCGTGTGGCGGAGATGTGCAGCCCGGATGGAAGGCGTGCCCTAATTGTGGCAAGTCGCTAGCGGAAGGGCCTCATGTTTGCCCGCAATGCGCCAAGCCGGTCCAGAAGAACTGGCGAGCGTGCCCTGAATGTGGCCAGGCCCTCGGGTGATCTTGCTGGCAGAGGAAACGGTATGAAATGCTGGAAATGTGAGCAAGAGATTCCTGTTGGCGCGAAGTTCTGTCCAGAGTGCGCCGAGAAGCAAGTAGCTTGTCCTTCTTGCAAGACGGCAGTTCGCCCGAACACCAAGTTCTGCCCCGAGTGTGCAGCTAACCTTATCGCCGCAGAATCCGGATCGCCGAAAGGCATGGCAAGTAGCGTGGCGATAAATGACTCGGCCATACGTGAGTTCAATCAGACCAATATCGCAAGTCAAACAAACGTTCAAACACAGAATGTTATTGCCCAGCAGACGAACATCACCAATGCATTTACTGAGAAAAGCCTAGAGGATAGAGGGCGAGAGGCCTTGACCGCCGGCCTCCAGAGCCTGCAACGTCGCGACTACGTTGCCGCAGGGCGATCATTTGATGAGGCAAGGACGCTTGACCCTGCAAATGACGATGCCGTTGTGTGCTACTCGTTGGCGGCCCTGGCTGGGAAGCCCTTGGGACAAATACCGTCAGCGACGGTCGATGAGATTACCGACCTCCTATGCCAAGTGGTGACGAACAATGGCGGGCCAGGTCCGAATCTACCCACGCTTCTGCTGGCAATCGTGCGGTATGACTATTACCGGCAGAAGGGTGTGAGTTGCAGGGGCCCTGACACGCAAGCGATTCTGGCCTCGGTCGCGAGCTATCGCCCGCCGTCTGAGGAAAAGATGATGCTCAAGCATCTGCGATTATCTACAGGTGCAGCACTACGGTTCTATCTGGCTTGAAGAGCGATGCATCTCGTGATGCCGCCAACGTTCTGAATACTGAAAGTGAGACTGAACATGCATGATGGCACCTTCCCGTGTAGTGGGAAACCGCGATTCTTGCCCAACTACAGTTGCTATGATGACCCCGCTAGGGACCACTGGATGGACGGAATGGAGCCATACGGGGGTGACGATGCCGGCAAATGGGACGATCTGTCCATGAAGAAGTGGAATTTCTTCTACCGACCGGGTGAGAGTCGAATTGGTCTTCCGCAAAAGGAGATGATCCAGGATAACGAGACACTGCTGTTCCATTTACAATACGAGATCAGCAGTTCTCGCCGCCATCTTACGGACAAGACAGCAGCTATTAAGAAAAGATTGATCTTGGAGGCAGCCGGATCGGCCGTGGCGCTCATCGCGGCGTTGGTTGCCTGGGCACCACTCGCGATGGTGCCCATCATATTCATTGGAGTCCGTGCGGCTGCCTTTGCACTTGCGAAGGCCAAGCTCGAAAAGGCGATGCAGAAGAACATCGCTGACTTGACGGAAGCTGCTCAGAAATTACACGCTGAGAATGAAGCGTTGAACGGCGAAATTAGAGAGTTGGTCTCGCAGATTCCAACGCCACCTTCGCCAGAGGAGGTCCAAGCTTGGTTTGACCGGGAAATACAGACGATGGAGCAGAAACTTCTTTCCGATGTGGTCGCGGCGGATATTGACGAGCACAATATCGGCGATTACATCCGCCATGAGAAGGTGGCCAACAGCAAGGTTCGCGGACTGTTGGTCGATGGCTGGGGGTTGTTGCAGCCTGCGTTCGTGTCGGACAGTGGTGGTGATCAGCGCGCGACGGGCAAGAGGAAGGTGATCGAATTGCTGGACGAAAACATCATGACCTTCCGCCAGGGCACGGGGGGCAATGTGCTATTCCGCGTATGGTATCTTCAATATATTTTCCTGCTGGACAAACAACTGGTAGTGTGTGGCTTCTACTATGACTTCATTAGACAGAAGACTTACGGTCAGGTCAGTGAGAGCTTCAGCTACCAGCACGTCACTAACTACTCACTGCGTGAGGGTGATCTGGAAAAGCCGGAGAAGTTGAGACTGCCTCCTGGACTGCAGGCCATGTTTCAGAAACCAGCGAACGAATTTCGGCTTGTCGTCGCCAGCGGTGCGCAGTTCAAGTGCGTGCTTGTGGACGACAGTGTCATTGATGGGATGAATGCTATTTTGAAACAGAAATCAGAGCAGGTGCAGGCTGACGCAGGTAAAGTGGCGATGGAGCAGTTGGTCCAAGCAGAACGGGATAAGCTGCTCAAAGACGGTTTCGAGCCAGAAATCCCACCTGAAGTTGACAGTGAAATGGCCAAAGAAATGCGCAAGGATTTGCTCAACGCCGAGGCAGGTCGAAGAGCCCAGGAACGATTCAAAGAGAGTCAGCGGCAACGGCAGGTGACGGGAGTGGAGAAAATCCAGGAGATCAGACAACAGGAGTCAATTCAGAAGGCTCAAACAGTCAGACGTGAGGTCGGCCGGCGCATTCAGGAGGTCACAGGTGTAGGTACCAAAGTCTGATCCGACTTGCTTACGTTGTGAGTTGTGAGGACAGCGAGCGTCCGCGCACCGGCGGACAGTGGTGTCGGTTGATGTTCTGCGATTTAGAAAAGAAAGGATGGCCCTAGTGGTTCATCGCACCTGGATTGATGGATAAAGTCTCTTGAGCTTGATGCGGGCGCCAGCGGCAGTGAACTGCCAGTCCACTCCGACGCCCAATCGGTTGCGTTCCCGCTCGATGGCCGTGCAATCGGGGGCCAGGGATTGCACATCCCCCAGCCGCGTTGGCAGGGGATTGGCGAGCCTGGAGGGCGTCAGCGCCGGAGGAAGTGCTGCGCCCGGAGCTGCCTTATGAGGGCGTGGATGCCGATGGCCGTGCGTATCTCCTCTACTCTGTGGCCGGCGAGTCCGGGATCGCCATTGCGGAACTGCTTTCTTCGCCATGAAGACCATTTCAGCCCCAGGAGTCTGAAGCGCTTGATGAGCACCGCCCCGTTGTCCACCATCACCGGTGTCGCGGTTCTATCCGCCAGATTGATCGCCAGACCCTGGCGAAAGGACTTGTCGCCTTGGGCCGGAACCGAGCCCACGCCCGGCCACTTGCCCAAGTCCCGGCCTGAGGCCGTTTCGAAGCACGCCCCATGGCGGCGGGCCCGAATCTCATTCGCCGCCGGCGGTTCGCGGTTTCTTTGCCTTCAGCCCGTCAGCCGCGGTAAACGACATTGGCTTGATATCGTCGGCCAGCAATTCGGCAACCAGCGGGTCCTTGTGCGTCTGGCCAAACTGCGCCAGCAGCCTCCGATGCGCAAGCAGCACCTCGCGGTATCCCCCGTCGCCGGCCAGGTCGTTCGTCTCGCCCGGATCTGCGTCCAGATCCACGAGCGACTCCCGACGCACCCCGCGGCTGTAGACGCAGTATTTGTGCCGCTCAGTCCTTACCATCCGCCCCTCCATCGTCGGTGCGAAACCCAGTTCGTCTACCGGCCCCGTCTGCGTCATGTTGTTCTGCACCACCACGTGATCGCGCCATGCGGCCGGCGATCTGTTAAGCGCCAGGGGCAACAGGCTCTGGCCAGGCAGCTTGCGCGGCAGCCCGATGCCGGCGGCCTCCAACAGCGTGGGGAAGACGTCAATGCCGGTGTTCACCAGCTTGTCGCTGGTTCCCGCGGCAACCCTGCCTTTCCACACGACAATCAGCGGCACCCGCACCGATTCCTCGTAGAACACTGTCTTCTGGTTGAAGTGGTGCGCGCCTGCACATTCGCCATGATCGGACGTGAAGATGATAAGGGTCTTGTCGGTCTGGCCCGTGTGCCGCAGCGCCTCCAGCACTTTGCCGATCTCCGCATCCACCTTCTCGATCATGCGGTAATATCCCCATCGCTGCTTGCGCCAATCGGCCTCGGTGAACTTGCCGACTGGAAACAGCCCGCCTTCGTAGTGGTATCCCTTGCGCATGACGGTCATGCCGTCAGGCTCGTTCCTGGGCAGCGCAAAGTTGCCCGGCATCGGTGGCAACTGGTCCAGCGCCGGGGGTGCTCCAATTTCGCCGCACGACAATTCATCCTTGCGGCCGGCTAACCGTCTTGCCCACTCGCAAATGTTGTGTGGATTCGTGAAGCTCGCCACCAGCAGGAACGGACCGTCATGTTTTCTGGCAAGAAACTTGACCGCCGCATCCGCTGTCCTGGCATCGAGGTTGTCGTTGATCCGGCTTCTGAGGATTTCAAAACCGTGAGCCCTCGAGTCGTTCAGGTCATATTGCAGATGCCACTTGCCGCTGTACGCCGTCTCATAGCCAGCGTCCCTGAAGCAGGTCCCCAGGCAGACAAACTCCTTTGTGTCGAGGCTTACGGCCTTGCCGACGTTGGAGGTCACACCGGTCTGGTGCGGGTACATGCCCGTGAACATCGAGTTGCGCTGTGGCTGGCAGAGAGGGTTGGCGCTATAGGCCCGCCTGAGAACCATACCATCGGCCGCCAGGCGGTCCATGACGGGAGTGTTGATGAGCCACTTGCCCATGTGGCAGCTCATCGCGTCGGCGGATTGCTGGTCGGTCATGATGAGCACGACGTTGGGTCGCTTGCCGTTGTCCGCCGCCCTTGCCCAGCCGGACATCACCGCACCAAGCCCCACAGCGCCAGCCAGTTTGAGGAATCGCCGCCTTGGTTCACGCCTGCCCACCAGTCCAGTTCCTGTCGGTTACTCGGCACTGCAGCCAACGCCTGCCACCATGACTGGAATACGAGTTCTGATGCCATTCTCAGCCTCCTGCCGGAAAGCTCGGCCTCCTTGTTGCCATCGAGCTTAAGGGCAATCACCTTTTCCCTGTCCAATCCGGGAAGATCAACATGCTCGGCATGCTCAACGATTTCCGGAGTGGTCTTGGTCTTGTCAGGATGGCCGAGGACTCGATAGCCGTGGTCGAGGTAGCCATGAAGCTCCATGTACCGGATATCTGGACAAGCTCCAATCCCATCGCCTGACGCACTACCTGGTCAAGCGGCTGGAATCACTCGGCCACGAGGTCACACTCCGTCCGGTGGACCGGGCCGCGTAGGAGTATTTTCAGAGCAGTTTTCGTGACGCTCGCACATCCATCCAACCCGGTCAGCGCCACCCCCACCCCCGCCGCCGACATCGCCTTCACAAAACTCCGCCTCCCGATTGTGCCATCGGCCGCCGCCTGGTTGTTATCCATCATGCCCGCTTAGTCTGTCCGCGAGTCGGGCTGTCGTCGATACGGGAATCCCATTCCGAGTACGGCCGAAAGTGGATTATGAATTCCCTTTATGCTTGAAATGCAACACTCTGCTCGGTAAATTACCGATTCTGTGGGAGGTGTGAAATGAGACTCCAATTGTCACTCGTTGTCGCAGGAATTCTCTGGCGAGCGGCCGTTGCCGCCTTACTTGGTCCGCTTACCGCGGCCGGGGCGACTGTCAGCTACCACGGACTGCTTCAGGACCCCACTCCGCCTCAGGGCGATTTCGTGATCGCCGGCACGTTCGGTCCCGGATTTCAGCCGTGGGAGTACAGTTATGCCTACGGCGATGCTGTCGGAAACCTTTATCCCAATCACTACAGCCGTGCCATCGGGGATGGGAACTGGCGGCCGATCGGTGTCGGAACACTTGCGGACGCCAGCGGCGCGTTCAGCGGCAGCGGTGCAACGACCGGAATCGACGATCTACCGATCTATCTTTTTCTTTTTGACAACCCAAACCCGGACATCACGTGGTATTTCGCTCTGGCTACCAGCACCGACCCGCCCTGGAGCGTGCAGAACGATGGTGACATCACCATCGATGCCGCACGTGCGAACCAGTTCACGTATGGTTACAAGCAGGACGATCGCATCGCTTTGAGCGTAATTCCATTTCCCGAACCATCGAGCGCGATCGCGGTCGCGGTTATGACGTTTGCTCTCCTGCGCAGACGCACGTGCGAGTAAAGTCTGTCCGGTTCATCATTCGTTGTCGATACCTGTCGAGCCGACCGACAGTCAACGCGAGCCTGGGACGGCAGGAGCGACGGACGATTTGAAGACTCGGGACTGAAGCGAGAAACAGGAGTCATCGGCTTTGGCGCACGGGTCAAAGGCGGTTGGGTGATAGGACATCGTGCCAGGTTATCGTCGAAGCCCAATCTCGATCTTGTCGGTGGAGCCTACCAACAAGATGTCGCGGGATGTTCACCAGAAGGCAAACCAGCGTTCCTGAGCGTCTAAACGGGCCTTGGACAGGTCTGGGTTCAGCGGCGAGCCCAGGAGCGTTCACATCGCCACACAGGGCTACCCGGTGGCGTATGGCTCCTGTACGCAATTGCAGACAAACCGTGATGGACAATGCCCTATTGGCCGAAGCCGCAGGACGTTTCGGTAGACTGCCAGAGCCGGACATGACCGAGGATGGGCGGGATGATGAGCGAAGTTGTGCGCCGGAGCACTGGCCATGGTCGGGTTGAATGGCGTCGGTTCTCCTTGTCGGACACAGCGCCCGACAAGTTGCGTGACCGGGTGTCCTCTGCCTTTCCCCTTCTGCCTTTCCCCTTGTTTCTCTACAGTACCCGCATGACTCCCCTGGCCCCTGTCCCGCCCCTCATCCTTTCCTACGCCCACGGCCCCAGTGCCGCTCCCTTCCGAATTCCTCTTTGGCTCATTACCGGCCTTCTCCCCGCCGCCATCTCCATCACCCTCGACTTCACCTGGCACGCCTCACCCCTCAGTGTGTTGACCCAAGCCGCAGAATCCCGCCGCCGTTTGTTCCAGTTCGACTACCTCTTTGTCGTCTGCCTTGCTTTCGGTCTCTCCCTCTCTCTGCCCACTCTCCTTCTCTCCTCCCTCCTCGGCCGGGTTCCCCGCATCGCCCGTGTCGCCGCCCTCTGCCTCCTCCACTTCGCCGCCCTCGGCATGCTCTCTGTTGGCTTTATCGCCTGGGGGATGATCCCCAATCCCCCCCCATCGTCCTGTTGAGTGGGCCTGCTCTATCGCCTACTTCGCCGTGTTCCTCAGGGGCCTCGGTTTTCTCATCCGCGACATCCGACGCCGTTGTCCGCTAACCCAGCTAACCCTGCTCGCCCTGACGACTGCGTATCTCTGCATCGCCCATTTCTGCCTTATTGGGTTCTGCGACAATCCCAACCGCGGCCACTTCTTCACCGTCGTTGGTTACCCCTTTCACTTCCTTCTCGCCCTCAGCCTCATTCGCCACACGCTAGTCAACCTGTAGAGTTCTCACTCCTCATTCGGGTGGGCCATCAGGTGTTGCGGAGGGCCCAGGCGGGGATGAGGAGGAGGGCGGTGAGGAGCCAGACAACCAAGAGGTTGGACTTGACCATTGCCCAGTGCGGGATCGTGACTTCCTCAAATCTATCCCCCACCCTCGAATACCCCAGCTTCTCGTAAAAGGGCACTGCCGTTTCACGGGCATGGAGAACCATACGCCGGTATCTGAACTTCCGAGCCAATGCCTCTGAGAATTGCACCATGGCCTTTCCGATCCCCTGCCCCTGCAATTCGGCAACAACGGCCACTTGCCTCATCCGAACATCGTCTCCTTGGGGAAGAAGCACAAGGCACCCAACCAGTCGTGCGCCCCGATAACACGCAACGTGGTGCGAGTCATTTTCGGCGTCCAAATCCTCGGGCGAAAAATCCAGCCCAAGGGGCTTACGGAGAATCGTGTCTCGGAGCGCAACCGTGGCCCAGTAGGCGGGCGATCTGTGAGGAACTTCGGAGATGGTCAGGGGCAATTCCATAAGATTCTTGTTTTCGGACTGGGCGTGGAGATTGTAGCAACAGGTGCTCGCAGGCAGGAAGCCTCCAACACGCTCATTCGCAGTGAAGCTGGATACATTTCGGGGCACCCACGCTCTGGAATACCTTGCTGCCAAGTGGCACCCCCCCCCCATGCCGCCGGAACATCGTTCTCTCGGGCACAGTCGGGGGGCTATACGCCCGTACGCAGATAGCATCCACCCCTCCATCACGGAAAGCCATCCCCCCTCGAATTTGCACAAGGCACCATCCCGCTCTCCCCGACGACCGTTGTCACCAGCCATTTCGCTTGGCGGATTATGCTTGAGCTTCCTCGCCCTTCGCGCTACTCTCGGGGCCGCAACTGCCAGAGTCTCCATGCGGCACGTCACGAAAGATGTCTTCCTCGCCGCGCAATCCTGCATGACGCAGGGTTGGTACCTGCGCCATGACATAGAAATATCCCCACCAACCGAGGCCGATCTCTTCAGGATGGAGCACGGAGTGGAGATTGGGCGCTTGGCGAGAAGCCTGTTTCCTCAAGGCATCCTGGTCCCTGCTGGCAGCAGCGGAGAGCGAACCCGCAACCTGATAACGTCTTCAGCGACCACCGTACTTTTCGAGGCGGCGTTCAACGCCAATGAATACGCCGCTAAGGCCGATATTCTCCAAAGCTGCCCCCATGGCTGGCATGTTATCGAAGTCAAAATGAGCCTCTGTCGGGAGTGCGTACGATGGGACCGTGATTGTGCGACATCGAGTAGTAGATGTAGAGCGGCTTCTCCCGGCGCCGGGCACCATTCCCCTCGATAAACCCTGCGAAAGCGTGCGGGCTGCGACAAGGCCCCAGACATATGGAACCGTAGCTCAACCAGCCACCGTCGACCGCGCCTACAGCACCGGCTCAGTCGCGAATAAATGGCTCAGGATGCCGTCCGGCGCCACCTTTCTTGCCTTCGGTTGGACCATCATATCTGCAGAAACCGCCGAATCAGGCTTCGATGTAGCCGAAGGTCCACTCTGCCCAATGAATGCCGAGTCGATCAGGAAGTAGTCATCGGCATTGACGGTGTTGTCATAGTTGAAATCGCCATTGTAATAGCCCTTCTTCTGGCTGATGAATCCGGAGTCGATCTGGAAATAGTCGTCGGCATTGACCACGCCATCCAGGTTGGCATCGCCGTTCCAGGTGTACTTGACGACTACCTCCCCCTGATCGTTCGCCACCGCCGCCAGGCCCGTCATCGGCCTGTTCTTGGCCCTGTGGACACTGCTGGCGCGGCTGTGG
Source organism: Planctomycetota bacterium (assembly GCA_026693085.1). Classification (GTDB taxonomy): domain Bacteria; phylum Planctomycetota; class Phycisphaerae; order Tepidisphaerales; family Tepidisphaeraceae; genus JAPLNB01. Next base: position 1,297 of record JAPLNB010000022.1, on the reverse strand, counting down.
CGTCGCCGGGTGCTGTCCGAACCGGCGTCGGCGAAATCTCCGGACTTCACCGCCTCGCCGCGTGATCGATCCAGCGATCGGACAATCAGCGACTTTCATCACGGGCTGCTAGACCGTACGGTCGATCGGGCATGCGACCCCTCATCCGCCGAAGGGGGAGGAGTGATCATGCCTTGACGTAGAGCAGCAGGGCGATGAGAGCAAGGCCGGCGGCGGAGGCGGCGGCGAGGATGAAGCCGCGCTGGACGCTGGTCCGCCGAGCGTAGGCGCCGATGAGCATGGGCAGCGCCGTGCAGCCCAGCCCGCCCAGTGTGAAGAAGAGCCCGATGGCCCGACCGTGCAGCGATTCCGGGAAGTGCCCCAGCAGAACGGCCACGAGAGTCGGGTAGATGGGCCCGAAGATGACGCCCACTGCGATTACCAGCGACGCCGTCAGCCCCCGTCCGCGACACAGCACGACCGCCACCCACACGCCGACACTGACGAGGGAGAGTCCGAGGATCACCAGCGTCTCGCTCCCCTTCGGGAGGGTGAGGGCGGTCACGAGCCGCGAGGCGGTGTACGCGATCCAGAAGCCGGAGAGGAGCGCGGCGGCGGAGCCTTCCTTCATCCCCTTATCGGTCATGTAGGTCGTGGCCCAGGCCGCCATGGTGGCCTCGGCGGGCATGTAGAAGAACAGGGCGAGCGCGCAGAGCCACATGACGGCGTCGCCCAGCAAGGTGCCGAGGCCCAGGGCGGCAGCCGTCGTCCCTGCTTGCTGGGCCGGCGCGGGGGCGGTGGCGGGGAAGTGCGTCCCCCACGCCAGGACGGCGATCATGATGCCTGTGGTCGCCAGCAGGAGCAGGGCGTTCCGCAGCGCGAGCCGCCGCACGAGAAAGGCCACGCCCAGGGGTGTGACGAACGAGCCGACGCCGAAGATGAAGCACCCGAGGTTGATTGCATACGCCGCGGTGCCGCCGAAAGCGAACAGCGAGAGCGGGTTGACGACATTGATGAGCGTCGCCCACGCCGCGCTGAGGAGCACCGTTGCCGCCAGGACCATCCGGTACCCGGTCGCCTGCGCGAGCACCGCCAGGCTCACGGCGAAGAGGATCGAGCCGCAGATGGTCACGGGCTGCCTGCCAACGAGGTCGCTGACAAAGCCGACGGCGAGCATGGCGGGGATCAGGGTGAAGCCGAAAGCGGCCAGGAGGCCGCCGATGCGGGCCTCGTCAATCCGCAGATTGCGGGCCAGAGTGACCTTGATGCTACCGAGCAGGGCGGTGCCCATGCCCGTGGCGACGAGAATGACGATCAC
>JAPLNB010000021.1 GCA_026693085.1 Planctomycetota bacterium | reverse complement strand
CGCGGCCGCCGACGCGTTCAAGATCATCACCTCGTCCGACGCCGCCGGCTGGTTCCGTCATTGCGGGTATGCGGTACACTGATATGCAATGTGCTCTAGCGTGATGGCTGGCAGGACCGTTGGCCTGACTGTCGATCCGGTGGTTGCGGGTTCGAACCCCGTCGCGCTCGCTTGACTAAGCTTCGATGAGCCAGGCATTTACGTGCTTGGCCCATCTGCTTCTCGCCGCAAAGAACCGCCTTTTCGGCCCGAGTGGGTCAGTTTTGGGTCAGTCGATCCGCCGCGTAGAATTCGCGACTGAACCCGCCGGGCTTTCTCCAGGTCATCGTGCTGAACGGACAAGGAGTAGACCTGGGTCGTCTTGATGTCGCTGTGGCCAGCCAGCTTCTGGATTGCGTGGATCGGCAGGTGTCGAGCCCAGTTGGTGAGACAGGACCGCCGCAGGTCGTGGTAGGTGAGCTTCCCCACCCCGGCACGCTTCCGTAGGGTCTCCAGGTGCCGGTTGAGGTTGTTCACCAGTCGCTGCTCATCCTGCCACGTTCCAGCCTTGCGGGACTTCTGGATGTAGTCCCATCGCCAGTCCGGCACAAACACATATGGGCAGCCTTCCGGGGCCTCCGTCTGGAGGTCGGCGAGCAACTGCATGACCTCGACCGGGACCGGCAGGATGCGGCCTTCGTGGTCCTTCGGCTCCCAGCCGGCCAGGGTGTCGCCGGCTTCCTTGCTGGCAATGCGGATTCGGTTCTGGGCGAAGTCCGCGTCCGACCAGGTCAGATTCAGGATCTCGTTCAGGCGAGCTCCGGTCGTGTAAGCTGCCGTGAACAGCGCCTTCCACCAAGTGGTGGACGCGGTGCTCTGCAGCTTCCGATAGTCCTCGGAGGTCACATATCGGATCGACTTGACGCTCTGCTTGCGTTGCTTGATGCCGCCAAACGGGTCTTCTCCGGGAGGGAGATACCCTCTGGGGTTGATCGCCAGATTGAACACCCGTTTCAGCGTACGGATGTCCTTGTTCACGGTTGCGACCTTTGCCCCTGACGACAGCCGCATCGCCACGAAAGATTCGGCCTGCCGCGGCCTAATCTCACTCAGGGACATGCCGTCGCCAACATGTGCCTTGAACATCTTAAGGGCTCGCATCTGATCCTGCAGGGTTTCAGAGGCAACCTGCCCCTTCATGACCTGCTCATGCTCGTTCACGAAGTCCGTCAAGGTGATCTCCTCGGGCGGATCGCCTCTGCCCTCGCGGACTTCAGCCTGCTTGATTTCCGTGAAACGCTCTGCCTCCTTTCGAGTCTTGAAACTCTTGCTGTACCGATTCCTATCCGACCCGAACCAGCGCACCACCCAACTGAATGGCCGCTTCTTAAGCCATTCGAATTCGAATAGCGGCTGGCCAGAACTGTCGTCTCCGTCCGGCAGACTGCACCCGTGCGGCGATCGGGCGTCGGGACGCCCGGTGCATGACAGATTCCATTGACTTGTGGAAAGGTGGCCCGGCGAAGATTCAAGAGTGGGCGGCGACGCGGATGGCCTTCCAATTCTGCGGCAGCAATTCCTCCAGGCGGCTGATCGGCGTGGCGGCGATGCGCCCCAGCACATCCCGCAGGTAATCGAACGGATTGACCTGATGCCGCTCGCAGGTGGCGATGAAGCTGAACAGGATGGCGGCAGTGTTTCCGCCGTTATCTGAGCCGCAGAACATCCAGTTGTTTCTTCCCACGGCGATCCGCCGCAGGGTTCTCTCCGAGATGTTGTTGTCGATGTTCAGTTCGCCATCGGTGCAGTACACGCACAACGCCGCCCATTGGTTGAGGGCGTAGGTGATGGCTTGCCCCAGCGGGCTCTTGGGCAGGACCGGCCCGCTGTGGCTCGCCTGCTGGGCTTCCAGCCAGGACTTGAATTGCTCCAGCCGCGGCACCGACTGTGTCTGGCGCAATTCCAGGCGGATGGCCCAGAGGCTGCGGGCGTTCTCGCTGTGCTCCTGTGCCCGGAACTGCTCTTGGGCCTCGTGCTCCACGTCATACAAGAGACGGATATACGCCAGCGCCTGGGCACAGCGCGCATAGTCGCTGCTCTTGGCCTCGTGGAATTTGCGGCGCGAATGCGCCCAACATGCGACCTCGATCACCTTGCCGCCCGCCTCGCCCCGGTAGATGCCGTCGTAGCCGCCGAAGGCGTCGGCCTGAAGATAGCGCCGCTCGTCCTTGCCCCAACCTTCAAGGAACCGCATCGGCCCGTCACGCGATCGACTCGGCGTGAAGTCGAACACATCGAACGGATGCTCCGCATCGCCCGAGTAGATCCAGAACCGCCCCGTTCGCGTCTGCTTGAGCTTCTTGTCCAGCACATCCACCGGCGTGTCATCCGTATGAATGATTCGAGAGGCCAGCACCTGCTGGGCCATCCGGTCATACAGGGGCCGCAGGGCCGCCGCCGACTGCCCCGCCCAGTCGCACATCGTCGAGCGGCTGATGTCGATGTCGTGACGGGCGAAGATCCGCTCCATTCGGTTCAGCGGCAGGTGATCGGAATATTTTCCCACGATCACCGCCGCCAGCAGGCCCGGCGCCGCCAGGCCCTTCTCGATCGGCGAAGAAGGCAGTTCCGCGATGGCGATCTGGGCTCCGTGTCCGGCGGCATCACAGTCACGGCAGGCGTACTTGGGCCGCACGGTCTGGATGACCTTCACCTTGGCCGGGACGTAGTCGAGCTTTTCGCTGATCTCCTCGCCAATCTTCTGGCGCATCGCCCCGCAACAGGGACAGAGCTTCTCGTTCTCCGGCAGATCCAGCTCGATCCGCTCGCGGGGCAGGTCGGCCGGCAGCCGACGGCGGCCGTGGCCGTTGTTCGAGGGCTTGGCTGCGGGCGTCGGCGGGAGGGGAGCTTCCTGGGCCGACGGCGGTTGTGCCTGTAGTTGCTGAAGCAGCTCGGCGAACAGCACTTGCTGGTTGGGGTCGATCTTCTCGCTGGAGCGCCCGTACAGCCGCCGCAGCAATTGCTGAAGCTGATGCTCCAGTTGGGCATTCTCCCGTTGGGTATTGTTCAGTTGCTCCAGGAGCTGCGCGATCATCGCATGGCAGGCCGTCACATCCGTTGGCAGCATCGCCGGAGCCATCGCGGTGCTCGTGGTGTTCGGGGGGGAGGAATTGGCCGGACCGTCCGTGCCATACGAATCAGTAAGGAACGCTATCACATCAGGCAAGAGGCGATGCAAAATGCTTCCAAAGTGCCGATTCGCTGGTCTCTCGTCGAGAAACGACCGAGCAGTGATATTGCTGCATCATGTCACTAATTGGCAAGGGACCTGCCGCGATGAACACAGTCATCGCGCTCGACGTAGAGGTTAATGAGTTCCGCCGGAATCTCGTCCTTCAATTCCACTTTGAACTTGAGTGCCATGATTCGTGTCGCCTCCATTTCTATACCCCGTTTTACGGAATCTCGGATCGCTCGCCGCTCGCCACGCCATTCGTTTTGCACCACGCTGCGGCACGTCGTAAGACCCTGCCGCACGCTGAACGAAACTCTTTCACAAACCGCTTGACGGTTTTTGGAGAAAGCAAAGAATGAGCGGTGGATGCGTTGTCGCATTTACACTGTGCTATGCGGCAATGCGCGGCGAAACAGGCACGCACCGGCAGAAAGGAAACGTGATGAAGACAGTCCGTATGTTCTGCAGGCCTGCAATGCTGCTGGTCTTGTTAACGGCTGGGACCGGGTCGGCGCGCGGTGATTACGCACAGGAAGTTCGGCAGGACCGACCACTGGCGTGGTGGCGATTTGATGACCGAGCCGGCGGTTCGGGCGCGATCGCCAGGGACCAAGTGGGCGTCCATCCCGGTAGCTATCATGGCGGTGTCGCGCTGGAGGCTGAGGGGCCTCCCAGCGGCGGCAAGGCCGCAAGCTTTGACGGGAAGAGTTATGTGGAGATTCCTCACGACGCTGATTTTGCGCTGAATACACTGTCCGTTGAATTCTGGTTTAAGTCCACTCAGGCCTGGGACCAGCCCTATTGGCCGGGCAGCGCCGCCTTGGTGAGCAAGGCGACTGCCGGGGTGGGCTCCGGTGATTGGACCATCATCGGTGGTTCGACAAGCGCGGGCCGAAATCAGGGTCGGATCGTTGCGGCCAGCGGGCCGCGCGATGCGAACCGGGATCAGTTGATTGTGTCGCGGGGACGCCTGAACGATGGCAAGTGGCATCATGTTGTCTGGACACGGTCGGACAATGGTGCTTGCACGCTCTGGGTCGATGGCCGGTTCGCCGGAGAGGCGAACGACGGCGGTCAGGCGATCACCAACACCCGTGCCATCCAACTCGGGGGGGAGGCGGTACTGGAAGGAGGCAAGTACCTGAAGGGCAGCTTGGCTGAAGTGGCAGTCTATTCCACAGCGTTGGACCTTAAGCGGGTACAGGCGCATTACGTCGCCGCTTTTCCCAACGCAACTCCGCCAACAGAGGCAGTGGCCGGGGGTGCATATGAGAAGCCCGGTGAAAGGATCGTGCTCACGAACAAGGCGGGCCTCGTGTGGGAATTGGAGCGCCGGGCGGCGGGTTGGTCCCTGGGGCGGGTATGCCTCCGTGACAAGCCGGTGGACCGTGCGCTCTCGCAGGGTGTCCTTTGCCTCCATCAAACCGACATGGATGAGGATCTCTGGCTGCCCGCGGCGGATGTCAGGCAGGTCAATGGACGTACAGCCCGTTTATCTGGCCAAAAGCCGGTGGATGGCGCCATGTTCCGCTTCGAAGTCGAAGTGAGTTTGGCAGAAGATGTGCCCAAGGCGGCACTGATAGCCCGCTGGTCAGTGGACCACGACCTCGATGGCTGGGAAGTCGCCCTGGCTTATCATGGGGTTGGTGAGAGCGACTGGCGCTGCACGGTCTATCCGTTTGCCGGCAACGCATCGGAATTGTGCCTGGAGCGCGTGGTCAGTGTCGGGGTGCCCTCAGTCGTGGTTTTTCGGCCTGATCTGTCGCTCGTGACTCTCTTTGGCATCGACCCGGCATTTGACTATCTGAATCCCACGTCTTGGACCGGGGCTACTGGTTTCCAGTTCCGCAATCGACTCACAGCTCCCCAGTTTCGGGTGGGCGGGGGCAAGCTCAAAGCCAAAGTGCCCTATTCCATGCCGCTGCAGGTCGTTCTGAACGACGCCGGGAATTCAGCGCAAGCGATTAGCCAACTTGTGCGCGACTGGGTGAAGGTGAACCGTTACGAGGTCCAACCGATGTTCATCCGCACTCCCGATGAGGCGCTGGCGCTCTATTTGAAGGGCCGGCGGAACACCAAGATGTGGAAGCCTGGCAAAGGGTATCAACTGCAGGATGTCTGGGCCGCAATCTACATCCCCGTTTCGCCACAGTCGGCCTTCTTCGAATACCTGGTGTACAGCCAAACCGGCGATCCCCTCTGGCGGCAGCGGTGCATCGAGCAAATGGATTTCACGCTCAAAGCGCAGATCGCAGATGCGTCCAGTCCGCTGTTCGGCTATATGCACACCTGCTACATGATCGGAGACGACTCGTTTAACAGCGACGACCGCGGCACCAATCCTGGCTACAAAGTGGATATGAATGTCCATACCGCCCGCTACATGCTGCAGACCTGGGAATTGCTCAAGCAGAAGGAAGGCATTGACCGGCAGGACTGGTACCGAGCCGCCGTGCGCGCGGTGAACTGGGCGCTCAAGCAGCAGAACCCGGACGGCGGGCTGCCCCAGAAGCTTGATTACAAGACGCTGAAGAAATCCGTTTCGGTGTGTTCCGGCCGCACGATGGCTGCCTTGCCGATCATTGCCCGCATCACGGGTGATGCGAGGTATCTCAAGACTCTGGAACAGCTCGAACCGTTCCTCCGCAACAAAGCGGAAGATCGCTACTGGTTCACCGGCCAGCACCCCGATCTTTATCCCGAGGATTTCGAATCCGACAGCATCTGGTCGGTTTGCGAATATTGGCTGGACAAATATGAACGCACCGGCGACTCCGAGTGCATGCAACGGGCTGAGGCCAACGGCTGGTTTGCGTTCCTGATGCTTTGCCCCAAACAATTGAGCTGGGTAAAGAACCCCACCCAGACCTGTCACACCGAGCAGCAACGCTTTCAGCAATACTCCAACTATTCCTACCACAATAAGAAACTGGCCTGCCTGCGCCGGCTGGGCCAGCTCACGAAAGAACCCGTTTTCACACGGCTGTTTGACCGGATCGTCCAGTGCGGGTTCTGGGCCCAGCAAACGGAAGGTGAATATGCGGGCGCGCAATACGAGCGCATGGCCGATCCGTGGAAAGGTGTCTCCCGAAACGTGGATTCCAGAGGCACCCTCTACATGAACGAACTGTCGCTGGACGCCAACTTGCAGTTGCTGGAAATGGGCGTGGCCAAAGCAAAGCCGACCGATCCTCGATAAACCAAGCCGCCAGGCAAAGCTTGCAGAACAGCGCCCGAATATGAGAAAAGGAACTAACCGCCGTGCGCGCATCAAGTCCCAAACGCAATTGCGTGCTATCAGTCACACAAACAGAAATCCAAGCGGAGTACCAAACCCTGAAGCACCAGATCGCTGTGGCGACATCCGCGTCTGAGCGGGATCCACTAGAAAGGAAGCTGGCGCAAATGTCTGGTGCCTTCTGCACTACTCACATCAACACATTCTCCGCCGCTGACTTTGAAAGGAGTCGTGCGCTCATCGGTGATGCGAGGGCGCGCTGCAAGGCAACCTGGGATGGCAGCAGATGAGTGCCAACACATAAGAAAGGAACGAACGCTCCTACGCCAAGGGTGCCGCTCTCTGCCATCAGTTATCAGCCCTTCTGCGGCTCTGGTTCCGGCTTTCCAAGCCCGATGAGCCGGACCTCCTCCTCGTTGGTCCGCCCTTCCGGCAGCACTTCGCCACGACGGAAGATGTCCAGCATCGAATGCCGGCTCAGTGCGCCGTTCTGCCACGCCTGGACCACGGCCACGATCTCGCTGGCCGAAAGACCTCGCGTGCTGTAGTCGGTGTTCAGTCTGATTTCACTGACATGACGCCACCGCAACACGGGATTTTTCGCGACCTCGATGCCTGGTCCGACACCCCTTGCACCACGCTGCGTGCCTCTGCGTGACCTCGGACCGTGCCGCAAATATTGTGCGGTGAAACCACTTGACGCCCTTCGCTTCGCCGATTCGGACGCCCGCTCCCGGCGGCCCGGTCGCGCCACTGCTCCGCAACGGCGCTCCCAGGGCTTGCTGGTACCCCCCGTCCTGAGGCACCATCGTCACGCGTATTCTGCCCTCCGGCAAGGGGCCGCCAAGACTTCGGAGGACGTTCCCAACAATCTGGATGTTCCGAGGCGCTGCCTGTCGCTTGGAGGCGCGAGTCGCGACGGCAAGCTGCTCTTCGAGCTTGGTGATGCGCTGCTCCAGGGACGCGCTCTGAGCTTCGAGTTGGGCGATGCGGCGGTTGCGTGCGGCGCAGCCTGGACAGGTGGGAGCATCCATGCTTTTGTAGCGGGCATCCATGCCAGTGGTATTATCGGCAGTCGGGCACACAGGACGCTAAACAAGCACATCTGCGGCTGCGAGACATTCCTGCTTGGCGTCGAGTCGTTTATTGGGGACTGGAGCAGCACGACGCCCTCTCTGCCGAAAATGCTCTCGGCCCATGGTGAACCGCGCCCAGCTAGGCCCCCGGGCACCTGCCTGGTTGCCCCCGATTTCAAATCGCTATTCTAAACTATTCCGCTGGACCCAGTTGCCGCCAACGCAACCGTGGGATAGATTATCTTCATCGGGGGTATTTGTGAGGGCATGTCATGTTCAGCCGCAAGGCTTTAGAGAGCTATCCACCGTGTAACGCATTGTGTTTTCGCATCGTCGTCGCCATCCTGGCGGTGCTTTCACTGCCATGCTTCGGGCAGATCACGCCCTGGAATCCCGTCAACCAGGTCTCGCAGACTCAGTACACCGCCTATCAACTCAGTCTCCAGAACATGGGCCTGGGGCTCTACGGCGGACCCAGCTACGACCAGGGATATCGCAATCGCTACAACGCCGCCGGCACCGCCAACGCCAGCCTCGGCTTCAACGAAGCCCGGCTGTTCCTCAAAGACCAGTTCACGGCCATGGGCCTCGCCGTAAGCGAACAGGGCGCCTACAGCAATATCGTCGCGGAACTGAAAGGGACAGAGAATCCGCAGCAGGTGTACATCATCAGCGGCCACTACGACCATCGGGAGGACAACACCGACGCCCCCGGAGGAGACGACAATGCCTCCGGTACCGCCGGGGTTCTCGAAGCGGCTCGCGTGCTGAGCCAATATCACTTCAAATCAACCGTCCGTTTCATTGCCTGGGGCGGCGAGGAAGGGTGGATGCTGGGCAGTTGGGACTATGTCCGAAATGTCGTGAAGAAGAACAGCGATCCGGCGAATCAGAACGTTGCTGGAGTGTTGAACATGGACATGATCCTCCGGCCCGGCTGGGATAGTCAGCCCGATCACGTGAAGGATCTTGACCTCGGCACGCGATGGGAGAAGGCCGGCTGTCTCGATTGGGCCAATCAGTTCAGAAACAGCGCCGCGCTTTATGCGCCCGATCTAATCGTCAACCCCATCACCCATGGCAGCGAAAGCGAATATTACGAGTGGTATGCCAGCGACCAGGGCCCATTCATGAGAATGGAAGATGGATATCTCTACCCATCGCTGATGATCGCGGAGAACACGGCCAACGAGATCTGGTACAAAGGCACGAACGCCTATTATCACACGTTCAATGATGCCTCAGATCGGCTTGCCAACGACCCGAACAACGGGAGCGGCATCACCTACGACTATGATTTTGCCACCAATGTGGTCCGAACCGCCGTCGGCACAATTGCGGCCGCGGCCGTCATCGTGCCCGAACCATCAGGGCTCTTTCTTCTCCTCGGCTGCGTTCTCGTGCTGCGCAGGCGTACATCGCGTACGGCACAATAGCGGACGCCTTCGCGGCGCTGTTGCGACTTGCAGCCAGGCGCATCGCCTCAGTACAAAAGAAAATCGCCGGTGACGAGGAAATCAAAGCCTACCGGTGCCGCCCCTCCATTTGCGGCGGGGAAGATGTCTGTAATCACGTACACGTCGGAGATCATCGACTGCTGCTGCCTCCGCTGCTTGTCGGGCGCCATGTCCGACAAGCAACGCCCAGATGGATGACCGCCCACCTGATTTATGACCAGTTTTTGTTTGGGCGATGACCAGCACAACCATCCTTGGGAGAATCGCTCCAAACCCGCCAGGCGACTGAGGATAAAATCGGGAAAAGTCGATAATATTAGAAGGAGATTCACCTGAAGGTTTGAATAGGTGAATGGGGACGATGAGTGAACTGAGAAGACTGACAGAAACGATATTCTCTCTTCTCTCGCCCTGCCACTCATCGCCCCCAACCCTCGAAGGCAGGGCATTTCTCTATCGGCGGTGATGGCTTATGGCAGGTTCGATTCCTGCACGCCGCCTTGTACCCTCACCCGCAGGGTTTGACGACTGAGCCTGGTTTGATGGTGAGCTATGGCGAAACCGAGCGGGGCACCGTTGTTCAGTAGGTGAGTAGCCAAGGAGGGCGAAAGGCGAAGGACGGCGGTTGGAGTGGCGTAGAAAGCGTCACGGGTTTTTATCGAAGAACAACGAACCCGAGCAACGGATGGACACTTCGACGGTCTGCCAGCCAGAACTGGGACCGCAATCGGCTTGACAGAGGCGAGCCTGGGTAACCAGAGGAGCACCATAAGC
>JAPLNB010000020.1 GCA_026693085.1 Planctomycetota bacterium | reverse complement strand
GTACGATTATGCGGCGTATGGCGAGGCGGTGTCGTTTGTGCGGATCGACCCGGACACGCAGGCCACGACGAACATCACGGCGGCCCAGGCGAAAACAGTGCAACTCTTCGGCGGCGACGGCGAGTACGACCCGAGCAGCAGTTTCTATTACCACGACAAACGTTGGCGGCAGACGCACCGGTTTGTCAGCGAGGACGATTATGAGGGGAACATTGCCGAGCCGTTGAGTTTGCACAAGTACCTGTATGCCAGTGGCAATCCGGTGTTGGGTGTGGATCCATCAGGGCGGTTCACCGAAGTGGAACTGCTGAAGGTCTCCGGAATTATCTCGCTGTTGATCACATGCGTCATGAAAGGAGTCTGGGACAGCGTTGTCAGCATGCAGCAAGCGTACAACGCGCCTAACTGGCAGGACAGGTACAGGTACAGTATGGTGGCCAGTAGCGACGTGCTCGGAGTCGTAACGTCGCTGTTTGGGAGCGGGTCCATCAACTCTGGATCATCGTACGCTCTGGTCGGATCGGGATCCGCAATCAAATCAGTGGTCGTCATTCCACGTGCTGTGGCACCGGGAGTGTACGTAGCTGATTTCGTTGTCTATAAAGGGGGTGTTGGTCCAGTAAATAAGGGCAAGGCTGGCGTTCAGAAGAGTATCGACGATCTGCAACAGCGCGGAGGTAAAGTGCGTGGCAAGGAAATTACAATGGAGTCGCCAATTAGCGGCAGGCGCGTTCGGTTTGATATCGTAGGTGAAGAAGCAGATGGAATGTTGGTCTTCATCGAATCGAAGAATGGGCTCACTGCAGACTTGAGTGCGAACCAAGACACGGGCATCCATGAATTCCTCCAACATGGTGGAATCCCGAGAGGAGACAATGCAGATGCGGCTAGGTTACCTGTTGGCCAGCGGATTCCCATGAAGATTCGCCTGGATTTCCACTGATTCTGGAGATGATCCATGGGTTGGCGAAAGGCACCCCGAGAGCTGATCAAGAACGTGTTTGATCGGCTGCGTGTTCACCTTACACCGCTCGGGTTTGCTCGGCGCGGACGTGTCGAGTATGTGCTCCCAATACAGCCACGGATACAGGGCTGGCTCGGGCTTAATCGGTCGGTCGCCCAGAATGACGATGGGCTGCGCATTCTGCCGAACGTGGGCGTGATTCATGAGCAAGTTGAACAGATTGTTGGAGAACTCGGAGGACTTCGGTTGGCAGCGACTCTGGCAGCGAATATTGGGTACGTCATGCCACAGCGTAGCTACGCGGAATACGAGTTCTTCCCGAGCGAGGATTACGAACCGGCTCTGGTTCGGTTGGTCGGCGACCTTGCTGAGTACGGGGTACCATACATGAGTTCGCTAGCCAGCCTGGACTCGCTGATTGCGGAGCTTTGTAAGCCAAGCACCCCTACGTTGGACGCCGCGTACCGGCTGCCGGTATGCCACATGCTCCGTGGTGATCGAGCTTCGGCGATACAATGTGTAGATGATTACTCAAAACGCAGCCCGATGGTCGTCGGTTTGGAATACGCCCCTTTCGCAGAAATGCTCCGTCGTGAAATCCGATCTCGTCGTGGCTAATGAAGGCATGGATGACTCCGGCTGGAGGTAAAGAGTGTGACGCATGAACGCGGCAAGACGCTGTTCGAGCGGATTTGCGCAGTCGAGAGCAATGCCCAGCATGATTATGTGATCGAGAAGCAGGACGATGGCGTGAACGTGAACCCGTTCAGCACCGCCAAGATCGACTGGAGTTATGATGCCCTGAATCGCCTCACGGCCGAGACCCGCGACGAGGGCGACGACGGGATCGTCAACGGGCAGGACTACACGGCCACGTGCTCGTTTGACCTCGTCGGCAACCGCACGCGAAAGCAGCAGGCCGGCTACCAGGCCGCCACGACCGATTACACCTACAACAATCGCGATGAGCTTCTGACCGAAACCACCGGCGGCGTCGTGATCGGCTATGGCTACGACGCCAACGGCTCGCTGACGAGCAACGGCTCTTCCACGTACGCCTGGGACCTTCGCAACCGCATGGTCAGCGCGACGGCGGGCGGAGTCACGACCAGCTATGGGTATGATCAAGACGGGCAGCGGATCAGCCAGCGGACCGGTACGGGGCCGAGCACGTATTACCTGAACGACTCGCAGAATCCGATGGGGTATGCGCAGATTTTGGAAGAGAGGAGCGGGAGCACGCCGCCCGGAGCAACGCTCGTTCGCTCGTACTTCAGCGGCCTGCGGGTGGAGGGCCAGGCGGATGCGAGCGGAAGCGTGTGGTTTGTGCGCGATGG
>JAPLNB010000019.1 GCA_026693085.1 Planctomycetota bacterium | reverse complement strand
CTCGTGCGACTTGATGACCTGCTCCGGGTCGTCCTCCGGGGGCACCGGGGCGACCGGCAGGCTTTCGTCGTTGCGCACGCCGCGCAGGTTGTTGGCGCGGATGCGGGCTTCCAGAATCTTGAGCACGCGCTCGATCTGCGCGTTGTTGCGGGCGTAGCGGTAGACGAACGGCCTCCAGTGCTTTTCCGGGTTCTCGTGGACTGGGTAATCGTAGAGCGTGATGTCGTAAACAATGTCGCCCTCGCTGGCCTCGCCGCCCATGCCGCGCCGCTTGACCTCGATCATCAGGTCAAGATCGGTCGGCCCCCGGCGGAACACCTTGTACCATGCTTGCTCGCTGCCGCTTTTCTCGTATCCCCGGCGCTGGAGCATCGCGGGCACATCGAACGCGGCGTGCAGCAACTCCTTCGTCGGGTCATCGACGTTCAGGTTCTCCGCCACGTCAGCCGTTTTGCTGTCACAGGTCTGACAGATGTGGTAGGCAGGTGTTCCGTCAGGAAGCAGACGGTGCTGGATTAGTGTGCAGTACGCGCCGCAGGGGCAGAGTTCAGGGCAGTTGCCGCTGCGGGCCATGTGGGTCAACTGCTCTTTGGGGATGTCGTCGACGGATTCTTTGAGCGGAATCTGTAGGTCGCGGGCGATCTCGGTGCCCAGCGTCCAGAGCATGTCCGTCAGGCCGTGCCCTTGGTGGACCGAGGCTACGGTTTCGGTGCCGACGACTTTCTTGGCTCCCGCCACGAGGCGCGAGCAGAAGGAGGCCAGCTTGGCGAGCGGCACTTCGATGCGCCGGTAGGACTCGCGCCCGAACTGGAAGGCGATGTAGTCGGGGAACTCGATCTCGCGTCTGCCCACCGGATGGTCGACCAGCCAGCGCTCGTAGGCGGCGTCTTCGGCGTCAATGTCCGGGTTGTCGGGGTCTTGGTGGACGTAATCGAACTCCGGGCCTTCGCTCCAGCCGTGATGGGCGAAGATATTCACCGGCCAATTCGGACCCCAGACCCGATCAGGGAACTTCAGCGTGAAGGTGTAGTGGTCGTCGCCCGTCCAGCCGTACTTGCGCAGGATTTCGCGCCAGTCCGTCTCCATGTGCTGGATGAAGGCGCTGGGATCGTCGGGGTCGGCGGCCTCTTTGATCGGCATGTCGTTGGGCCAGAGCATGGGATACCATTCGCGCCGGTTGTGCTCGACCCAGCGCTGGGCATCGCTCTCATCAACGTAGACCTCGAAGCCGTCGCCCGTGTAAGCGGTGTGCCATTCCTTGAGTGACGTATCGAAGAAAAACTCGCCTACGGCGTCGGCGGGGTAGTCAGACTGAAATTCGCATTTGGCCAGTTCGACCAGTTCTCCGATGCTTGCCTGCTCGAACCAAGCGTTGGCGTCGAACTCGGCCATTACGCGGTCGCGATCTGCCACGATCTTGGCGCGGACGGGAATGGGAAGCTGCTGCAAGTAAGCCTTGGGGTCGATGTCCTCGACGGCTTCAGGGAGGTCCACTCCCAGACTTGCCGGGTCAAAGCCTTCGGGGAACTGTTCGCTTGCGTGGTTGTTTACAGCAGACACCACGATGTCGTATTCGTCACTGCCATTGGGATAGCCAGCGGTGTTGGCCCATTTGTCGCCCAGTGAGGCGGCCAATTCATCGGCCAGCCGGAAGTCGGTAATGCCGCGCCGACTGATGACTTGATCGAACTCGGTCGTGGCGTTCAGGATCGCCGAGTCGATCCATTCTTGCTCTTTCTTCTCAATGTGCTGGGCGAAGCGCTCAATGTTCGCCTCCGGGGCGTCGGGGTCAGGGACGCCCAGCGCTTCGCCTACGCGCTGGGCTTTGCGCCCTTGGTGCTGGGCGTACATTTTATCAAGCGCCAACATGAGCATGAACCCGGCGCGGTGTGACGGCTTTGTCTTGGCTAATTCTTCCAGCTTCGCGTTAAGCTCTTGCACGAACTGAAGGAAGGCAGCTTGATCGCGAAAGCCAAAAAGGAGCCGGTAGGGTGAGTGCGCGAACATCCTGCCCATTGCGCTGCCGCCGTATACTTCGCGCTCGACCGTGGCTGAAAGCTTTTTGGTGGTCAGGTAGGCATGGAAGGCGAGGCGTTCATTCTCGACTGTTTTGTTGTAAGTGCCGGGCTGGAACTTTTCCGGGGTGAAGCCCAAGGCAGTCAACTGGTCGATCCAGCCGGTGATCTGGTCGAGGTACTCCTTCGGGTCGGGGTCATCCAGCCCCTCGCCCAAGGCCATGCGCAGTTTGGCTTCCAGTTTGCCGACATGGAGCGTTTCGCCCGCAACCTGCTCGTAGTCCGTCAGTGAGCCGTGGGGAGTCGTCAGCTTGCGCGGCGCGTAAACACTGATCTCGAACATTTGAGGCTCATCGTCGCTCTTGCGGATCACGGTCCACTTCTGGCTGCCCACAAAGCGCTCCCACCATTTGTATTCGGGATCGGCGCAGTTCCACGAGGGCTTGCGCTCGTCGAAGCCGAGGCCGGTCAGGATGGTGCCCGCGTCCATTGCGGCGATGTGCCGATCAATGTTTACACTGGGATCATCCGGGTCCACGGCCTCGCCTACGGGAGCCTTGGGCGGGTCAGGCCGGGTAAACTGTTCTGGGGTTTCCAGAAGCTCATCCTCCATTG
>JAPLNB010000018.1 GCA_026693085.1 Planctomycetota bacterium | reverse complement strand
CATGGTATTGCTCCTTGAGTTAGACCGAATAATAGACGAAGCTGCGCCCGGATTAGTTCCCGGCCGGTCATGTATTTCTGGCCTTGGGGCGAGCCTTGGCCGTCGTCGTCGCCCGGGCCGCTGTCCAAATATAGGTTGAATACCGGTTTCCACCCCCTATCCTTGGCCCGAAGAAGCCTTTCGTTGCAGGATGAGGATGGCCAACCCCATCCCGATGGTGAACGGCCCCTCGCCAGCGATCCAAAACAACGGCAGTCCCGCCCGCACGTCGATCCACAGCATGACCGCCCCGAAGACCATGACCGCCAGCGCAATGTAGGTAATGATCGCAGCGTACCGGCGCACGTCCCGCGAGATGATCCACAGCAACCCTGCGTGGAAGGCGTACATCGCCGAGAGCGAGCGGGTCAGATACACGATGATGGGCGTCTCGGGCAACGTGCCCAGGCCCAGCCAGCCATGGCAGGCGTCCATCCAGGAATGCGGCATGAACACCGGCACGACGGCCAGCGCGGCCGCCACCGCGATGGCCCGCAAGAGGATGACCAGGATGCGTTCGGCACGGTTCATGTGCGAGACATGGGCGGGACCCTGCTCTGCCAGTCTCCTGCGCTAGACGCCGTCACTTTTCTCCCCCACCGGCCCGAAGCGTGGCCCCCACTTCTTCGCTAACTCGCGTCCCACCTCGTCAAGCAGTGTTTGCTCTTCGGCGGACAGGGGACGGAAGTCCTTGACCATCCGCACGTTCTTGCGGACTTGATTGACGTCATGCACGCCGATAGCCACCGTCGCAACGCCAGGCAGCCCCAGCGAATAGCGAACGGCGAGTTCCAGGTACTGGGCGTCGAGCTGCGACGGGGCCTGGGGGCCGCCGTAGCTGGCAAAGCCGCCCCGCACCCCCGCCAAACACCTTCATCGCCACGACGCCCAGGTTGTGCTTGCGGGCCAAGGGCAGCACTTTCTCCTCGAAGTTGTAAGTGTGGCGATCGACGAAATTCAGGACCATCAGGACCACGTCCACGTCGCCCGACTCGACGAAGGTGGGAAACTTTCCGAGACCATTGTGGCCCGAGACGCCCAGGAACCGCGTCTTGCCCAACTGCTTCTGCTTCACCAACCAGCTAAATGCGCCATCGGCTTGCCGCGCTCGGACAACGTCGTGGTTGCCAAGACTTTGGAAGTACAACAGATCGACCTGCTCGGTCTTGAGCAATTTCAGCGACTGGCCAACCTTCGTCCACGGCGGCGTTGACAATGTCCGCCACCTGGCGACTGGAGAAGACCTTCGACTGCCCGCAAGGCGCGGTCCCGAGGGTCAGAACCGAGACGGGCACCTTGGTCCTGCCCAGAATCCGCTGGGGAAGTCCTTGGGCGGCCGTTGACGCACCAGCCGAGGGCTCTGCCCACACGCCTTGGCTTCCCAATACCACCGAACCGACAGCCACCCCCGTTTGGCGCAGAAACTTCCTGCGAGAAACCCCGGAGAAGTCAACACTGCCCAAGTTCGATAGCCCCGTGTTCATTGGTCGCACCTCAGAGGCATTATATCGCTACCGACCGCGCTGGGGAGGCCCGCCCGGTGGCAATGTTCTTAGATCGGGCAGACAAGCGGGATACGGCGGCCCCGCAGGCCACAACGGCCCTTTTGTTCAGTGCGCTTTCAACTGGGCAGCAAAGGCTTCCAGATCCCGATACTGGTGCTGCCAGGTCGTGTACATCGCCCCAACGATCCCAGGCACCTGCTCGCCATCCCGGAGCCAACCCCGAATCGCGCCCACCGGCCCGTCGTAATACCCGACGAGGATTTGTCGGTGGCCCAGGCCCGCAAAATGCCGAAGTGACTCGATCCGCTTGCCGGGGCCGGAGTTCCAGTTGACGATCGCCACATCCTTCTCCAGGCCCTTCCAGGAGCCGTACCACGGCCCGTTGCCCTTGACCAAATAGTATCGGCCCACCTTCTGGGCGTTGTGGCTCGGGTCGAACATGTCGGACCAGACGTAGACCGGTTTGCCTACGTCTTCTGCGCGCACCAACTTCACACACTTGGCGACGTTCTCGGCCAAAAGCTCGCCGGGCGTCTTGCCCGCGTGGCGGCAGCTTTCGTCCCAGCCCTGCACGCGGATCTCGTCGTGCTGGAGGAAATAGCCGTCCGGCTGAAGGTGCTTGTGGACCTGCTCGATCTGCCAGCGGAGAATCTCGTAGAGCTTCGGCTCGGCCATGCAGCACATGACCTGTTCCTCGTAGATGATCGCGGTGTGGAAATAGCTGAGCGAGACCTTCTGGCCATCACGAATACGGCTGCCGGAAGGCAGGGGCACCGTGGGCGGGTCGTGCCAGGCCGTGAAGCCGCCAGGCCAAGGGATCATGCCGAGCTTGGGGTCTCGGGCGTTCTGGAAGTCGCGGTCCTCCTGATAGCGAACCTGGCCGTCAGCGCTGGTGGCCCGCAGCGGTGCCCCGTCCCGGCGGACGACATTGACCAGGCCGCCGGGCTCCAACCGCACATCGTCCCACCAGATCTTGCCGCGCCTCCCGCCCCAGATGCCCAGGTAGAGGTTGACCTGTGAGAACTCCAGGCTGTTGAAGGTCACGTCGATCCGCTTCCAGTCCTGGGTTTTCTCGACGTGCGGCTTGTGATAGTTCAGCGCGGTGCCGTCCTTGCAGAGCACGGCGATTTGGACCTCCCCAGCGGACTCGAAGTCCTGCGTCTTGACCATCGCCGAGACGTGGTAGTAGCGGAATGGCTTTACCGTGAGCGTCTGGCAGGCCCGGCCGTGGCCGTGCTGCGGGTCGTGCAGCCCGATGTCCTGCATCCGCAACGAGGAGCGGCCTTCGTGGCCCACGGCCGTGTCGATGAAGGTAATCTTGCCCGGCTGATCCACGAAGCTCCAGCCGGTGGGCATGTTGTTCTTCGACTGCTCGAAGCCTCCGTTGACCAAGCGGACAGAATCGTCGGCGGGGATAAGGCGGCCGCCCTTGGCCACGAAGGGAGCGTCCACCACCGGCAGACCCTCCGCCAAGTTCGGGTCGCGGCTCAACAGGTCATTGGCGTAGCCGATGGGGCAGACGCAAGCGATGCAGGCGAGTTTGTGGTCCCGGCAGGCCTGCCGGACCCGGCGGACGTTCTGCACGTACCGCTCGGGCAACTGGTCCCAGCGGAGGAACTTGCTGTCGGTCAGGACGACGCCGTTGTAGCCCGCCTTGGCCGCCCGGTCCAAGAGCACCAGGGCGTCCTCGACGTTCTTATCCACGAGCAGGTTCGTGGCCAGGTAAACCCAGCGGTGCTCCAGAGGGGCCGCGTGGGACTGGGCAGCACATGCAGCCGCCGAAGCCAATGCTCCCAAGGCCGCCAGAACGTACCAAGGCTTCCTCATGGTTGTTCTCCCTTCGTCATGACTCTTGTCACTCGACTACTGCAATCACCGAGGCGTGGTCCGAAGGGTTTCCTACTCCCCCATGACCGTCACCACTACGGTGCGTCGTCGCGGGCGGACATCGCACTCCAGGTGGATAATCTGCTGCCATGTGCCCAGCATCGGCTTGCCAGCGGCCACGGGCACCGAAAGCGATGGCCCCAAGAGCGTGGCCTGCAAGTGCGAATGGCCGTTGCCATCATGCCAGGCCTGCTCGTGGCCGTAGTCACGGCTGGGAGGGATCAGGCGATCGAACATTTCGGGCAAATCGCGCTGGAGGCCCGGCTCGAACTCGATCGCACCGACCGCCGCCGTGCTGCCCACACAAAACACCTGAGCGATGCCCGTCTTGATGCCCGATTGCACAACAATCGCCGCGACCTGGTCGGTAACATCGGCCATGTGCCGGTGGCCGGTCGTCTCGAAGGAGAATTGTTCTTGATGGATCATGGCAGTTATCCTTGATTGAGATGTTCACTGACCCTGCTTTGCCTCACGGTCGCCAGATGGGCGCGGCGCTGAGCAAGTCCCTCATGATTTCGCCCGGCGGCACGACATGCACCGGAAACGCCAACTCTAGCGACCGGCATTGCTGCCGAACCGTGTCGAGTACCTCCGCTGGTTTGTAGCGGGGCGAAAAGTGCGTGAGCACGAGCACTTGCGGCCCTGCCTGCTTCGCCATCTCCAGCACGTCCGGCAGTACACTGTGCTGGTTGTGCCTGCCACTTTGGTCCCCGGCATCCTTGTGGCTCAAGTAGGTGGCCTCGTGGATCAAAATCTTATAGCCGCGCCAAGTATCGGCATTGCTTACGGTCGTGTCGCCGGAATACGCCAATACGGGCTCCTCGGTCACCTGGGTGATCTGGTCGGCCCCGTGCTCCTGCCGAATCCGGTCCAGTTCAGCCTGGGAATTGCCGACGTATTGGGGCTTGAGGCTGCGGACCTCCCGGACGACCAAGTAGCTGAGGCTCTTCACCTGGGCGCCCGCATCGGTGAAATGGAAACTGCTGGCACTTCGGAGCTTGTATCCCTGGACGAGGGGCACTACCTCGCCCGGCTGCATGGCCGTCCAGGTTGCCTGGCCTTCCGTATGCGGATCGAACTTCTCGCTGAAGGCGGCCAACGCGGGAAAGGAGCCGCAGTCGGCGGGGTAGAGAATGCGCGGCACGCCGTCGCGGGCATTGAGTTGGAGCAGTTGGAACAGCCCCGCTAGATGGTCACGATCTGCGTGGGTGACGGCGATAGTGTGGATCTTCCGCGTCTTCTGCAAGAGCCCGGCACAGACGCCGTCTCCGGCATCGAGCAGCAGCCGCCACTGAGCGACGAAGATCCACGTCGAGAACAGCGCGGTGGAATAAGCGGTGATGGTGATCTGCTGGCTCATGCAGCTTCCCTATGGCTACTGCTGTGCGCCCACGTTGTTTTGTATTAGGGGCACACCCAACCTCTTGTGCTCGTCCTCCGACAAGATCGTCCAGGAGATGGAGGTAATCCTATTCCTGCTGACCTCGCACCGCGCAAACTCGATCTTGTAGCCATCCATCGCGAGATCAGGCGTGAAGCGTGCCTCCAGCGAACCGGAAATCTCGCCGTGAGGGGCCTCCGCGCCGCTGTTGAAGTTATAGTGATAGCCGATTCCTTCCGCACTGACGCTATGGTAATCCGGCTTGCCAAGGTACGAACGGACCTGACCCAGCGTGGCGCCTTTGGCAAGCACCACGTTCTGAAGGAAAGGAACGAAGTGCTTCTGCAACTCCAAGTCGATCTTCTCGGCCTTGCGAAGGGCGGCCCATTTCTCCGGTGTGAAGTGGAAGCCCTGATAGGTGCCCGATTGTGTGGCTTGGACCCGTACCGCCTCGGCCTCCGCCATGCCCTGCGAGAGGTCGATGACCGCAACAACCTCCTCACCGCAGTCCGCAAGCCGCACGATCTTCGCGTCGGGCTTCTGCATCCGCTGAAGCGTGCTGTCGTTGGGCTTGAGGAACACGAGGTAGCTGCGGCCATCGACAAGGGCATGGGGGAACTTTTCCCCTTCTCGACCGAAATCCGGCGAGATCGTCTCCTTAAACTGCACGTCCCCCTTGAGGACGCCGGTGACCTCGAAGGCGTGCCCCACCGGCATGGCAAGTGTGCCGGGGGCGATCTCGATGCACGGCAGGTGGGTGCGCTTGTAGGTGGACTTGAAGATCATGGTCGCCTCGACTACCCACGCCTTCTCGAAGGGATGCCACGGCTGAAGCGTCTTGCGAATCTTGGCGACAGCATCTCCGTGTTGTCCTGCGCCGTTCTCGACGGTACGCTCTTCGATACCGTTGCCAGGCAACCGGCTGTCAGTATCCGATGCAGGTGATGGTTTCCAATGGAGCAGCCAGCCGCGTGGGGAGACTGTCCGTGTCGTACCGTCTAGTTCCACATTGACGGCCTCGTCCCTGAAGTTCTCGATGACCCAGCTCCCATCGGCAAACAGGTAGAGGGCCACGCGATTGGGCGCACGGAATGTATGGCCCAAGGGGCGCAGGATCGCCGCCCGTATGACATCCAGTTCTGCCTGCGGCAGTTCCAGTAGCGACTTGGGGTCGCCCTTCACCGGCAGGATGCGAACCAGGGGAACGTCGAGACTCACCTTGCCCGCCAACCGCTTGGCCAAGCTATCGGTGATCAGCACAGGCTTCCCCGCCGCGATGAAAGCCGCCAGATTGCGCGGCAGATCGGGGTCCTTGAGGGCGTGGATCGAGAAGAAGGCCACCTTGGCCTCGACGGGAAACTCATGACACGGCATCAACGGCAGCCCCATCATACCCACGAAGTCGAACACCCGCTGCTCGTTCTCAGGATGGCTGCTGGCAGGCTTGTAGGCGGCTACGCCCACAATTGCGCGGCGGCGGACCTCTTCGGCAGCCGCCAACAATTCGGGGATGTTCTGCCGCAGGGCCTCGACGTTCTTCGGGCCGGTGTCCTTCAGGAGCGACCCGTAGCAGAACAGCATCGACTCGCGGGCACCGGCCAGCACGGTCTGCCGGGCCTGTTCCAGGTAGGTCCGCTCGGTCGTGCCGTAGGGGTCGTACCAGCCACCACCGCACTTCGGGCCGCCGATTCCGCCCAGCCACCGCATGATGAAATAAGCCTCATACTGCGGCGTGCCGCCCCACTGCCGATCCTGGTAGTCACGGATCTCCGTGCCCACCCAGGTGCGGTCGAAGTCGGCCGTCTCCCGCAGCACCTCGTAGCCCCGCTCGTGGAACTGGTCGTACCATTGGGGATACTTGATGATGAACCGGGCCTTGTGATTCGCCCGCTTGGCCGCCGCCAGCACGCGGTCCTGCGATACTCGGACCATCAACTCGCAGCGGTAGACTTCCCAAGTGTCTCCGGCAACCGGGTATGCCTGTTTGCCAATCGTGACGGTCTTGGCCTTGCGGGCGGCATCGCATTGCGGGCAGGTGCAATCGGTGAACCAGAAGTCGTCAATCATGGTTTCGTCGAACAGCCCAGCGGCGTACTCGAAGATCCGCTGGAGCCGCTCCTGGGTAGCCTGGTCCGTGTAGCAGGAAATCGGTGCCCAGCCAGTGGAACGCTTGCCGACGCCGGTCGTGGTCACACAGCCAGAGACATCAAGACCCGCTGCCTGGAAACGCTGTTTCGCGTGTTGCAGCGACTCGCGTTTGGCCTGGTAGCCGTCGCGGAAGGATTCGATATACACCTTCGTCACGCCTGTTTTGCGGCACCAGTCGATGGCGGCGCTGATTCCATCCTCACTGGAAAGTCGCTCACGCACGTCCTGGGCGGTCAGCAGGGTTGAGAAGCGATGCGTCTGCGCCTTGGTCTTGGCCAAGTTCCAAAGGCTTATTGCCGCTTGGGCACCACGTGGCGGCTGGGCCAATACCTTGGCCACCAACCCCATGGGAACCGCCGCGGCAGCCAGCCAACCCGTCAACGTCCACACGAGCGTTCTCATGTGTCACCTCAGTGGAGTCCTGCTTGAATTGCCTCCTATTCTACCCGCAGAACTTGCCTCCTGCACAGCACCGGCAGGATGTCGTAGAATGGGTCCATGAATGGACCCGATCGGACCGACATGTCTCCGTTGCTGTGTGCCCGCTGCGGTATCGAACTGAAGCCAGGGAAGGGCAACTTCTATGTGGTGCGGATCGAGGCGTTGGCCGATCCCACGCCGCCGAAGTTCTCGGAAGAGGACATGAATCTCGATCCCAGGGCGGAGTTCGAGCGTCTCCTCAAGCAGATGTACGAGTTGTCCGAGCAAGAGCTGCTCAACCAGGTCTATCGACGGCTCGTCGTTTATCTGTGCGGTCCATGCTATCGACAATGGATCGAGGAGCCGGTGAAATGAGCCTGCGGATCAGAAACCTACTCCTCAGTCGGCAACGCTATAATTGGCTCACACGCATCGCAGTATCTTCTCTTGACATGGAGCTTTCTGATGACACACCTTTGCCCCTGCAAGCAGATCGTGACGCTGATCCTACTGACTCTGGTTCTCGCAGTTTCGGTGGCCGCCTTCGCGGGTGAGGCCGTGCCGCCAAAGGTCGGCGATGGAGCATCGCCGCGAGTGTTGGTGGCGTACTATTCGCTCACCGGCAACACCGAGCAGATGGCTCATGGGGTCGCGGAGGGGATTCGCCGCGTGCCGGGCGTCATGGCCGTTGTGAAAAAAGTCGATGAAGTTACCAAGCAGGACCTCGAAGCGGCGGACGGCATCATCCTGGGCGGCCCAACCTACTACGCCAATATCCCCGGCAAGATGAAGGTCGTCATCGACGATTGGTCGTGGAAGATGAAGGTGGATTTCACAGACAAGGTCGGCGGCGCGTTTGCTGCTGGCGGTGGCCAGGTCGGAGGCAAGGAGCACGTCGTCACCAGCCTCCTGTTGTTCATGTTGAGCAACCGGATGATCGTCGCGGGTCCGTTCTATCGGAACGAGAAGTCGGGGAGTGTGTGGGGCGAACCGGGGTCGGCTGCCATGACCGGCCCTCTTGAGCCCGGTGTGAGCGAGCAGGAACTCGACGGCGCCCGCCGCTTGGGCGAGCGGATCGCAGGCCTGGTGAAGAGACTGAATGCACGTTGATAGACGCAGTGAGCCGAACGTAGGTTCCTACTCGATCTTCACGATCCAGCGGTTGACCTTCTGTTTTTCCAGCACAAACGCCTTCACGATTGCCGGTTTAGTGCCCGCGCTGATGGTCAGCCGGTAATCGCCCAGAAAACCACGAAACCGAGCGGTGCCGTCCGCGCCGCTTTGGACCTGCGTGCGGGTCCACCATTTCCCTTTGATCAGCTTCTTCAGCGCCTCGTAGGCCGGTTTGGGCGTCATGTCCTGCCGCAGAAGTCCCGCCGGGGCGTTTTTCCACGCATGGAAGTCGGAAAAATCCCACCAGGTTATTGCCGCAACCACCGGATGGGAAAAGAGCATGGTGTAGAAGCGTGCGGTTTCGCGGGCCTGAAATACTTCGTCCTCGGTGGTGGACGGCCATGAGCTGCCGGGAGCCTTGTCCCAAACCCGATCGCCGGAGAGAACCGTGGTCTCGGTAAAATGAAGCGGCACCCCGAACCGCGCGAACTGCTGGCAGACCTTCCAAATATGCCCGTTGGACCAGACGCCGCCGTGCATGTGACTCTGAATGCCGATGACATCATACAGCCGTCTGCCTTTCTCATCGACCAGTTGTTCGATCACCCCCTCGTAGGCCGGATCGGTCCGGTAGTCGTTGATCAGGAGCACACCCTGCGGGTTGGCCTGCCGGGCATGGAGGAAGCACTCGCGGGTCATGGCGATCTGCCCGTACTTTTTCCACATCGCGGTGTATCTTGGAGCCGCGTGTTTTGCGAACTCCTCCCGATCATAGTGGGTCACCTCGTTGACGACGTCCCAACGGTCGATGAGCCCACTGAAGCGCTTAACGCAATCGTCGATGCGGGCCATTTGCAACCGATAGATTTTGTCCGGGTCGTTGGGAAGCCACGGGGGATCGGCGTGGTTCCAGGCCAAGGGATGCCCCTTCGTAAGGATTCCATGCGAGCGGCACCACCGGGCGACTTCTTCCGTGTGCGCGTGCATGGGACTGCCTTGTTCGGATTCGTACATCGACCAATAGAACGGTAACGTGGCGTAATTCAGCAACTCCGCGAAGCGTTGCCTATAGGCATGCTCCCGGTCTTCGTCCGGCAACTTACCCCAGGCGAAGATGTTGCAGCCGACAAGAAACGCATGGCGTGTTTGCTCCACGTCGATTGTCGCCCCCACGACGGGTTTACCCGTCGCATCGACGACCACGACCGTCGCGTCTGCCTTCCGGCATTGTTCGATCCGCGCATCGGCCCCCGCCAGCAATTCTTCGTCTGTGGGCTCCGCTGCGAATAGGGCGTTGGGAATCGCCAGGGTGGCAACGACGGCTCCAAGATACATCCAGCGACGACGAGATAAACAGGTCATGGTGATCCTCTGTTTTGTGTCGAAACTGTCAACATGGTAAGATCCCATCCAGCTTGGCGATCAGGATCACCGTGGCTACCTCTTACTCGGAATGTCTGGTTTCCACGCTGTCGCCCCGAAACCGGCCGCCCGAAGATTCAGAGGGCGGAAGAGTTCCTTGGCGGGGGCTTCGAGTCGCGGATCGACCCCATACACCGCACCTCTCTCCATCACCGGCAACACGGGCTTGCTGGCTTCCGGGCGGTCTTCACAGTACCAGAGGTTCTTGGCAAATTGGAAGGTCTCGGGCTGGGTGTGCGGGCCGACGTTGACGAATACCTGCACGTCGGCGCGGCGGAAGACCACGAGGTTATGCTCGAAGCGGCCGTTGCGGCAGGGGACGAAGCCCTTCTCGGTCGTCTCCTGGAGGATGCGCATAACCCATTTGCTCGGGTGGTAGATCGTATTGTATCGGACGACCGCCCCGTCCACGCCCACGAAGGCCAGAGGAGCCTGGCTACCGCTGAAGGCACAGCCCTCGACCGTGATGTCCTTGGCTTCATACAACGCGCCCTTGGGGCGGAAGAACTGGAGCCCGGTGGAGCCGCCGATGTTCACCGCACGGACGCCGCCGTCGAGGAACAGGCAGCGGCGGATGGCGATCTGGCTGGAGCCGCCTTTGCACTGGGGGCCCGTGTCTTGCGAAAAGCCTTTCTTGCCCAGGAACTTGCAGCCGTCGATAAGTCCCCGATGGCAGCCGACCATGTCCACGGATTGACCGCCCCAGCCCTCAACCTGGCAGTCGCGGACCTGGAAATCGTCCACGCCGGAGAGCTTGATGGCATCGTGGTTTCCTTGGGGGCCGATGTCCGTCACGCGGATCTTCTCCAGGACAATGTGGTGGACGGGGATGTCGATGGCGCCGCCATCGTCGATGTTGATCCCGTTGTCCGTCTGCTTGCGGACGGCGATGTTGCGCAGCGTGATGTAGCTGCACCGGGCAAAATGCAAGGCTTCCACCCCGCCCTCGAACAACGGCGCGCTCTTCTCGTCGCTGCCCTCGATAATGATCGGCTGGTCGGCGGTGCCTTGGCGGTTTTCGACCCATACACCCGGCCGGTAACGGCCTGGCGCGATGAGGATGTGGGTGCCGGGCTTGGCGCTTTGCAGGGCGGCCCGGAGCGAAGCATCGTCACGGACCTCGGTGACTCGGTCGACCGCCAGGACCGGAGCCTGGATTAGAAGCATGAAGATGAAGATGATGTGGTGGTATCGCATAGATCGTTGTTTCTCCTGCTATAGCACGACCACGTTCTTACCCCAGTAATCCGACAGCCGAACCTGCTGGCCATCGTGGGTTTCTGCGGTAAGGTATGGGGCCAAAACACCTGCGTGCGGTGTCATTAGGTCTTTATTCTACTCGGGGCCCGGCTCGATGTCACCAGCATGCAGTTCCGGGCTTGCGCAAAAATGCGCTCCGAGATTGGTTTCGATTGTGCTAAGCTGATTTCTCGAAAACCTGCATCGGAATGCCGGTTTCGCGTTTTCAGATTTGAGGAGGTCAAACATGGGAAAACCGCGTAGGAGTCTGAATGCCAACGTGCCTTGGCAGGGCTTGCTCGGCGAGTTGGGCGTGACGGTGCGGTCCCAAGGGCTCCCAGGCGTGGTGCGATGTCCGATCTGCAAACATGGCGTGCTGCAAGTCTCCGAGGACCGCGTGGCGGGCGGCCAATGGCACCACTGCTACGAGTGCCGCAGCAGCGGCGACATGATTGAGTTGGCCGCGAAAACGTGGGGCGTGGACGTCGAGTCCGCCGTCGTGCGCCTGGCCAGCGCGGGCTTCGATCTGCCCAGGGATGCGGATGCCATCCACGCCTACGTCCGGCAGCACGTGCGGTATCGCGAGCGCCTGGCCTCGCTCTGGAAGCAATCGCAGCAGGGACTTCTGCCGGGCATCGGCACGTTCCTGCGGCTGGTGCATGAGTTGAAGCTGGGCTGCAACGTATCGGATAAGCGATGGCGGGACGGGCCCACGGGGCTGCCCGGCGGCATCGACACAATCACCGTCGAACGGACTCTCGCGCCCGGCGCCATGAAGCAGGCCGACGCCTGCCACCAGAAAGCCAACCCGAGCAGCAATGCAACATTCCGTGGGCAAGGCTGGGACGACGTGCTGGTGATGCCCGCTTACGACCTGCCGGAGCGCATTTGCGGCTTTATGTTCATCGGCCGCGACGGCGACCCGGAAAAGGATTTTATCTTCCGCAGGGCCAATCTGGGCACCAGTGCCAACCAGCACACCGCCGAGCCTTTCGAGGCCGGGCTGTCCATGCACCCCCAGGCATTGAAGATGGCCGAGGACTGGGACCAGACTGTTTTCGCGCTGGACGATCCGCTTGTGGCCTTGCGTTTGCAGATGCGCCACTTCGAGCAGAGTACCCGTCCGCTGCCTGTGGCCGTGTGGTACGACAGCGACACGCGGCCCTTGGGCCAACGAAACGGTCAACGGCTGCGCACCATGAACGCCTGGGCCATGATGGGCACCCGTAAGTTGGTCTTTTGGTCACCCCGCCTGGACGCTGCCGCCATCCGCCAAGCGGCCCACGTCGATGGGCTGATTTCCACGGTTGGTCCCCGCAACCCCAAGGAGGAAAGCCTCAAGGATTTCGTCTGGAAGTACTCCCCGCGCGATTTGCTCCGGCACATCCAGAAATCGGCGCGGCCCTGGCACGAGGTCTTGGCCGAGCAGATGGCGACCATGACCGACTGGGACGTGGAGCAACTGTTCTTACGTCTGCAAACGGATGGCGAAGATCGAGAGGATATTCTCCGTCGCTGCGGGCAGACAGTGCGCCAGCGGGTCGCACGGATCTTCGCCGACCGGCAGGCGGAACGGACGATCGTACTGGATGGCCGCCGGATCAGTGAACGCCGGGATGGTTGGTACGTGCTGGACGGCAAGCCCAAGCGGCCAGAATGAATCTCCGATGGCATCCTGCGGCTCGACTACGTCGTGTACCACCGGGACGCGGACATCCCGTCCACGCCCGGACTGCCTTTGTTGGCCTGTACTCGTTTCAACGCCGTTTCCAGGTTCTTTCGCTGGCAAACCTCCTCCATCAGTTGCTCGGTTGACGCCAGGCTTTCGGGCTCGCGCTTCGCCACGGGCGGTTCGGTCCCTCCACGGACGGCCATCGGGGCTTCACCCCTACCCTCCGCCATGAAGGCCAACAGTCGTTGGTTTTTCTGCCGCTTGTCGCTCATGAGTCGCGCGTCGTACTTGCCTTTCCATTTACTCC
>JAPLNB010000017.1 GCA_026693085.1 Planctomycetota bacterium | reverse complement strand
GTGCCCGCTTGCAGGAGTTTCAGTTTGGCCGCCGCCGATGCCTGCTCTGCCTCGGCCGCTTGGAGAGCGGATTGGGTCTTCTGGAACTGAACCGGCGAGACCTCGTTATTGGCCCGCAGGGCTTTCAGGGCGGCTACCTCCCCACGCAATGCCTCAACGGCAACCTCGACCTTGTGGGCGTCGTGCCGGGCCATTTCCAACTCTTCCGGGCGAGGCCCGCGTTTCAATCGTTCCACGATGGCTGCCTTCTCATCCACCGAGGCCGTCGCCTTGGCCAGGTCCGCTTCAGACATTCGTGCGTCGAGCTGCACCACTTCATCCCCGGCCTGCACGCGGTCTCCTTCCACGACCATGATCTTCTTGATCCAGCCGGCGACCTGTGGCGAGACCGCAGTGCTTCGCTCGGGAATTGCTATCAGCGATCCCACCAGGTCGATGGACGGCTTCAAGCTGATCCGCTCAGCCTTGACGGCGCGCACGGGCACCGGCTCCTTGGGAAGGGTGTCTTCTTCCTCCTTGCTTTCGGACGCGGCTTTCCTGCAACCGCTTACAGCCAGCACCACCATCGCCGCGAGAGTCAGGGCCGTCCATTTATTTGCGTCACGCCTTAACATGGCTAGCTCCGTGTGGTTCTTCATCGGGTTCATCGCGAGAGGCTGAAACGCCCGCTGGCTGCTCTTCCAGTGGTTGTCGATCTGGTGTGCTGGGACAGGCCGGATCGGCGGCCGGCTGCTTCTCCAGGCGTAGCAGCCGCGCCATCACATAGTAGAACACAGGCGTAACCACCAACGAGAGAAGGAGCGAGATCGCCAGGGCCCCAATGATCGCTATGGCCAACGGTCGGAGCATGTCGGCCCCCGCGCCCACGCCATAGGCCAGCGGCAGCAGCCCGATGAAAGTTGCCAGCGAGGTCATCAGCACCGGCCGAAGGCGGCGTCGTCCCGATTGCACCAGGGACTCGAACAGGCTATAGCCTCGGACTCGAAGATGCTCAACGAAATCGAGCATGAGGATGCCGTTTTTGGCGACGATGCCCACGCCGATGATAGCCCCGAGGAATGACACGATATTCAGCGAGGTTCCCGTTATCGCAAGGGCGGCAACCACGCCGAACAGCGCCAGAACGGCCCCCAGAACGATTGCCAACGGCTGGATGATCGACCGGAATTCGATCAACAGCACGGCATACACCAGGAAGATAGCCATCAGCAGCACGAAGGTCAGGTTCTTGAACGATTCCTGCTGCTGCTGGTAGAGCCCTCCGAACTCCAAGGTTGCCCCGGGCGGAAGCTGGAGCGTCTTGTGCAGTTGCGCCTGTATGTTGCGGATGCCGGTGCCCAGGTCCATACCGGAGAATCGCGCCGAAACGGCCACAAGCTGTCGCAGGTCCTCGCGGCGCATCTCCAGGATGCCGGGTTGGTACTGGACTTCCACCACGTCGTTCAACGTAACCACGCTGCCGGATGGCGAGCGTATCGGCGTTTCGCGGATGCGCAGTTCCCGGTCGCGTGTTTCCGCGGCCGTGAGGACCCGGATGCCCACCGTGCGGTCGCCCTGAAGGAGATAGGACGAGGAATTGCCTAGCAGGCCGGTTTGCAGCGCCGTGCCGATGTCCGCAGGCGTCAGGCCCGCACGGGCGGCAGCCTCGGGCCGAACGGCGAACCGCATCGACGGACCAGCTACCACCAGCCCTGGGTCGACATCCACGACTCCGGGAATCTTTTCAATGGTCTCAGCGATCTCGGAAGCCTTCTTCTTGAGCACGTCGGTGTCGGTGGAGTAGATTCCGATCTCGCACGGTTTGGGCGACCAAGTAAGGTCGCCGATCAGGTCGCTGAGCACGCCGGGGAACTCAGTGTGCAGGGCCGGCTCGGCCGCGTGGATCTTCTCCCGCAGTTCGTCAACCACCTCGTCGGTGGAGCGTTTGCGATCCGGCCGCAGCTTGACGAGGAAATCGCCGGTATTCGGCTCGGCGATGGCCAGAGCCAAGCGGGCGCCAGTCCGCCGGGAAAAGCTCTCTACCTCGGGCGAGCCAAGCAGGATTTCCTCGACGTGCCGCAGCATGCGGTTGGTTTCGGCGAGGCTGGTCCCCGGCCGAGAATAGTAGTCCAACACAAAAGCCCCTTCTTCCAGCTTGGGGAGGAAGTCGGTCTCCAGACGATCATAGAGTACGATGCCTGCACCGACCACGAGCCCTGTGCAGGCCAGGGCCAGCCACGGGTGATGCAGCGCACGGCGGACCACCCACTCGTATGCGGCAATGACCAGACGCAAGACCCACCCGCCCTGCGCTAACTCGTCCTGCAATTTTCCGCCGCGGTGACGCATCAGGAGTTGGGCCAGAGCCGGAGTGAAGGTGACCGCTACCAGCAGGGAGATCAGCAGGGAAGACACCATCGTCAGGGCCAGGGCGCGGAAGAAGACCCCGGGGACGCCGTCGAGGAAGGCTAAGGGGACAAAAACCACCACCGGCGTGAGCGTACTGCCCACCAGGGCCGGGCCTACTTCGCGCATCGCCGAGCGAATGGCCTCGGCGGGCGAATGGCCGGCGAGCAGCTTGGCGTGGATCGCTTCCACGACCACGATGGCGTCGTCGATCACCATGCCGATGGCGGCGGCAATGCCGCCCAGCGTCATCAGGTTGAAACTCATGTGGAAGACGCGCATCACCACGAGCGTCACGAGCACCGTCACCGGAATCCCCACGCCGACGACAAAGGCGCCCGACAAGCTCCGCAAGAACAAATAATGTACGATCACCGAGAGGACCAACCCGATCGTGATGCACTCCCAGACGCTCCGCACTCCCTCTCGCACGAAGAGCGACTGGTCGTAGAAGAAGGCCAGCTTCACATCGGCAGGCAACACTTGCTCGATCCGTTTCAGTTCCTGTTGGAGCGCCTCGGCGATGGCCACAGTGTTGCCATCCGGCTGACTGAGGATGTTCATCAGCACCGCCTCCGAGCCCTCGGCAGTGACGATGTTGAATTGGGGGGCGGAACCGCGGCGCACCGTGGCAAGATCGCGGACGTACACGCAGGACTTGCCGGACCAGGCCACCACCACGTTCTCGATCTGGGCGGGGTCTCGCAGCCGGCTATCGACCACTGCCAGGTAGAGTTGCCGGTTCTCCTCGTGCATCCCGGCCGAAGTGAACTGGTTGGTCGCGGCCAAGGCCCGGCTGATCTGATCGAGCGTAAGGTGATACGATTCCAGTTTGACCGGATCGACCACCACGTGGTATTCCGGCACCCGGCCGCCCACGAGGTTCACCCGGGCCACGCCCTTGATTCGCAGGAACCGGGGATTGAGATCGTAGCGGGCCGTCTCCCAAAGCTCGGTAATGCTGCGAGTCTTGCTGGTAAGGCTGACGCCGATGATCGGGAAGGCGGAAAAGGTGAGCCGATGGACGGCAAACTCGGCTGCGGAGGGAAGCGTGCCGCGAATCTGCGACAGGCGGCCCAAG
>JAPLNB010000016.1 GCA_026693085.1 Planctomycetota bacterium | reverse complement strand
GCAGCCCCGCTCTCAGCTTTGCACTGCCGAACGCCTATTTTCAGTCGCTTGGCCTGCCGACTCTGGCTGTCCGGCCGACGACGTAACCAGCCGAACCGCCGTGTACGGACCCGTACGCACGGTGGTGTGACAGGGACAGCTACCTATGTCGATTATCCGACCGCCGCCGGAGGCGCATGATTGCCGCCACGGCCGCGAGGCTGGCGAGGCCCACGATTGTCGACGGCTCAGGCACGAAGAGCGCGTGAACCTGCGCCGCGCTCAGCGCGCCGTCGTACAGGCGAACGTCGTCGATAAGACCATTGAAATAGCGCCCCAGCGCCCTGTGCCGGCCAATGTACAGGTCGGAGTCGTTTTGAACGATAGGGCCACCGCTCGAATCACCGTCTACCCGCACCTCATCAATGTACAATTGCTGCCGTTGCCGTAAACCGCATCCAGTTGTGACGGGCTTGCCTCCGACCACTGCAACACGTATCCAGCGTAGTACGGGTTGCTTCCGCTCCCGTGCCCCTTGTCCAGAATATCAGCCGTGGGCACCTGCGACCCACGGGCCTTGAACCACAAGGAAATCGCGAGCGTAGCGGGCACCAGCTTCGCATTGTTGCCAACCTGGACATACGTGTTGGACCCATTGAAGTCCAGCGCGTACGAACCCCTCTTGCCCGCGGTGTATGTCGCGTTGACGATAATTCCGTTCAGCCCGTTTCCGGACGCGTCAAGAGCCACGTTTCCCGATCCCTCTTCAAAGGCCCAATGGCCTATGAGGCTCTCGGCTTGAACAGCGTAAGGCGTGCCCGCAAGTACAGCCGCGACGACAAGAACTCGGACGGGTGAATGCAGGAGTCTCATGGCGAACCCCTTCAAGTGAAGCAGCCCGTGACCTAGTGCCGCAAATCACAATTGATGGTACATGAAGAGCTTTCTTTGCCTGGATTCTGGGCTCTTCCGTTTTAGGTGCGGAAGCCGTATTTCAGCGGGCATTCGGGATCCCGGGCCGGGGGTGATCGAGCCTCAAACAAGGCCGCGGCTTGATCCCGTTCAAAACGCTCGTATGCCTTCACGACCGTTACCACCAAGGGCTATGTGGACCGAGTGTCCCCGAGGAGTTGCACCAACTCATCAATCGCCGGCTCCGCAATGGAACCCGGCGGGACTAGAGCCCGAGCGGCGTTGGCCCGTACGGCCGGTGACCGGTGCGATGGATGCCTGCGGACCAGAGGCACAACTTGCCTCAGATCCTCGCAGCCAGCGGTATCCATGAGGGC
The DNA here is from genome assembly GCA_026693085.1 of Planctomycetota bacterium. Classification (GTDB taxonomy): domain Bacteria; phylum Planctomycetota; class Phycisphaerae; order Tepidisphaerales; family Tepidisphaeraceae; genus JAPLNB01. Next base: position 8,032 of record JAPLNB010000016.1, on the reverse strand, counting down.
GGTCACTTTCCAGGATTTTCGGCTATGCCGACCCTTTTCGATGACCTTTGCCAGCGGTAGCTACCCGGCCGGGACGACCTTTGCCGGGGCAGGACTTTCACCTGCTGAAACAACACACCTTTCACGGCGCACACGGGCCAGGACACCAAGGGATAGAGGCGCCCGCGACAGCTTCATTCGATTTCAGCCGTCGCAGGCTGCGGATACCGTTCACCTGTCCCCGCGACAGCTTCATTCGATTTCAGCCGTCGCAGGGGCGGTGGACGTAAACGTCCGTGATCCCTGCACTTACTCCGCGTTCCGCAAGCGGTACTGCCGCGTTTAGCTAGCAGCCCTTCTCGCGCTCGGCCGGGCGGTGGCCGGTTAGTCCTAACATGGCATCACTACTTGTCTGGCGTTGTTGCGAGAGGTGCGGGGGTGTTTTCCGTCACCGAACCGCTCGCATCAACAAGCTCGAACATAACCCCCTTGGCGCCGGCCTTTTCGCGTATTAGACCCCGCAGCCGATCCCAGGGGAATTGCCCCACGAAATCTCGTATCGCATCAGCAATTCCCGGCTTAGCGGCGTTCCGTGGCCACTGGTTGGCCACGACGGCCGGTCAATCGGGTTGAGCATCAGATTTCATGGTGGCACAGCAAAGGTCGAGAAGATGGGTTGTTCCGAACAGAGCGCTGGCTGACGATCGCATGGGCATTTGCCCTTCTCCGTTGCGGCCACGCGCAGGGAATCGGTGCCGGGAGGTTTCCAACGTGGTGACGAGTTGGTCTTCACCATGAGCGTGCGTCGCTACCGCGGCGACAGGAGGAGCATTAGGAGGTGTCCAAGGTCGGAAGCGGCACCCCTTTGGCAAGGTCGTAGAGCATGGCCTCATAGAGTTGCCGCATCGAGCGGAAGGTGAAGTGATAGAAATGCGAGCGCAGCTTTTCCCACAACGCGCGCTTGCTTCCCAGTTTTTTCCAGACGGCGCGGAACAGAGGAAGTGCTTCAGGCACTTTCCGGTCGCGTCGTACTCGTTGTATTCCGGGAGGTTCACCCGCAGGTCCGGGTTCGACTCATTCAGCACCACGTCCCACACCCAGGACACCTCCACCGTAACCTTCCCTTCCTTTCGCCGGAGTTTGGGCGAGCGTCCTTCCCGGCGGATTTTCGCCAGCAATCGGCGGGCCGCATTTACGCTCGCAGTCGTTCTTGGTGCTGCCGTCTTGTTTCTGGATCGGCTCCGGCGCCAGGGGGATCACCTCCAAAGGCAGGCCGCAGGCGCTCGGGGTCGAGGGGGTCGAGGATCTCCCGCGTCCGAGTACAGCGACGGGGCCTTCAGCAAAAACATGGCGAAGGCCGACATCAGCGCGTCGGACAAGAGAATCGGGGGCTTTGCACCCCGATGGTCGGGGATTCTTTCCAACCCTTTGTGGATCAAGTAATACAGCGAGACCGAGGGACATCATCCTTGACCCAACGCGCTCAAGATAGCCGATCAAAGCCCACGAAGTAATACCTGTTCATGGCCCAGCTTTACGAAAAGACCGCTCCACCACCCCCCATTCTCACGGGTTTTCTGGATGACCGGGAATTGCTGATGCGGACTTTGGCCCGCGGTTTTCGCCTTATGCTCCGCTGGCCGTGTTTCTTGACGCGGAAGTGCAACGCTACGACCGCTATGTGGCGACGCGACCGGTATTTGAGGCCGGCATCAAGATTCGCACCTGCGACGACCTGCTGTGGACCATTTCCGGGACCATGCAGAACGTACTGGAAAACAGCGAATCACTTCAGCAAGACATCTATCGCGGCGGCCTGCGCACGGACTTGAAGTTCATGCCCAACAACTACTGGGAAAGCGAAGCGACCTATGAGCTACAAGGCTATTCGGACAACAATCTCCGCCAGGCCGGCGAGCTTCGCAATCGACTTCAGTTGACGCCGGATCCGCGGCGTTTTTCGCTGCTGGTGGATTTCTACTATTGGAATTTCGCGCACCCTTCGGAGTTCAGTCCTGGCGGCGATCCTTTTCTCAACATGACGCATCCCTACTGGACGCCCATGAACTATGCAATGCCGGGCGTCGGCGTCGAGTGGAAACAGTGGCTTTCTTGGGACCGCTTCGACGGGGCCGATCACTGTTGGGTATCGTTTTCCGCCATGAAACGTTGGGATTCGCAAAACCAGAACTACATCGTGTATCGCGGGATGCTGGTATGGGACATAACGCGTCGGCTAAGCGGCTACGCAACCGGCGAATACACCGACGGCGCTCCCTATCGAGGCACGGGAGCCCACGGCGGACTTGCGCGGAAGTTCTAGCCACCTGCCCGAGAAGGCCGAGGGCCGTCTGCGGCCAGCTTGCCGGGACGTCTTGGGGCGAGTTGGGGATTCCGGTAGAATGGCGGGAGGGGTTGGCACGGCGCGATATGATCGAGAGAGCCCTCCAGGGGTTCGTGGGAGGCGAAGAATGACTGATATGCTGCTGTCCTTTCAAGAGCTATGTACATTCCTGAAAGCAGATGAGGCGGTGGTTTTGTCGCTCATCGAATCAGGTGACCTTCCACCGCCGCTGAATATTGGCGACCGACTCATCAGGTGGGTAGAAAGCGATTTGGCCAGGTGGATGCAAATGGGCTGCCCGAAGTTCCCACCGCCCACGCCTGAGGAGCTTGCGCTGATTCGTACCAAGCACCTTGAAGAGAAACGCCATACGCTAACGGGCAAGAATCGCAACACTCTGACACCCTCCCGTCCATGACAAGCATACTGCAATCAGCGCTTAACAAGGCAATAAGACCTTTCAGCGACCTGACAAAGGCGCCACGCGCGATCTGGTATATCATCGGCGCGTTCGTCATCGACTCGACCGCCTACTTTGGGATCTTGACCCTGATGACGACCTACCTGGGGCACGACCTGGGCTGGGGCGACGCTTATGCGGCTGCCACGGTGAGTCTCTTCACCATGCTGGTTACCTTGGCCATGCTGGGCGTCGGCAGCGTGGCCGAATCGTTTGGGCTGCGGCGCGCCATCCTTGTGGGACTCGCGGTCGCCGCCGTCGGCCGCGCGATCTATTGCCTGGCGCCGGACGCCTCCGGCGCTGCACCCACCGCTTGCATGGTCATCTTTGGCTTGCTCTTGGTGGCCGGCAGCAGCGGCATCTTGCAGCCGGTCTGTTACTCGGGTGTGAAACAGTTCACCGACGAAAAGACCAGTTCGATGGGCTACGCCGTCATCTATGCCTTCATGAATCTGGGCATCGTCGTCATCGGCGCTTTGTCGGCATGGGTCCGTCCGGGCGTGCAAGCGATCATCGAGGTCCAACAGACCGGCGATCCGCCCGATGGGTTCCTCGGACTGCTGTCGCGGTTTTCCCACAGCGGGGTGCAGGCGGTCAACTGGCTCTGCTGCGCCGTAACGGTGTTGGCCTTGCTCCTGGCGTGCGTGCTGCTGACGCGCCGGGCGGAAGCAACGCGCCTGCGCCCCGAGATGGCCGACGAAGGGGCCAATCGGCAGGCGCTTCCCCGGTGGGAGCGTCTGAGAGGTTACTTCACTGACGGGCCGTTCAGCAATGTACGCTTCGTCTTCTTCATCTTCATGCTGCTGCCGGTGCGGACACTGTTCGCCCATCAGTGGCTCACCATGCCGCAATACATCCTCCGCTCCTACCCGACCAATGTGGGCGACAAGATGGAATGGCTGGTGAACTGGATCAATCCGGGGATCATTTTCATCGGTGTTCCGCTCTTGACCGCCATGACTCGCCGGGCCAATGTCTACACGATGATGGTCCTCGGCTCGTTGGTTTCGGCTGTCCCCACGTTTCTGTTGTGCATGGGGCCGAACCTGAAGGTGCTGATCGTCTACTTCGTGGTTTTCTCGATTGGCGAGGCGCTTTGGTCGGCGCGCTTTCTCGAATACGCGAGCGAACTGGCCCCGCCTGGACGAGTCGCGCAGTACATGGGTCTTGCGCAGATCCCATGGCTGTTGGCCAAGGGGACGACCGGACTCTATTCCGGGATCCTGTTGGCGAGGTACTGTCCGGCAGACACGCCGCCCGACCAACTGCACACCGGCACCCTGTGGTTCATCTACGGGTGCATTGCGATGACCACGCCGATTGGCCTCTGGTTTGCCCGCAAGTGGGTCATGAGCGGGCTGCACCAACCCGGCGGCAAGTAAGGAGCCTTGGGCAGGTTCGTCGGAATGCGAAGCGTTTTTCGGCCGAAGACGCTTGACCCCCGACATAAGAAAACGCCCGGAAGGCCGGTTGGCCAACGGCTTCCGGGCATTGGTTTCAATCAGAGCAAGTTCACAACCCGCTCGGCCAGCCCCTTCTCGCCCAGCACAACGTTCAGCTTGCCGCTGGCGGCCACCCGCTCCAGGACTTCCAGTTCCCGGAGCCGCATCAGCGTCGGGTTGCCCTCCAGCACCATGGCCGTGTTGGCCTGGCTGCGCATGGCCGCCGTTTCCTCGCGGCGGACGATCAGGTTGGCCTCGGCCGCCTTCTTGGCCTCGGTGACCTTGTTCGTCAAGTCTTTCATGTCGCCCGGCAGGATTACGTCGTGGATGTACGGAACACACGCCGCCGACCGCCTCACCTGAGGACAGGGCACCGTGCGCCGTTGGCCCCGCCGTATCATTGCTTCCAAAGAGGCGCCGGTGGAAGTCGAACCCACTCCAAACCGCTTTGCAGGCGGTTGCCTTACCGTCTGGCTCCAGCGCCACGTCATCCAGTGTCCTCGCCAGGAGTTGAACCGGGCACCGACGCGCAGCGTTGATCCTACGACCTTCGCACGGTCGCGTGCTGATCCGCCACACTCCGAGGACATTCTTTCCAGCGCCCCACCGAGGAATCGAACCTCGTCTTGCAGATTCGTAGTCTGCCGTGCTATCCGGTACACTTGCATGGCAAGTGTCTCGACCAGGGCCTTAGGAGAGCCCCGTGCGATCCGCTACACCATCGGGACGTATTTTCAGAGCCGACGACTGGATTCGCACCAGCATAATGCGGTTTACAAAACCGCCGCCTCACTGTTCGGCCACGTCGGCTTTCCTCAAGCACGAGCGCGAGGAGTCGAACCCCGTGCGACGGCTTTGGAGACCGTCTGCTCTCCCAGGAGCACGCTCGTGTATCGGCCCCCGACCTTGCGACCGGGGACCATTGGCGTAGCCGATCCCCGATCACTACGTTTCAGGGTGCCCTGCGGGAGTCGAACCCGCCTCGCCAGCCGACCAACCTTCGGTCGGTGCCCGCATGGGCGCGCAAGGTGTGCCGAATTGTCAAAGAACCATACAAGAGCACCGGGAGTGCTTTCGTTTCAGTGGGATCAGACGGACTTGAACCGTCACCTGGCGGATTAAGAGTCCGGTGTGCTGCCGTTACACCACCGGACCCTTGTTCAGTCGGGATGGCAGGACTCGAACCTGCGATCTTGTGTTCCCAAAACACACGGGTTCGCCGCTACCCTACATCCCGCTTCTGTTCCCAGTCGGAACGGCCGGACTCGAACCGGCGATCTCCTGGCCCCCCACCCGCTGCGCGGGTACCCGGGCGCGATACCCTTTTCTTCGCTACGTTCTGCTCTCAGTGACCCGTACCGGAGTCGAACCGGTCTTGCCGTCGACCAACCTTCGGTCGGTGCCCGCATCTCAGCTACCGACCCAACAAAAAAAGCCTGATGTCCTTATGACACCGGGCTTTCGGTATTCTTCGGGAATATGTTAGGCCAAGTGTCACAAGCGCAATGGATAATCGGAGAGCAGATTCGCCGGGTGACCGGCAAACCGTTCTCTCGCTATCCATCGTTGTGTAATACTTAGCCGGAACATTGAACTGTCTTTTCCTTCTGACTCACGACCCATGCGGCCTTCGGACTGCCTATCTCTCTAACCCCTTAGATGCCGCAAGGTGTCGAAAGATTTCCAATAATTTTCGGCAATTCGACAACGAGGAGTTGATATTCTTCGCTCGCAATTCTGACGATGATCCGATTCTACTTCCTTTTTCAAGCCTGTCAAGCGAGATCCACGGTTTTTCTCGACGACGATCGCGGCTGCCAGCAACACGCTCGGCGAAGCATGCAATCGCCTCCCCGTGCGCAACCCCCTTACTCATACTCATTCCCGAACTCCCCCCAGTGATAGAACGCGATGACCTGATTGCAGACTGCATAGCCGCCGTGGCGGACCAGATCAAGGAACAGTTTGGGAAAGCTGCCTTTCGTCGGGGCAGCAGCCTCCAACACGATAAGAGCGGGGGATAGAGCAAGCTCGCGGGGTCAGTCGCGCGCCACTCGCAGTCCCTCTTCCCGCGCAACGTCTACCGCCTGCCGGAACTCTCGCGGCGCCAGCGGCCGGGCGAGCGCCGGATACCGGCTGGCCAGCCCCTCGGGCCGGTACTGGGGCATGACGTTGACGAACGTCTGGGGAGAAACCTCGCGGGCCAGGAACCGAAGGATCTCGCGGGTCTCGTCGAGCCCGCCGGGCATGACGAGGTGCCGTACCAGTAACCCCCGTTGCGCCAGGCCGCGCTCGTCGAGAACCAAGTCGCCCACCTGCCGGTGCATTTCCTTGATCGCCGCCCGTGCCACGTCCGGGTAATCGGGCGCCTTCGCCAACTCCTGCGCCGTCTCGGGCTTCCAAAACTTGAAGTCGGGCATGTAGATGTCCACGACGCCGTCGAGCCAGCAAAGCGCTTCCAGCCGGTCGTAGCCGCCGGTGTTGTAGACCAGCGGCAGCCGCAGCCCCTGCTCCGCAGCCACGCCCAATGCTTCCAGGATCTGGGGCACGACATGCGAGGGCGTCACCAGGTTGATATTGTGGCAGCCCAGTTCCTGCAACCGGAGCATCATGTCGGCCAACTGCTTCGCCGTGGCTGGCCATCCATGCCCCTGCCAACTGATGTCGAAGTTCTGGCAGAACACGCAGCGGAGGTTGCAGTTGCTGAAGAAGATCGTGCCGGAACCCGCCCAGCCCCCCAGGCAATCCTCCTCGCCATGATGGGGAAAGACACTGCTGACCACAGCTAGCCGCCCCGTGTGGCAGTAGGCTTGCGGACTGTCTTCCTCTCGCCGGTCGGCATGGCACTGGCGGGGGCAACATGTGCAGTCGGCCAGGGCACCGACCGCCTCACGGGCTCGACAGGCAAGCTCGCCCCTTTGCAGTAATTCCAGGTAGGCGGGCCAAGTAGAAGCCATTGAGCCTACTCCACCAGCACCAGGGCATAGTAATTCTGCGGGCACTCCCCGGATCGCACCACTTCGATGGGAAGACCGGCCGCACGAGCCGTGGCAAACACGTCGATCCCTGCGGCTTCCATCGCCGGCCGGGCCAAGTCGGGATGTTTGCACTCGGGGACCTTGCCCTGTTTCCGCTTGGTCATCACACACGTTCTGCACAGGCGACATGGCCCGCAGAGGAAGTAGTACCCTGCGAGAAACACCTTCAGTTCCAAGGCTCGGGCGATTTCCCGCAGTGACTCAGTCTCGTTGCCGTGCGACTCGTGTTGCTTTTGCTTCATCCGGCCCCCATCCTTGTCTTGTGAACAGGGTGCTCCACTGTCTCCGGGAAGGCATTGTACACTGCGAACGGACGCCTCGCACGCCACCACTGCCTTTGGACTGCCGCCAGGGTGCAAGTCCAGTTCTTGTGGAACCTGGTCACCCAGTTATTACCCGACTTGCCAGTGGGGATTTGATAAGGCAGCGGCCGATGCGATGCTCATCCCTCCATTACCAACTTCAATCCCATCAACTGGGCGAGGTCGCGGGCGGCGTTCAAGCGGTCGCCGTAGAAGACGACGCGGTGCAGGAGCGTCATCATGTCGCCGGTCAGCACGCCGCCGCCCCAGTTGCGCAACATGCTTCGGGCGTCGGCCACTTCGGTGATGATCTGCGTGCGGCAGCCGCGGTCGTCGAAATCCGGAATGTCCGTGATCTTGCCGGTCGAGATAAGCAGCGATTCAAGATTCACCAGCTTGGCGCAGGTGATCGGCTGGCCTCTCTTCAACTCGACGGCCAGCGACGCCCCGCGATTGTCGTCGCGGTG
>JAPLNB010000015.1 GCA_026693085.1 Planctomycetota bacterium | reverse complement strand
GACAAGGTCTTCGACATCCGGGCGGACTCTGCCGACGCCATGGACTCGTTCAAGGCGAGCGGCAAATCGTTTTCTCGCACGCAGCGCGAAACACGTCATGACTTGACGTGACAACGGGCGCCCGTTCCGCTTGCGTCTCAGCGGCGACACTCAAAAATGGCTTCCGCGATCGAGAAGTCGTCGTCCAGTTGGTTGGAGCCATGCAGACCCTGAACATGGCTCAGCAATCGGTCCATCACCGGCTCGTTTGGCGGTGAGTCGCAAACAAACCCGACAAAGTCGTCGAACTTCCACATTTCGCCATTGGCTTGCTCAATCTCGAAAACGCCGTCACTGAACAGAAGCAACGTCGCGCAGGGGCCAAGATTGGCGGTTTGCGTGTCGAACTGCAGCCCAGGCACCATGCCAATCAACGGCCCGCCGGATTCGAGGTGTTTCACTCGCATTTCGCCGCTTTCGAGACCGCCGAAGAGCAAGGCCGGCGGATGGCCCCCGCCGGCATACCGTAGTTGGCCCGTGCTCTTGCGGTAGACGCCATACCAGATGGTGAAGTACTTGTCGTCGTGCTGGTCCATAAGGAAGGCGGAGTTCAGCCCTTGAAGCACCTGGCCAGGGTCGCGGAAATCGGTGTTGGACAGCGACTGCGACCGCAGCACGTTGAGGGCTGAAACCGAGAGCAGCGAGGCCCCCACGCCATGACCGCTTACATCCAGCAGATAGACGGCAAAATGATCATCGTCAAGCCAATGATACCCAAAAGAGTCGCCACCCAGTTGCATGGAGGGAACGAACCGCCAATCGACTCGAACCGATCCAGTCTGAATCGGCGCGGGCAGCAACGAAAGGACGTACTTGGCTGCCTGAGCGACTTCTTCGGCAAGCTGACGCTGGCTCTCGGCGAGCTTGCGGTAGGCTTCGTTGCGCTCGAGCTGGGCGATATATCCTTTCGAGTGATAACGAATGCGGGCTACCAACTCCAGTTTGTCCGGTAATTTCACCAAATAGTCGTTGGCGCCGATAGCGAATGCCTGGGCTTTGATCGTCGGCTCCTCTTTCGTGGAGAGGACGATCAAGGGGACTTCGCGGGTCTTTGGATTGGCGCGGAAGAACTTGACGAGCGTCAGACCGTCGAGTTCGGGCATGACCAGATCCTGGAGGATGACCGTCGGGCCAATGGCGTTGGCTTGTTCGACGGCCTGCGTCGGGTCCGAACAATAGTGGAAGCAGATGTCGCGCTCGGTCGCGAGCATACGACGCACGGCCTCCGCAATGATCGCCTGGTCATCGACAAGCAGCACCGTTACCGCATATTCCCGTGTGGCATTCGGCAGGAGGCTACTCGTGAGGGTGTTGTCGTTGCTCATGCTTCAGTTCTCGTCCGGCGATTGTTCCGCGGACGCGGCTTCTTTCCACGCTGTGACGGCCATCGTCAAACTGGACGAGACCGCGGAAAATCGGCTGCCGAGGGCCATGGCGGCGGTCGCTTCGCCCTTGCGCCCGGCGAGCGCCAACTCCAACACGTTCGCCGCCGGGATGTGGAACTCTGAATGCAAGGCCCGCACCTTCTTGCAGTTCTCGTTGAGCCTCCCGGACAACGGGAGCGCGAGAAGCCACTTACCGAACTCACAGGCGTTGTCGGTACGAACATCACCGACACTCCATTCGCTCTTGCCCGTGTTGATGGCGTCCATCAGACGATACTTCCACCTGGCGTGGAAAACGATGGCCTTTTCGAGCGCGTCACAGGTTTTCATAATTTGAGCCGGCAATTCGGTAACAGCAAAGAAGTTACAGATTCCTCTTCCATTTCCTCTTCCATTTCCTCTTCCATTCTCGCACCCCAGCGAAAGTCTTTCAACATAGACGGGCGACCAGCCCGGAAATGAGTTGCCGTTCCACCGCCACCCATCATCCATGTGCGGTGTGATTTGTGCCAATAAACACCTACTTTAGGGGGATGGTCGGGGGGATTGGTGGGCTGTGCGGATGGCGTGCTGCCGAGGCTAGGGGCAATCCGGGTGGACAATCGTTGAATACTGGTCTCCGCCTGACTACGATAGTGTTATCCTGATAGCTTGTCGTTTTGCAACAAGTATATGTTTCCGAGGGACGGAAGATCATGCTACAACTACGCGACATCACAATCCGGACCAGACTGAATGCTCTGGTGATCATCATCAGCGTTGGCCTGGCTGCCGTTCTGAGTCTTTCGGCAGTGGTGCTTCACTGGTATCGGGTGGAAGGTCCCGTCCACAAGGAACTCCAGTTGATGCGGGGTCTTCTGACGGAATTGGAGCCCTCGGTTCTGGCGCTTTGACGCCCGCACCTTGTTGTGGCGGGCCTTCCGGCGATGACCGATCCCGCTGAAATCGGCCGCCAATTGGACGAACTGGCCGCCATGGAGCGGGTCTATCGGGATCGCTACGGGTATTGGAAAGATTCGCTCCTGGATCCGGCTATCAAGAAGGCCATCGCGGACTGCTACCAACCCGCCGATGAGTACTTCCGCCTGGTCAGGGAGGAGTTGGCTCCCATGCTGCGAAGCAACCAGATGGAGAAGGCAAAGAAGCTGCTCGAGGAGAAGATCAAACCCCGCTATGCGGAGCATCAGATCGCGTTTGACAAGGCATTGACGCTCATCCGCGACTCGGCCGACGCTACCAAGCGGTCTGCCAGCGATGCGGCTTCGTTCTGGATGCGGGTCATGCTGGTCTTGAGTGTGATTTCCGTGGCCTCGATCACGTTGCTCGGCTGGTTCACCACGCGGAGCATCATGCAGTCCACCCATAAACTCATTGGCCGGGTCAGCGAAATGGCCAGCGGGGGAGCCGACCTGACGGCCAGGGTTGAGATCAACACCAACGACGAACTTGCCCAACTCGCCGCCGGCATCAACGCGATGATCGGCAAGATCCAGACGGTGGTTCAGCGAGTCCGCGAGGGAAGCGTCCAGTTGCTTTCGACCGCCGCGGAGATCGCCGCGACCGCCAAACAACAGGAAGGCACGGTACACGGGCTCTCTAGTGCGACCTCGGAGATTGCGGCTTCGGTGCGTGAAATCTCCGCCACCAGCGAAGAGTTGGCCCACGCCATGGAGGATGTCAGCGCGCGGGCGAGTCAGGCGTCCAGCCTCGCCGCCGCCGGCCGCAAGGGGCTTGGCGGAATGGAGGCGACCATGATGCAGTTGATGGAATCGAGCGGCTCGATATCGGCCAAACTCGGAATTATCCGCGATAAGTCGGAGAGCATCAATGCCGTGGTGACGACGATCACGAAGGTCGCGGACCAGACAAACCTGCTGTCGATCAATGCCGCCATCGAGGCGGAAAAAGCCGGCGAATACGGCCGCGGGTTTCTTGTGGTTGCCCGCGAGATCCGCCGTTTGGCCGATCAGACCGCCGTGGCCACACTGGATATCGAGAACATGGTTCGCCTCATGCAGGACGCGGTCTCCGCGGGCGTCATGCAGATGGATAAGTTCAGCGGGGAGTTCCGCTCCGGCGTGGAACAAGTGAAAGAGATCAACGGCCAGACCGGCCGGATTATCGAGGAGGTTGAGGGCCTGACCAACCGCTTCCAGTCGGTCAACGAGGGCATGCGCAGCCAGTCGGTGGCAGCTCGACAGATCAACGAAGCGATGGTGCCCGTGGCGAGCGGGACCAAGGAGACGCAGATCTCCTTGAAGGAATTCATCAAGGCGACCGCCTATCTGCGGCAGTCGGTCGAGCTGTTGAACCAGGAAATCGCCCAGTTCAGCGTGTAGAGCCCAAGGGCGGTCTTGTCCCTTATGACCAGCCAGGACGCGAGCTTGAACACAAGAGTGGTCCAATGTTGCTAATCATGTGTCGCGCCAATGTGCATCGGTATGCGATCGATTCGCGGCATGTCAGCGAAGTGCTGCCGCAGGTTGTCCTGCATCCGTTGGCTCATTCCGCTCCGTGGCTCGCCGGGCTGTTGATTCACCGGGGAGCGGCGACGCCCGTGATGGATCTTGTCCAACTGACCGTGGGTATGCCATGCGCTAACCGTCTGAGCAGCCGCATCGTCGTCCTCCAGACCGAGTTGCGAGGGATTCTGCGGCGAGTCGGGATCTTGGCCGAACAGGTGGGCCTCCGTGAGTTTGACAATGCTACTCGGCAGTCAGGTGACGAGACGACCGGACCGACCGCGTTGGGAACGCTGCTTCTCGATGAACAGGGCGTCTTCGAGCTTGTCGACATTCCGCGTTTGATCTCCGAGGACCGGCAAACGTTCCTCTTTCCCGCCGCCGAGAGAGGGCAATGATGGCCGTTGTGTGTGATGAGAGCCTGTCGGAAGTGTTCCGGCTCCTGCGGGAAGGGGCGGGCATCGATCCGGAGTCCTGCGGTCTTGACAGCATCGCGCACGTCGTGCGCCAACGCGCGTCCGCAAGCGGCGCCGAATCGCCGCAACACTATCTGCGCCGCCTCCTGTCGGATTCGGCGGAGTTCCAGGAGCTACTGGAGGACATCGTCGTTCCAGAGACTTGGTTCTTTCGGGATAGTCTCGCATTTCGTGCCGTACAATACTACTTGGACGCCTGCCATTCTCGCGGGCGTGAAAAGTTTCGATGTCTGAGCGTCGCCTGTAGCACGGGAGAAGAGGCGTACTCGCTCGCGATAGCCCTCCGTGACGCGAATGTCGAGCCGTCTCAACTCTACATCGTGGGAACGGATGTAAGCAGAAGGTCGCTCGATCTTGCGCGGCATGGAAGCTTTTCGGCGAGATCATTTCGTGATCCCGACGCACAGATCGTTGCATTGTGCAACCGGTGGTGCGAGCGGACGGGAGAGTCGTGGCAAGTGCATGACGACCTGCTCGCCGGAGTCGAGTTCTGTTGGGGCAACCTCGCCCAGCCGGAGTTTCTTGCGGGGGAACCACCCTTCGACGTGGTTTTCTGTCGCAATGTTCTGATCTATTTTCATGCCGAGGCCCGGCGTGTGGCCGTGCGACACCTGGATCGCCTGCTCAACCCGGGCGGACTCTTGTGTTGTGCGGCGGCGGAAGCCCGCATTTTCAGTGAGGCCGGATTCCGCAGTCTTAGTGCCGAGTATCCGTTCGCCTTCCGTCGCCAGGATAACGAGGTCGATGTGTCTGCAACCGCTGCGACTGCGAGGCAGCAGTGCTCGGAAACGCGGCCATCTCAGCTTGGCACGGTGTCCTCAGCATTGCCAGCTCCGCGTTACGCAGACTGTTCGGTCACGGCAGCCAATCGGGCCGGTCCGGGCGCCTCCGGCGCGCACGTTTCGATCGGTGTAGCAGACGGAACGGGTGCTGAGGCTTCTCAGGCGGCCACGTTGCGCGCTGCACAGCAGGCCGCCGACAGCGGCCGTTTGGACGTAGCCGAGACCCTCTGCGCTCACGTGCTTGCTCTGGAGCCTGGTTGTGCAGAGGCGCACTATCTGAGAGGAGTTGTTCGTCAGGCGCAAGGACTGCTCGATGAGGCACAGGAGAGTCTTGAGAAGGCCTTGTATTTGGATCCCCGGCACCACCAGGCGCTCGTTCACATGATGCTGTTGGCAGAGCGTCGCGGCAACCGGCGCCTGGCGGAAAACTATCGTCGGCGAGCCAAACAGACCAAGCCGATGGAGGCCAAATAGTGCAACCCGAGGCAAACAATGTGGGCGTGGAGAAGGATGCTTGCGAAGCGTGCTGGAGCCGTATCGGCATAGATGGAGACCGCTCGTGCCCGAAGCTCTTCGAGGCCATTCATTGCCGCAATTGTCCCGTCTTTTCCTCTGCCGGACAAAAGCTTCTCGAACGGGAGGCGACGCCCGACTACCTGGACGAGTGGACGCGCCGGGTCGCCGAGGTCGATGCCACCGCGGCAGCCGAAACGCTCTCCCTTCTTATATTTCGCATCGGCGACGAGTGGTTGGCGATTGATGCCCGCTGTGTGATCGAGGTCGTAGAACCACACCGGATCCACGGTGTTCCACACCGCACAGATCGGCTTCTGTTGGGGCTGGCCAACATCCGGGGCGAACTGCAACTATGCATTTCGCTGCACGAACTCCTGGGAATCGATCCAAGCGACGGGGCCGTGCCGCGTGGGGCAGGTTGCCAACCTGCCAGTACCTGGATGCTTGGTTCCGCTTCCTCCGCAGGACCGCGAGAGCGACTTCTCGTAGCCGAGCAGAATCAGAACCGCTGGGCGTTTCCTGTGGATGAAGTCGAGGGCGTCCAACGCATTCCGACTGGCGCGATGAAGAACCTGCCACATACCGTGGAAAAGAGCCCGCGGTTCTGCTCCCAGGCGGTCTTCTCCCATGATGACAAGCGCGTTGGCCTCCTCTCGGAGATACGACTGTTCCAGGCGTTGGAGAGGACCGTTCGATGAGTGAGCTGGGTGGCGACATTTCCCTGATCGAGTTGTTCCGCGATGAGGTTCGCACGAACACACAGATCCTCAACGAGGGGCTTGTGGCGCTTGAGCAAGGGATGGCAAGCCCTGAGCGGCTCGAAGCAATGATGCGAGCGGCTCACTCGATCAAGGGCGCAGCGCGCGTCGTCAACGTGCAGCCGGCCGTCGAAGTCTCACACGCCCTGGAGGATTGCTTTGTGCGGGCCCAGAAGGCGGAGTTGGCGCTGACGAGTGAAGTCGTTGACGTCTTGCGGGCGGGCGTGGACATGCTTCAAGAGATTGCGCAAGCAGCGGGGACCGAGTTTGCGTCATGGCTTGAAAGCCGCTGCGGCAACGTGGCCCGGATGGTGCAGTCCCTTCAAGGCGTAGTCGGCCAGGCCAAGGCGGACCTAGTGCCCGGTCGATCGGCGCCGGCGAGCGGAACGGTGCCGACGAGCACGGCTGTTGAGGTCGCCGCGGCTCCCGCGGCGACGACATCCTCATCCCAAGCCGAAGAAGGTGCGGTTCGCGTGACGGCCAGGAGCTTGACGCGGCTTATGGGGTTGGCCGGAGAGTCGCTGGTCGAGGCGCGGTGGCTCGATCCGTTTTCCAAGTCGCTGCTGCAATTGAAGCGTCAACAGACACAAGTCGGCAACATTCTCGAAGGTATTCAGGAGGCGGCTCAGCACGAAGAGTCGCGAGAGCAATTCGATGGTCTGCTGACCGATGCCCGCCAACGGTTGGCCGCCTGCTGCGAGTTGCTCTCCCAGCGCATCGGGGAATTCGATCGACGCATCCGAAATACTGACGACTTGAGTACCCGCCTGTATCGCGAGGTCATCTCCAGCCGTATGCGGCCGTTTCGAGACGGCGTGCAGGGATTGCCGCGTCTGGTGCGCGACCTGGCCCGGCAATTGGGAAAGAAAGCTCAACTTGAAATCCACGGAGAATCGACCGAAGTCGACCGTGATATTCTGGAAAAACTGGATGCTTCCCTGAATCACCTGGTACGCAACGCGCTCGACCATGGTTTGGAGACGCCCGACCAACGGCAGGCGCTAGGAAAACCCGAAGTCGGCCGCCTCCGCATCGAAGCTGTCCACAGTGCGGGCCTGCTCTCGATCACCATTTCCGACGACGGTCGCGGGATCGATCTGGATCGGCTTCGGCAGATAGTCGTGGAGCGTGGCCATACCAGTCCTGAGCTGGCACAAAAGCTAAGCGACTCCGAACTTCTGGATTTTCTCTTTCTCCCAGGGTTCTCCACCACTTCCGAAGTGACTGAGATCTCCGGCCGAGGCGTCGGGCTGGATGCAGTTCATGCCATGGTCCAGTCGGTCGGCGGCCATATTCATGTTCACGCTCAGGCCGGGCGTGGAATGAGCTTCCAGCTTGAACTGCCCATAACGCTTTCCGTACTTCGCGCGGTGGTCGTGAATATCGCCGGTGAACCGTACGCCTTTCCGCACAATCGGATCGACCGAGTGATTTGGCTTGCGCGCGACGACCTCCGATCTCTGGAGAACCGGCAGTACTTCGAGGTCGATGGGCAGAACGTGGGGATTGTGATGGCACGCCAGATTCTCCAACTGGATGGGCCCGAGGCCGCCGGCGAGAATCTCGTGGTCGTCCTTTTCAGCAAGCAATCGGCAAGGTACGGGGTGGTGGTGGACTCGCTTCTGGGCGAGCAGGATCTTGTGGTCCGCCCGCTGGATCGTCGATTGGGCAAGGTTCCCGATCTCCATGCCGCCGCCGTACTCGACGACGGCTCGCCGGTGCTCATTGTCGATCCGGACGACCTGTGGCGTTCCATCGACAAACTACTTGAGGGACACCGGTTGCAGCGGGCCGGCGCGCGGACGGCTCAACCCGAGCAGCATTGGCGCAAACGGGTTCTTGTCGTTGACGACTCGATCACGGTGCGGGAAGTGGAAAGGCAACTCCTCACAAACCAGGGCTACTTGGTCGAAGTTGCCGTAGACGGGATGGAAGGCTGGAACCTGGTGCGAGAGGGACGGTTTGACCTGGTGGTCAGCGATATCGACATGCCCCGGTTGAATGGTATCGAACTGGTGCGTAGGATAAAGGCGGATCCACGGTTGCAGACGCTTCCAGTGGTCATCGTTTCCTACAAGGATCGCGAGGAAGACCGGCTGCGCGGCCTCGAAGCCGGCGCCAACTATTACCTTACCAAGAGTAGTTTTCACGACGACACGTTGATTCAGGCGGTGCGGGAACTGATCGGGGACGTCGAAGCATGAGGATTGCGATCGTTAACGACGTCCGAATTGCCACGGAAGCCCTGCGACGCGTCGTGTGCAGCGACCCAAGCCATACCGTCGCATGGACGGCCGGCGACGGCGCCGAGGCGATCCGGCGGTGTGAAGAAGATCGGCCCGACGTCGTGCTCATGGACCTCGTGATGCCCGGCATGAACGGCGCACAGGCCACGAAAGAGATCATGCGGCGTTGCCCCTGTCCGATCCTTGTGGTTACGGCGACGGTGGCGGGAAACTACTCTCTGGTCTGTCAGGCCCTCGGTTATGGGGCCTTCGACGCAGTGGCTACCCCAGTGCTTGGGGATATGGCTCCGGCGCAGGCTGGTGCTGTACTTTTGGAGAAACTGGACCATGTGTCAAAAATTCGTTCTCGTCTGATGGTTCAAACGGGTACGCCGGCCGCTGCGGTGGTCAAGACGGCTAAGCCTGCGGAGTTCGACCATCGCCAGTTGCCGCTCGTGGCGATCGGAGCATCCACCGGAGGGCCACAAGCCGTTCAGACGATCCTCTCAAAGTTGCCGCAGGATTTTCCGGCAGCTATCCTTATTGTGCAGCACATCAGCGCCGACTTCGCGGATTCGCTGGCAACATGGCTGTCTGAGAGCTGCAAACGAACGGTCCGCACAGTGCATGACGGCGACAGGCCTCAGGCTGGAATCGTCCTCGTGGCAGAAACCGACGATCATATGGTGATGCGGCCTGACGGAACGCTTGCTTACACCAAGGAACCGGCCGAAAACCCCTTCCGCCCCTCGGTGGATGTGTTGTTTCACAGTCTGGCTCGTCATTGGCGGCGTCCTTCAGTGGCTGCGCTCCTCACCGGGATCGGTCGCGACGGTGCTCTGGGGTTGCTCGAATTGCGCCAGGCAGGATGGCATACGATTGTGCAGGACGAACGCACGAGCGTGGTCTACGGCATGCCCCAGGCGGCCAGTCAACTCGGCGCGGCTGTCGAGATCCTCCCGATTGAGGAGATCGCGGCCAGCGCTGCCCACCAAATCAACAGGTGGAAGAACAGCCGTTGACCATTGACCAAGTGTTTCTCGGTGGCGTTGCTCTCGGCAACTCCCAAAATGTCCATCGTAGAGCGTTCCTCTTATGGTGGTTTTCGGTCTGCTCAGTTGTGTGGATGAAACGCAGCATGACAGCCACCCGAAACATCATCCAACTGCTTGACACTAAACGCGTTACGGAATCCAAGTCTAGGCTCTCGGGGACGCGCGCGAGGCCTTTCGTCGACCTCGTCGGATGTGTATACTACCCTGAAGGTGGTTGCGAGATAGAATACGTCCGTCTCGTAAGGCAGGGCGACGACGCGTTGGGGTGCATATACCGAAAAACGAGCTGCTTAGCAATTCAAGAAACAAGGTATCGCCATCAGACATAGGAGAAATCATGTCTCGTATCACAGTTCCAGCCCTGGCAGCCCTGATTGCCATTTCAGTAACAACTTTTGCGCGCGGCCAGGAATCTAAGACGGCCGCCTCGACCAGCGGAGCGACGAACGACGAGCAGGCAGTCCGCCAGGTTACGCAGAGTTTCGTTAAGGCGTTCAATGCCGGCAGCGCGGAGAAAGCCGCCGCATTGTTCCTCAGTGGAGCGGAATTCACCGACGACGCGGGAAATGTCCACAAGGGTGCTGCCGCCATCAAGGTCGTGCTTGGACGTTTCTTCGAGAAGTTTCCCGGAGCAACGTCAACCATGACTGCCGACTCGGTCTGGATGGTCAGTCCGACGCTGGCGATCGAAGAGGGGCAGCGTTTGGTTTCAACCAAAGACGACCAGTCTTCCGCTGCCTCGTTCTATACGTTGGTGATGAGCAAGCAGCAAGGGCAGTGGAAAATCGCTTCGGGTCGCGAGGTGGATGACGACGACGCGCTGACACCGCACGACCGACTCAAACCGCTGGCATGGCTCGCGGGCGATTGGGTCGATGAGGGTTCCGACGCGGTGGTGCAGATTTCGTGCCGCTGGTCTGAAGAGAAGAACTTCCTCCTTGTCGAGTTCAACGCTAAGGTCCAAGGCAAACCCGCAATGAAGAGCAATCAACGGATCGGCTGGGACCCGCTGACTCAAAAGGTGAGGTCCTGGGTGTTCGACTCCGACGGGGGTTACGGCGAAGGCGTTTGGTCGCAGGTCGAGGATCGCTGGGTGATCAAGTCCACTGCGGTCCTTCCCGACGGGCAGACCGGCTCCGCAACGATCGTGCTGGAGCCGCAGGACAAGGGCTCCTATCTCATGAAGGGCTTCGATCGGATTCGTGGTAAGACGGCGGAGCCGGATTTCGAGGTGAAAATCGTCCGCAGGCCGCCGGCGCCGGCGAAGTGAATCGGGCCAAGCCCTGGAAACCCGAAGCCCGAAGGAGAACGCAATGACATCCAAGAGAACTTTGCTGTTGGCGACCTTCCTGGTCGCAAGTCTGGTCTTAGCGACGGCCACTCCGACGTTGGCCGGCCGAGGTGGCGGTGGCGGCGCACGTGGCGGTGGTGGCGGCGCACGTGGCGGCGGCGGTGGCGCACGTCCTGCTCCGCGACCCTCGATGGGCCCCAGCGCGCGTCCCGCGCCGCGGCCAGCGGCGAGCCGGCCACAGGCAGCCGCTTCCCGACCCGCGCCGAGACCGGCTACGCCGTCGCGACCGTCGCTTTCTCAAGGCAGTAGGCCAAACACTCGCCCAACGCCGACGCCCCGACCGTCGTTGGGTGTGTCTAGGCCGTCGGCGCCGGCCGGGAAACCGGTCACGCGCCCGGCGGTTGCACAAAGACCATCTGCGCCGTCCACGCCGGCGAACCGGCCCAGTCTTGGAAATGTGAGCCGTCCCTCGGTCTCGCCACCCGGCATTGCGAGTCGTCCTGCGCCGCGTCCAATGCCCGGTGGGGAACGACCGGGCATTGGCGACCGGCCGGGAATTGGTCCCAATCGACCGGGGCCTGGTGACCGGCCCATGATCGGTGGCGGAAATCGTCCCGGTGGTGGCAACCGCCCGATCATCGGCGGCGGCAACAACCTCGTCAATCGCCCCGGCGGCGGCAACAACTTCGTCAACATCAACAACCGTCCCGGTTGGGGCCTCGGAGACGGCGGGCGCCCGGGCTATGGAAACTGGGCCGACCATTGGAACAATCGCTGCGTCAACAGTCATCACAACGGTTGGTACCACGGTTGCTGGAGCGGCAACTGGGGCAACTCTTGGTACGTCCCGATGGTGGCTGGCGCGACGGCGTGGGGACTAAACGCCTTGCTGCCATCTTGGGGCTACGGCTACGGATACAGCTATTCGAACCCGTACTACGTCGAATCGGCTATGCCGGCGTACGACTACGCGCAACCAATTGCGGTCAATACGTACGACACGCCGTCAGCCGATGCATCAGGGGACTCGACCTCGGACCAACAGGCTGCTGCCGCGGCTCCCGCTGCCGAGTCTCCGCAGATGACCGAAGCCTACCGGCGTTTTGACCAAGCTCTGGCAGCCTTTAAGAAGGGTGACTACGCCAACGCTTTGCAGCTTGACCAGCAGGCCATTCAGAAGTCCCCGCAAGACCCGGTGATGCACGAAGTCGCCGCGCTGTGCATGTTCGCCACGGGCGATTACACCGGGGCCGCGGCAATCTTGAACAATCTGCTGGCCGTTGCACCGGGCATGGACTGGACCACAATGAGCGGGCTGTACGGCGACGCCGAGGCTTACACCACACAACTGCGAGCGCTCGAGTCGCGCTGCAGACAAGAACGACAGGACGCTGCAGCAGCCTTCGTATTGGCTTATCACTACCTTGTGATCGGCAACAGCGATTCCGCAGTGAATGCGTTGAATCATGTGGTCTCGCTGAAACCCGGGGATCTGGTCGCCAAGAAGATGCTCGCAGCACTGAGGCCGCCGGCCGCATCGACGGCCGAGCCTGCCAAGCCAGACCAACCGGCTGATTCTCCGTCGCCCCAGGCCGGGCCGACGACCGATCTGGTCGGTAGTTGGCGGGCCGAGCGCAACGGCGACAGGTTCGAACTTTCCATTGACGAGAATAGTCAGTTCACCTGGAAGGCAACCCCAAAAGGTAAGCCAACCGTCACCTTGACTGGAACGATGGCCGCCGCGGGCGACGCGATCCTTCTGCAAAGCAAGGACCAAGTCACGATGGCCGCCCAAGTCAAGTCGGGCGGGGCGGACCAGTTCCAGTTCATTGCCGCCGGCAGTCCGCCCGATGACAAGGGTATCGTATTTCAGCGAATCAAAGCAAACGGTTAAGGAGCCTACACATGGCCGCAAAGGTTCTGCCGAGTGCGAATTGCCTGCTGTTGATGGGAATTGCTTTGTTGGCACTCGGCTGCATCGCGATTGCGTCGCCTGCCGTCGTCGGCGCTTCGGTTGTGATCGTGATTGGAGTGGTTCTCGTGGTGTCGGGCATCGCGCAGTTGTTCCACGGTATCCGTGAGGAGTCATGGTCGAGCAAACTGCTTTCCTTGGTTCTCGGCGCAATCACGCTCTTGGCGGGCCTGACTGTCCTAGCCCATCCCTTACTCGGCTTAAGCGTGCTCACGCTGGTTCTGGCCGTCTATTTCGCGGTCGAGGGCATCTGGAAAATCATCGCCTCCTTCTCTTTCCGGCCCGCATCAGGCTGGCTCGCCGTGCTGGGAAGCGGGGTTGTGACGCTACTGCTCGGTTTTCTGATCTGGAAGCAATGGCCGCTCTCGGGCCTGTGGGCGGTGGGCACACTGGTCGGCGCTGACTTGGTCATCACCGGACTAGCGTTCATCCTGCTGGCATTGACCATACGTCACGTGAAGAAAGCAGTCACCGAGGCCCTGGCCTCGTGAAACGACTCAAGTCGGCACGGCGACGGAGTGCCGCGGAGTTGGGGGCTTCGCCCGTTGAACTGCCGACCATCAGATGAACGAGGGAGAGAACACACCTGAACAGACGTCATCGTGTTCGCTTCTTCCGGAGTGGCCGTGGCCTCCAGGACAGGGGATTCCACAGGGATGGCGTGGATCTGTTCTGTCACGGGGCGCTTCAAAACCAGCCACCGGGAGGCGCTTCAAAACCAGCCAGTGGTGTTTCTGTCTTTGTAACTGATCCTTCGTAGTGTTGGCGAGTTTGGCGGGGCTATTAGGGGCGAGTGGCCAACCCAGCCCGCCCGGCAGCCCACGATCTTCTCTCAGGCCGGTTCTTGGCAGGTCGGGCAGAATTCTTGCGAATGGTAGCCCCAGGGTAGCCCCGAGGCCAACCCCACTTCTAAGGCATAAGAAAAGCCTTGCGTAACTCATTGCCAAGCAAGACTTTATGAGTGGAGCCGACCGGGATCGAACCGGCAACCTCCTGGTTGCAAACCAGGCGCTCTCCCAACTGAGCTACGGCCCCGAAAAGAAGAGAATCGCGC
>JAPLNB010000014.1 GCA_026693085.1 Planctomycetota bacterium | reverse complement strand
CGCGGCCGCGCGGTTCTCGGCCTGGCTGCGACGTTCGTTGGCTTCGGCCTTGACGCCGGTCGGCCGATGCACGAGCACGACGGCCGTGGCGACCTTGTTGCGATGCTGCCCGCCCGGGCCCGAACGCCGCACAAACTGAATATCGCACTGGGCGGCCAGTTGGTTGGGCGGCAGCGCAGCGAAGTGGAGAGGGCTTTCGGACATGACGCCTGCTACCGCGACTGCCAACTCGTAGGGTCGCGCCTGGCATGCAGAACCCCAATGACAACAACGGTCTCTTCCTCGACTACGTAGAACAGTCCGTAAGGGAACCGCCGCATCAAGCCCCGTCGCACCGTTTTGTGGATGAGCGGATATATTTCAGGGTTGCGGCGCACTTTTTCGAGCGCCTCCTCAAAGCACAACGAGAAGTCTGCCCCCAATCCTTCGCGCTGGTTCTCATACCAGCGATAGGCTTCGTTGAGGTCGGCCTCAGCATCGGGGCGAATCCGATAGGGCAGCATTACCCGCTCGCTTGAATACGGGCCTTGACCTCTGCCCAAGACGATCCTTCACCGGGTGACTTTCGGTAAGCGTCCAGGCGGCGGTCCAGCTCTGCCTTTTGTGCCGCGGTCAATTGCATAGCCTCTTGGTCGGCAGCGATGCTATCCCAGATTTGTTCGACGACGAGGATACGCTCCGCCACGCTTAACTGCGTGAAATCCGGCGAATGCGATGTGGTGTCCATACGATCTTCCCCCCCCACGATGTGGTAGCGAGTCGAACATTCGACAAGGAATGGCCATTGTCAGGACTATGCCGTCGATTCCGACCCAACACCAGTATCGACAATCACAGCGCGGTTGTCAAGTTCTCGCCAACTACTCCCAAGAACCGCCCTCCAGCGCCGATTCCGCACCGGTTCTGTGGCGTAGTAAATGATTTCTGTTGCGGAAGATAGGGTGGGACAATCGCAGCGCAGTCCCACCATGCCTTTTTGCGGCTCTTGGCGCGAGTGCGTTGCGATTGTCACACCCTACCCGACTGTTCGGTTATCGAGGGCGGCCGTATTGCGTTCCGTCGCAAAAACTCTCTGGGGGGCTACTGCCGGAAGATCGCCAGAACCAGGAACAAGAGAAGAAGCCCAACAACGAGCACAAGTAGCCCGCGTATCATCCATCGCTCGCCGATTCTTCCTACTTTTGAGAAATCTGAGACGATCCACACGCAGCCGACGATGCATCCGGTAAGAACGGTGCTAAAGAGCAGAGCCCCAATGGTTGCCGCCACCCCAAACGATTTCCAAAGCGACATGATAATGCTGAAGACCGCCTGAATCACGAATAGCGAGGCCAAACTGTATTGGAACGGCCGGCGCTGTAGGCGATGGTTCGGGCGCCGCGGATGATCGTTCATAGGGCAGACTCCGCCCGACCGCTAATCCTTCAACTTAAACAGCCGCGCCAGCGCGTCCAGCAGCCCGCGGGGCACGCCCTTCCGCGATTCGTCGCGGAGCGACTCCAGCGGCGGGTGCAAAAGCTTGTTCACCAGCCGGTCGAACGAACGGCGGATCTCGTCCCGCGAGTGGTCGTCCAACTCCGGCAGCTTGTTCAGCAGCCGCTGCACTTCGTCTTCCTTC
>JAPLNB010000013.1 GCA_026693085.1 Planctomycetota bacterium | reverse complement strand
GGGCACGCCGCAATACATGGCCCCGGAGCAGACGGAGCACCCGTCGGAAGTGGATCACCGCGCCGACATTTATTCGCTCGGCGTCGTCTTCTACCAGATGCTGACCGGCGAATTGCCGCTGGGGAAGTTCGAGCCGCCATCCCACAAGGTCCTGATCGACGTGCGGCTGGACGAGGTGGTCCTGCGCGCCCTGGAGAAAGAGCCCGACCGCCGCTACCAGCAGGCCAGCCAGGTGAAGACGGAGGTCGAGACCATCGTCACCACGCCGGCGCGAAGCGGCGCGGGCGTCGCGCCTGACCGTGAAAAATCGGTTGCCGGAACGCCGCGGTTTTCGCGCACGGCCATCGTGGGCGCGTGCTGGGCGCCGCTGTTCTTCATCGCGTTTGTCATGTTCTTCATAGGTGCCGCGCCGCACGCAGTCCCAGCCGGCGAATACCACGGGCCGGAGTGGTGGCAGTATCTCCTGATGTTCACGTTGTTGCCGCTCGGTTTCACCGCGCCGTTCGGCACGACGATCCTCGGCTGTGTCGCGCTCTCGCAAATCCGGCGCTCGGCGGGGAAACTCTACGGCCTCGGCCTGGCGCTGTTCGACGCGCTGCTGTTCCCGCTGCTGGCGCTGGATGGATTGATCGGATTTATATGGCTAACGCTGGCCCGCCTGCTTGCTGGTTTCTACGCCAACCCATCGGTTCAAGGCAATCCGCAAATTCACCCCGATCTCGTGACGCGAATCGCAAACGTTCTCGCACAGCACGAGTTTGCAATCCCGTTCCTGGTCACAATCGTAATGGCAGTTGTGGTGGATTTCCTGATCATCCGCTGGGCGTGGCGCGCGGCGAACAAGCCGGTGGACGGCCCGCGGCCACTTTCGGCTGCGCCGCCATCCGCCGGCGCCAAGCGCTCATGGCTCGCACCGGTGTTATTGATCGTCGCGCTCGTGATGGTTGTGCCCGTTCTTCTGGTTGGAATCACACTCTGGGGCATATACGAAGGCATCCATCGCCCGGCGGTGACGCGAGATCAACAGGCGGTGGCCAAACCCGAAACGCCACACTCTGCTCCGAAAGCGCCGTCGGCACAGGCTATCATGACGACCGGGGCGCTCGTTGCCACCACGGACACGCCGCTGAGATGGGTGTGCAGAGCACTGGTGTACGAGACGGACATTGTCGCTGTGGAAGTCGGGCAGGAAGTTTGCATGACGCTGGACGCGTTTCCAAGGCGCAAGTTCCAGGGCAAGGTGGCACAAGTCGCCAAGACGCCCGTCGACATGCCGAACGTGGTGCTTTATGAAACGGTGATCGACTTCGCCGAGCCGGACCCGAAATTCAAAGTGGGCATGTCGGTAAATGTCACGTTCATCGAGGCCCATCGCGAGAACGTGCCCAAGACACGTAGCTCGGCCAAAGTCTCCTCGGCGGGCGAACCGAAACCGTCCTTCGAGGAGGCAAACGCGGCCGCGTTGCAGGTCATCCGGTCCCGCGCCGTCTGGCCTCAATCGCCGGAAGCCCTTTGCAAGGAGTTCTGGGCAGCCAGGGCCAGAACGGACTACGAGGAGTTGACGGTTCTCTGGCCCGGTTCAGCCTCGTTCGACTGGCAAGCGGTCTGCCGCCAGGATGCCAACGTGACGTATGTGTTTGGAGCGTGGGACGGCCAGGTGGTTACCTATGCCACGGAGGAGTATTATCGCCAGAGCGGGTCGTACAATATGAAGATGTTGCTCGGCAGCATCGAGACTGCGAAGGGCAAAAGGTACTACGTCATATCCGAATGAGGCTGCCGACAAACCGGCCGGTTCCGGTGACGCACAACTTGACACCACAGCGTCACTTGGGCAAATTTCGCGCGGCGCACGTAACGCCGTTCCCTCATCGCGCAAATTTTCTTCCCTTGCCCTGCCCCATCGACTATAACCGCCTCCCGGAAAAGTTTAACCGCGGAGGGAAAATTCGGGAAAATTCGGGGGGAAAATTCGGGGGACACAATACTGATTTTAAAATTCGGGGGACACAATACTGATTTTAAGAAAGGGCAATGAGAAAATCGGTATTGTAATTCAACATTCGGGGGACACAATACTGATTTTAATTCGGGGCAATAATTCGTTAATTCGGGGGACACAATACTGATTTTAAGAAAGGGCAATGAGAAAATCGGTATTGTGTCCCCAATGGCGGTGAAATAAGACGTAAGTCCTTTGGGGCAAATGCCTTACGCTCAAGGCCGCAGTGTTAAAACCAGGAATTCGGGGGACACAATACAATGGCGGTGAAATAAGGGCCTGATAAGGAGAAGCCTCCTTGGTCGATACTGGATCTGTTCAGGACCAGATCAACCGAAAGGAGGCTCCCGTGTCCATGCCTATCGTCAATCGCCAGGTCACGACTGA
>JAPLNB010000012.1 GCA_026693085.1 Planctomycetota bacterium | reverse complement strand
GGAAGCCAGTGAAGGGATCAACTTCTCGGGAGCCGAACGCTGCGGAGTTTACCAATGGATCGAAGAGACCTTGCAGCGCTATCGATACTCACGGCAGTCCAAGGAAGTGCGCGGGGTGCTGCGGGAATTCATCATCAAGATGACGGGCTTGAGCGTGCCCCAGGTGACGCGCTTGATCGGGCGATACTTGCACGGCGGGCAGGTGCGCGAGAAGGAATATCGGCGGCATCGCTTCGCGCGTCAGTACCGCCCGGATGACATCGTGTTGCTGGCCGGTGTGGACGAGGCGCACGGACGGCTGAGCGGACCGGCGACCCAGAGAATTCTGGAACGCGAGTGGGAGGTGTTCGCCAGGCCGGGGTTTGAGCGATTAGCCAGCATCTCGGTGTCGCATCTGTACAACCTGCGCCAGACGATTACCTACCGGCGCCGGTGTGTGGTGATGGGCAAGACCGCACCCACCACTGTAGCCATTGGCGAACGGCGCCGACCCGATCCCGAAGGGCGTCCCGGCTACCTTCGCGCCGACACCGTGCACCAGCCGGAACGGGATGGCGAGAAGAGCGTCTACCACATCAACGCTATCGATGAGGTCACCCAGTGGGAGGTGTTGGGGGGCGTGCTCAAGATCAGCGAACTCTATCTGATCCCCGTGCTGAGGGCGATGTTGGATGATTTTCCGTTTCCCATACTGGGATTTCATCCCGACAATGGTTCGGAGTATGTCAACGACCTGGTGGCCGGGCTGCTGGAGAAACTGCGCGCGGAGTTCACCAAATCGCGACCCCGCCGCAGCAACGACAACGCTTTGGTGGAGACCAAGAACGGCGCGGTAGTGCGCAAGAACATCGGTTACCAATGGCTGCCGCCCAGCCACGCCGGCGATGTCCATGCGTTTTATCAGGAGTGGTTCAACCCCTACCTGAACTATCACCGACCGTGCGGCTTCGCCACCGTGAAGACCGATGCCAAGGGCAAGGCCAAGAAAGTCTACGACGTGTATGCCACACCCTACGAGCGGTTGAAGTCCTTGCCCCAGGCCAAACGTTTTCTCAAACGCGGCGTGACTTTCGCCGCATTGGATCGCATCGCCACGGCGGATAGCGATACGGAGTTCGCGCGGAAAATGCAGAAGGCCAAGCAGGAGCTGTTTCGGCTCTGTGCCCAAGTGGGGGCAACTTGGCCGGTCCCACTGCGCCCCCTCGTCAACGACCAGCCTTCTGCAACCCACAAGGCACTATCGCGGCCACGCCCGGGAGGGTCGCCGCGATGAATCCCTGGTTGAACTTTCGGCAGATCAAACAGGCCGTCCCCATCGGTAAGGTCCTGGAACACTATGGTTGGAAGTGCGTGCGCCGCCGTGGGGACCACATTGAGGGGCGCTGTCCGATTCACCGCGGGCAACGAGAGGATACGTTCCATGCGGATCTGCGCCAGAACGGCTTCCACTGCTTCTCCTGCCAGGCACACGGCAGCGTGCTGGACTTGGTTGCCGCCCTGGAACGATGTTCGCTTCGCCAAGCAGCCCGGTCGTTAGCGGAGTGGTTCGGGGTGGAGCGATGGGCGCGGCTGCCCGAACGGGGCGTCTGCGTGGAGCGAAAATCGGAACTGATTAGGAAAAAAGAAAGGGCTTTTACGCCGCTGCGCTTCTCTCTGCGTCCGGTCGATAGCGGACACGCGTATCTGAAGCAACGAGGCATCGGTGTGGACACGGCCACTCATTTTGGCGTCGGCTATTATGGCGGTCCGGGTTTGATGCACGGGCAGGTGGTGATTCCCATCCATGACGAACGCGGTCAACTGCTGGCGTACGCAGGTAGGTCGATCGACGGAGCCTGCCCGAAATACAAGTTGCCCGCGGGTTTCCAAAAATCCGGCGTACTGTTCAATCTGCATCGCGCTGTGGCTCACGGCCCGGACCGGGTGATCGTAGTCGAGGGATTCTTCGACTACCTGAAGGTGCATCAAGCTGGCCGCCCCTGCGTCGTGGCGCTCATGGGCTGCTCTTTTTCGAGCGAGCAGGAGAGGCTACTGATAGCACGCTTCAGCAAAATCGTGCTGATGCTGGATGCGGATCCGGCCGGCCAGCATGCAAGTGTTGTGATCGCGGATCGGCTGATCAGCCGCTGTACAATTGACATGGTCCAGTTGAGCGCTGGTCATCAGCCAGACGAGTTGTCAAGCGAGAACATTCATCGAGTGTTATCTACCGCCGTGCGGCGTGTTTAGAGGCACTCAAAAGTGATGGCGTATAAACAGTGATAAACGGATGCGAAACTACCTCTCCTCAGGATCATTCTTCGATTGGAAAAGACT
>JAPLNB010000011.1 GCA_026693085.1 Planctomycetota bacterium | reverse complement strand
ACCGCGTGCTCACGAGGACGCGCTCCGGTGGCGTCTGCCTCAACGACACCGTCTCGCATATGATCGGCCACGACCTGCCGTTCGTCGGTCTTGGCGAGAGTGGCATGGGAGCATACCACGGCAAGGCGAGCTTCGACTGTTTCACGCACCGGCGTTCCGTATTGCACCGTTCGCTCACGTTCGATCCGAGACGGCGCTATCCACCCCAGCGGTTCACGCTGGCGACGTTGAAACGCGCCTACCGGTTCCTCCTGGGCCGCTGAGCCGCGGTCTGGCGCGCGGTTGGCAGTGGCATGCTCATCTGGCACACCACAACATTTACATTGCCCGGAACTACCGGCAGAACCTCGACGAGATCGAATGCCTTCACGTGCTCAGCGAAGATTTGTCATTCTACGTCGCGAACCCCTGCCGCACCGACCCCTCGATGGCGTCCCCCGGGCACAGCGCGCTGTACGTGCTCGTGCCCGTGACCCACCAACACTCCAGTCTGCACTGGAAGAACGAGAGGGACCAATTCCGGCAAGTGGCGCTGCGTCAGCTCGGCAAGATCGGCCTCACCGACATCGAGCGGCGCATCCGGCCGCGGCCGGGGCGGCCATCAGGAAGAGGAGAAACGATAAGAGCACAACCCCGTCTGCTCGGAATACTCAGCCGAAGAGACTTGCCGGACAGCCGGCATGTTCCGCCAGCCCTGGAATCTGCCACCGGGAGTGCTTCAGACTCGTGGCGGCAATACGCTGGAGCACGGGCGTCCGCCCTCACGCCCTCGCGCCTGGGCTCTTACACCGATACGCCGCCAACGCCTCCAGCTCCCGAACAAAGATGCCTTCTCCGCTCATAGCCACATGTGCCCACGTCGTCGCGTCACTGATCTCCCGCCGGTCGAGCAAGTCAAACTTGTCCGGCGTCGCCCGGATCAGCAGCAGTTCACCCCGCTGGTCCAGCGCCAGAATCCGATCGCCCTGAACAATCATGCTCCAGTACTGGCCAAACGGCTTGCTCGTCCAGCATGCCTTCCCCGTCGCCAGGTCAATGCACGTGAATCGCTGGCTGCGAAGATGCAGATACGCATGTCCATCGATCACGATTGGGGTGGACATATGCCCCTCCGCATTTGTTTTCCAGACCTGCTCGGCAACAAATCCACCATCCTGCCTTCTGATCTGCAAGACCATCGACTTGCCGCCATACGCGATGGTGAAGACCCGGTCCCCGAGAACGACCGGGGTCAGGATATTCATGCCGCGGAATGCGGGAATCACCTGTGACCATAACACAGCCCCGGATTCCGCCTCTACACCCGCCAGCACCGTTTGCGCCTGCACCACCAACTGCGATACGCCCCCGATGGTCGCCATCACCGGCGACGAAAACGCCCCGCCCCACATCCCCTCCTCATCCTTCAGCGAACGCCAGATGATCCGGCCCGTTCGTTTGTCGAGCTTGATGAACGATGCGCCGGCCTGCACATACAGATCGTTGCCCACAATCAGCGGTGACGACACGAACCCGAAATCCGGGAGCGGCGTTTTCAGACGGCTCGCGAAGTCCACACGCCACCGCTCCTGCCCGCTCTCATCGTCCAGGCTCACCAGTACGTCGCGCATGCCCCCTACATACAACGACCGCTCGTCCCACACCGGCGTCGAGCGGATCCAACTTCCGTTCGAGGCTGCAAAGAACGGAACCCGCGTCACTCCCGGCCAGGACGTCTTCCACAGATCCTTGCCCGTACGCTTGTCCAACGCCCGCACCACCTCATCCGTTTTCTTTTGCGCCTCTGTCACGAACACCCGATCCCCCACAACAATCGGCCCCGAGTAACTTGGCCCCATTTCCACCCGCCACAACAGTTGCAGAGCATCGCCCTGGAGTGCATCAGGCCATCGCCGTCCCGCCATCTTCCCATCACGACTCAAACCACGCCACTGCCCCCACATCTCGCCCTCTCGGCACGCGATTCACTCGTCCCCAAGGCACAGCACACAACCGCGATTGTCGCCACACATCTGCCCAACGATCGTGACACCACGCATGCCTCCGGGATATGCAGCCCTTCCGGCTTCCGTTTTCCGCACCAGGCCTTCGCGACAAGCAACCAGAGATCGTAGGAGCACAAGGGTCCGCCCGTCCAGCCGCTACCGCCCGCATTGATCGCAACTTGGCATGCCCCCTGCCAGGCAAGTTGCCTCGCAGTTCGGCGCAGCCCGCAAGCCGCGCCGCAGGAGTCGGGTCATCTTCTTGGACGGTCCCGGTCGGGACCAACATCGAGGCGCCGAGGTCGAGGCGGGTTTGCCACTCGCCATTTCCCTGCTAATCCCAGAGTTTCTCGCAGAACCCCGTCTGGTCACAACCCTCAGCCGAGGCGTAGCCGTGGGGCCGACCGCAGAGAGCCGCCCAAGGGGGATGTGCCCGTGCCGGCCCATTTGAATTGGGACCTGTGGCTCGGGCCAGCGGCGATGCGGCCGTATCACCCGCTCTGGCTCCAGCGGCACAGTTGGCGCGAGTTCGGGACATGCCAGCTTGGGAACTGGGCGCCGCACAGCGCGAACCTGGGGGTCATGGCAATGAACGTGCACGAGCTTTGGCTGGGCGAGCCGAAGGACCCG
>JAPLNB010000010.1 GCA_026693085.1 Planctomycetota bacterium | reverse complement strand
GCCAATTTCAACGCCTTCCGCATCTGGGGATCGGTCATGCCCCCGCACGACAAGTTCTACGAAATGGCCGATGCGCGGGGATTTCTGCTGTGGCAGGACTTCACCCGGCTGCCCATGAAACCGGATGAGGCCAGCCGCGCGCGTTGTCGCGAGATCGCGACCCGGCAACTCAAGCGGCTCAAGCATCACCCTTCCATTTTATCCTGGTGCGGGTGCAACGAAGCCGCGCAGTGGTTTCACGAGGATTACAACAAGGATTTCCAAGACCACGGGCCGTGGCCGGGGTTGGCCGCCGCCGAAGAAGTCGGGGCGATTTGCAAACGACTTGACCCCGACCGTTACTATCAGCCCAGTTCGCCTTACAACGAGCACGGCATGAATCCTAACGACCCGCGTGGCGGTGAAACGCACGGCTACACCAACATGTGGTATGTACCGGGTTACGATTACCTGAATTTCGCGTGCGAAGACACGCGCATCGCCGCGCCCGTGCTCCACAGCGTCAAGCGATTCATGAAGCCCGAGCATCTCTGGCCCGACGGATATTCCACGCTCCAACTGCCCGGCAACCAATATCCCTACCCCAAGACCTGGCTGCCCTACACTTGCGCGGAAAGCTGGAAGAAGACCGGGCCGGTCGAGCAATTTTACGACGCCACGGATCTCGCCGGACTGGTTTACCGGCTCGGCATGGCAGAGGGGCTTTATTACCAGGACACCGTCGAGCGCCAGCGACGCGGCCGCCCGGCGGACGAGAAGACCGATCGCCGTTGCTGCGGCGGCTACATCGTCTGGAAATACAACGACTCCTGGCCGCAGGTTTACAGCGGCAAGGTGGATTTCTTTTTGGAGCCTTACCACGCTTACTACGCGCTGCGCCGTGCTTACGCTCCCGTGATGCTGTCCTTTGACATCGGCGCCTTCCTCTACTTGTGGGCGGTCAACGACAGCGCCGAACCGGTCAGCGGCACCGTGAAGATTCAGCTCTACAGTCTCGATCATTGCGAGTTTCGCAAAGAGATCGTGCGCGAAGTCACCGTGGCGCCGGGCAAATCCGCCGTCGTCGTGCAACTGGACAAGGCAGGCATCCGCGCCTTCCGTAAGGAGCACGTTCTGTTTGCCACGCTCACCGGCAAATCGGGGACCGTGCTGGCGCGCGCCAATGCCTTTGCCGACATCGAACGCCGGCTCACTTTCCCGGCCGCCAAGCTCGACGTCAAACTCGTGGACGGCGCGCTGGTGATCACCACCGACAAATTTGCCCGCGCCGTGACGCTCGAAGGCGACGCCAACGGCGACCCCTTCGGCTGGTTTTTCGAGGACAACTATTTTGATCTCTTCCCCGGCGAGAAAAAGGTGGTTCGCATCCTGGGCGATCACCGGAGCGGACGCATCACCGCCAAAGCCTGGTATTCACCGCACCCCACCACCGTGGACTGGCAACGTGCCGTTCCCGGCCAGAAGTAATGCCCCTGACAAGGAAGGCACAATATGAAATCCACCCTATTCAACCGGTTCTGTCTCTCCCTGACGCTGGCGGGCCTCACCGTTTCCGCTGGGGCAGCGGCAGTCAACATTTCGTTCGACACCCAATCCGGGCCGCTGCGGTTTGCCGCCAGCGAAATTCAGGCGGCGTCCGCCGCCGCGAAAACCGCGGCGACGCTTTCCGTTTCGCTTCGTGTGGACGCGGCGACGCTGTCGCCGCAAGGTTATCGCATCCAACGTGACGCCGGAAGAGTCACCGTGACGGGCGGCGATGCGGTGGGCGCGATGTATGGCGGGTTGGACGTGGCCGAGGCCATCCGCACCGGCGCGCTGGATTCGTTGAAGGACACCGTCCACTCGCCGCACATCGCCCAGCGCGGCATCAAGTTCAACATCCCGCTGGACGTGCGCACACCCACCTACAGCGGGTGGCCAGATTCCGCCCGGCTCAATGCCCTGGAAATGTGGAGCATGGATTTCTGGCGCGAGACCTTCGACGACATGGCCCGCCACCGCTACAATCTCATCTCGTATTGGAGTCTCAATCCGTTCCCCAGCATCGTGAAGGTGCCGGAGTTTCCGCACGTCGCGCTGGAGGATGTCCAAACCACCGACGCGAAGACGGGCGAGCACATCGTCGTGAAGAAAATGACCATGGACGAAAAAATCCAGTTCTGGCGCGACGTCATGCAACTGGCGAAGGATCGCGGCGTGGACGTGTATTTCTTCAACTGGAATGTGTTTCTTGAACCGGCGGCAGGCAAGGACGGCATCACGATGAACAGAACCGCCCCCCGCTCCATCGAGTATTTCCGCGCCAGCGTGCGCGAGACGATCAAGACGTATCCGTTGTTGGCCGGCTTGGGCATCACTGCCGGGGAGGGCATGCCGCTGGGCGATTTTAAGAACATTTCCAAGGAGGAATGGCTCTGGCAAACCTACGGCGAAGGCATTCGGGACGGCCTGAAAGACACGCCCGAGCGGAAGTTCCGGCTCATCCACCGCTTCCACATGACGGGGTTGGGAGAAATTCAGACTGCGTTCAAGGAGCTGCCGTGTCCGCTCGACTTGAGTTTCAAATACGCCATCGCCCACATGTATTCGGTGCCCAATCCGAGCATGATCAA
>JAPLNB010000009.1 GCA_026693085.1 Planctomycetota bacterium | reverse complement strand
TTTGGCGAGCATCTTCTCGACCTTCACCTGCGTGCCGATGCCGGCGTGGTCCATCCCGGGCAGCCAGAGCGTCTCAAACCCGTGCATCTTCCTATGCCGGATGAGAATGTCCGGCAACCCGTTGTCCAGCGCGTGGCCCATATGCAGGGAACCGGTCACGTTCGGTGGCGGAATGACTATCGAGTACTTCGGCTTCGGCGACTGGGCGGCGGCGGTGAAGAACCCGCTCTTCTCCCAGAACTCATACCACTTCGCCTCGACCGGATTCGGGTCGTAACGCGAAGGAAAATCGTGCTGGCTCGTCTCGGGCATGGAGGGCTATTATAGAGGCGAACCCGCAACTGTCAAAACCGAAACCCGTCGGCAACGATGGCGAAGGCTTGGTTGCGAGAAGGACCGCAGCAGCTAGTGCTTAATTGCATAAATTGACGATGGTATTTCTGAGTTGCGAGCCCTTTACTTCCCGTTTGCGCCAGATGAAGGGCTTCGCCCTTGGACCGTAAGCAGCAACATAGGCCTCGATCGCTTCACAGAGATCGTTGGTGTTCTTGAAGCTGGCGCCCCTCAATGCCTTCTTGGTGAAGATGCCAAACCAAACCTCAACCAGATTGAGCCAACTCGCCGAGGTAGGCGTGAAGTGAAAACGGACATTCGGATGCGCCGCCAACCAGACGTCGTTCTTCTTGTGAATGCAGTAGTTGTCCAGAATCACATGGATTTCCCGTTCAGTGGGCAGGTCGACGACAACTTCATCCATGAACTCCAGGAATTCGATTCTTCTCTTCCGCGCGGTTGTCTTGGCACGAATCCCACCGGTAGCAACTGTTAGAGCTGCAAACAGGTTGAGTGTCCCGTGCCGCTTGTAGGTACTCTTGAAGCCTCGGACGATCTTCCCGTTGTCCGTTTGGACGTAGCCGGTGGCACGTTCCAAGGCTTGGATGCTTGGTTTCTCGTCAACCGCCAAGACCAGGGCATTCTGCGGCGGGTTCAGGTACAGCCCGACGATGTCTGCGGCTTTGGGTGTGAACTCCGGATCAGTGCTTACGCACCAACTGCGCTGCCGGCTTAGGCAAATTCCTTCCTTGCGCAACAAGCGCCAGACCGCATGCGCCGGTGCATTCAGACGGCGAGCTACGGCCGGGCCATCCCAACGAGCCTGACCCACGGGAGGTCGCTCCTCCAATACGTTCAGGACGTTTCTCCGGAACTCCGCATCATACTTCTTAGGCTTGCCTGGGCGTGGACGATCACGCAG
This sequence comes from Planctomycetota bacterium, assembly GCA_026693085.1. Classification (GTDB taxonomy): domain Bacteria; phylum Planctomycetota; class Phycisphaerae; order Tepidisphaerales; family Tepidisphaeraceae; genus JAPLNB01. The sequence continues at coordinate 737 of JAPLNB010000009.1, read as the reverse complement.
GCCCGCGCTCCCTTCTTTCTCAAATCTCCGCCGCCAGTCGATCACGGTGTTCGGTCTGATCCCCAAACGCCGAGCGATCTGGCCGACCGATTCACCTCTCATGCAGCCGATGATGATTCTCGCCCGCAACACAAGGCGTGCTTCGTCGGTACGGCTGCGGGACAACTCCTCAACGGACTTGCGATCCTTCTCGTCGCAGACGAGAGGCGGTAGTCTCTTAGGCATAGGTTCCTCCTGATTGCCCAAGATACTACCATATATCTATTATCAATGCAAGTAGACACTAGCGACCCTGGTCAGTTCCAATCAGCGACACGAGTGCAAAAGGGGTACTGAGGGTTTCCGCCGCTCGGCGTCGCGGCGGTGCCGTCTGACGGCTCGACGAACGAGGCCGGCCTTGAGGTCGGCCTCGCTGCTGTTTGGGTCGGTTACTTGAGCAGGAAGCGGGCGTCCAATACGAGAGCGCCTTTGCCTTCCTCGTAGACCAGCAGCGGGTTGATGTCGATTTCGTCGAACTCGGGATGGTCCATTACGAGCTGGGAGAGACGCTGCAGGCATTCCTTGATCTTCGGCACGTCGCGCGGGGCCTCGCCGCGGTAGCCCTGCAGTATTTTCACCGCCTTGATGCCGGTGACCATCGAGTCGACCGAGATGTCGTTGATCGGCGCGACGCGGAAAACCACGTCTTTGAGCAACTCGACCAGAACGCCGCCGAGCCCGAACATCAGGAGCGGTCC
>JAPLNB010000008.1 GCA_026693085.1 Planctomycetota bacterium | reverse complement strand
AGGCTATGAAACGTAAAGAGGCAAACAAAGGACGATAAAGAAAACAAGTACGTATACTGTAGCAAGAGAAGCCCGCCTGTCAAGTAGAATCGTGGCCCCTGAATCCGACATTGAACCACAGAGCGCACAGAGGTACTGAGGGTACGAACTCGGATTCCTGGCTTCACCCGCTCTGCGTTCTCTGTGGCCTTCCATGAAAGAAAATACTCTCCAGTGCCTCCTTTCCGTCAGTAGGTTATCACGTCCGAGTCGGTTGTCAAATCAACTCAGCCTTCCATTCGTGCCACCTGGCTTACGCAGGCTCTGCACACATGATGTGATACGAAGCGAGATCCCTTAACCTCTGTGAGAATGCCGGATTGCTCCGCATTAGGCCATAATGAAGGCGACCCCGCCGAATCTTCTGCTTTCACTCATGCGCTTATCCCGCCTGCCGGTAACCGCGGCTCTGGACCGGACGTTCGTAGTAGGGCTTCCGCTCTTTCAGCACACGATAGACGATGCACCCGAGCCGACGAGCGGTCACTACCTTGGCAACCTTGCTGCCCTTGGTCCGGCGGTAGTACTCATAGTGGGCGCGCAGGCCGGCATCGGCCACCGTCGCCGGTATCACCGCCTCAACCAGCGCCCACCGCAGCCAGCGGTTACTCTGCTTGATGATCCGCCCGTGCCAGACCTTGCCGCCGCTGCTCTGGGTCGAAGGTACGACACCGGCATAGCTGCAGAATCGAGCCGAACTGGGGAATCGCTCGATGCTGCCGACCTCAGTCTTGATCAGGACCGCAAAGAAGACCCCGATGCCGGGAGTCTTCTTCAGCAGCTTGCAGTCATCATCGGCCGTAAAGAGCTCGGCGACCAGACGGTCACTCTGTCTGACCTGCGCATCCAGAGCATCGTATGCGGCCAGCAGCCGTTCCAGCAGCGTACCATGTGGATAGTCCAGCTCCAAGGTCCTGAGCCAGGTCATTCCCCTCTTGCCGAACAGGTCGCTGAAGCTTGTCGCCGTTTCCCGGACTGACTCGCTCTGGCGGTCGACGAGGTCATGGATGCGGTTCTTCACCCGGGTCCGCATCTGGACAAAGAAGCAGCGGACGCGCAGAATGAGTTGGTGCTCGCGATTTGTCCTGGGTCGCAGGTAGGCCTCCGGAACCCAGCCGACCCGCAGCAGCTTGGCCAGGGCCAGCGAGTCGATCTTGTCGGTACTGATTCTCGCCTTGGCGATGAGTTTGACCTGACCGGGATTGGCGAGGATGACCTTGTCCGCCACCTGCTCCAGGATATCGACGGCGATGCCCCAGCTGCGAGTGGCTTCGACCACGGCCTCGACCTCAGCCTTGTCGTAGGGCTGCAGAAACTCGCGGAATGCTTCGAGCCGATTGTCCAGCCGCTTGCGGGCCAGCATCAAGCCGTCCGAGTCCACCACTGTTGCCACCCGAGTAGCGTTTGTGGTAATCTACACCGACATAGTACATAGTGCTCCTCCTTTAGAGCTTTGCTGCTATTACACATCAATTCTACTGGAGGAGCGCTTTCTTTCATCACACCTCTGCTGACTCCTGCCGCCTCAATCCAACCTTACGATTGGGGTTGCCGTCCGAAGACTGCCTGGCAGCAGGTCTCCCCAGGCAAGACCGCTGACTTTCCCTGCACCCCTGCCCCATCTACCTTGTCAGCCTTTTACTGCATTGGGCTTCGCCCGCCGGGGCCCGCGGCCGGTGCTGTTCTGCGCCGCAGACCAGTCTTGAACGTACTGGGTCCGGCCGGTCCGGCCGGGACACTTCCCATATTCTCTTGACACCTTGCGGGCTCGCGGTACGCTCTGGCAATGCCCAGAATAGCACGAGTGGTCTCAGTCGGCCTGCCGCATCACGTGACGCAGCGAGGGAACATCCGTGGCCAGGTGTTCTTCGATGACGATGGCCGAAGGTTCTATCTCTGGACCCTGGCTCAGTACCGGCGCAAGTACGGTGTCGAGGTCTGGGGATACTGCCTCATGGACAACCACATGCACGCGCTGGCCGTGCCGCATGAGGAGGACTCTCTCGCCAAGTGCTTCGCCGGTGCCAACCTCGTCTACACTCAATACATCAATCGCAAGCAGAACCGAAGCGGCGCCTGGCTCGTCAGGCCTGGCAGTATCCCTGGTCCAGCGCCCGGCATCACGTCTTGAGTGAACCCGACCAGCTGCTCAATGAACCCGACTGGCTCCGGGAGGAGATGCGGCGTCGGCAGTACCGGAGCTTCCTGCGGGACGAACTCGACGTAGCCACGGCAGAGATTCGTCGTATGACGGCGAGTGGCCGTCCACTGGGCGGGGCTGCGTTCCGATCCTCGCTGGAGTCACGGCTGGGGCGCACGCTCGGGCCGCAGAAGGGCGGCAGGCCACGGAAGCACGGCGAATAATATGGAAAGTGGAGCTTGTCCAGAAACTGGTCCGTGAAGGAACATCGCCACAAGCTGTAGTGCCCGTGAGAGGAGTGAGGCCCGACTGGTGGTGGCTGGCACGCAGGCGGATCGAGTTTTCAGACAAGCTCAGTGTCCCTACCTCAGTAATGGAGCGGGCCGGAAGTCGGCAGGGGCGGGACTGGCCCGCCTCTGAGATTCAGGCTGCCTGACGGTCAGATTCTGAGGAAGGTGCTGCCTTTGGCCTTGCAGATGGGGCACTGGTCGGGCGCGGAGTCGTACACTGTGTTGCCGCTGCGTCCTGGCGTACCGGAGCGGCAGACGCACGATTACCGGCGGCACGGGACGACGACGCTCTTTGCGGCATTGAACATGCTGGATGGCAAGGCGATTGGTGAGTGTCGCCCGTTGTAAAGAGGCGTTGGTTACACCACAGTAGGTGGGGACACCGGGAACGGCGAAAGGGGTTGCCGTTCCACTGCTGCTAGCCGTCGGCTGTGGACTGAGAGCGGTCTAGGAGTCTGTCGGAGAACCTCCGCGGCCCGCAACGAAATGGCGATTTCACTGTCTAATAGCTATGGGTACTCAACGC
>JAPLNB010000007.1 GCA_026693085.1 Planctomycetota bacterium | reverse complement strand
CTGCATATTTCGGGCGCGGCCACTTGGTCAAAACGGGTGATCGCGGCCGGTGAAAACGGTAAACGCGGCCACTGAATTCGGCACGGCGCGGCCGGGGGGTGAGATGGCCGCGGCCGGCGAATCCGGGTGCGGCCACTTCAGGGGGTAATCACGCATCGTTGGTTTCTGGGTATCGTGTGCTGTTTCCCGGCCAATGAGGTCGGGACATCATCGGCACAGGGTGCCAAGGAGAAACCACTATGCGAAGAATCCGGGAAGTATTGCGTCAACGGTGGGGATGCGGTCTGAGCGAGCGGATTGTGGCAACCAGTTGCTCGCTGGCGCGCAGCACGGTGGCCAAGTACGTGCAGCGCGCGCAAAAGGCGGGGTTGGGGTGGCCGCTGCCCGATGGGCTGACGGACGAGGAACTGGAGCGGCGTGTGTTCCCCATGGAGTCGCCTTCGGAGGCCGGTCCCCACGTCATGCCGGACTGGATGGAAGTCCATCGGCAACTCTCCCGCAAGGGCGTCACGTTGCGCCTGGTGTGGGAAGAGTACAAAGCGGTCCATCCGGAGGGGTTTCAATATACGCAGTTCTGTGTGCGCTACCGGACCTGGCGGGAAACGCTGGATTTGCCGATGCGCCAGGAACACAAAGCCGGCGAGAAGCTGTTCGTGGACTATTGCGGCCAGACGGCGCCCGTGAAGGATCGGAAGACGGGTGAGATACGTGACGCGCAAATCTTTGTTGCGGTGCTGGGCGCGAGCAATTACGCGTACGTCGAAGCGTGTTGGACGCAGAGTCTGCCGGAATGGATCATGGCCCATGTCCACACGTTTCAGTATTTCGGCGGCGTTCCGGCGCTGGTGGTATCGGACAATCTGAAGGCCGGGGTTTCGGTAGCCCATCGGTATGAGCCCGAAGTGAATCGGACCTATGAAGACCTTTCGGAACACTACGGCTGTGCCCTGTTGCCCACGCGGGTCCGCAAACCCAAGGACAAGGCGAAGGTGGAAAAGGGCGTACAGGACGTGGAACGGCGCATTCTCGCACCCTTGCGCCATCGCACCTTTTTCTCGCTGGCCGAACTCAACGAAGCGATCGCTCCGTTGCTGGTGCAATACAACGACCGGCCTTTCCAGAAACTGCCGGGCAGCCGCCGTTCGCTGTTTGAGCAATTGGACCAACCGGCGCTGCGCCCCTTGCCGCCGCATCCCTACGAATACGCCGAATGGAAAAAGGCGCGGGTCAACATCGACTACCATGTGGCCATCGAGGGGAACTTCTACAGCGTCCCCTACCAACTCGTGAACGAATCGCTCGATGTCCGCATCACCATCACTGCCGTTGAATGCTTCCACAAACACAAACGCGTAGCCAGCCATCTGCGCCTGCAACGGCACGGACAGTACACCACGGTCACGGCCCACATGCCCAAGAACCATCAGGACTACGCCCAATGGACGCCGGAACGGTTAGCGCACTGGGCCGGGAAAACCGGACCGGACACCGTCTGCGTGGTCGAAAGCATTCTCCGAAACCGTCCGCATCCGCAACAGGGTTTTCGCGCCTGCTTGGGTCTGATGCGACTGGGCAAAGAATACGGCCCTGAACGCCTGGAAGCGGCTTGTACACGCGCCTTGGCCACACAAACCGTGGGATTCAAGAGCATTGAGTCCATCCTAAAACGCGGCTTGGACAAAACCCCATTGCCCCAGAAAACTCCTGAGAAACCGTCGCTCGACCACGACAACATCCGTGGCCCCGAGTACTACCGCTAACCAATGAACCGGAGGTGAACCATGTTGCATCAACCCACTGTGGACAAACTGTATGAATTGCGCCTGTTCGGTATGGCCCAGGCGCTGGCGGAACAAGACGCCTCATCCCAATACGAGGTCCTGGACTTCCATGACCGGCTGGGGCTCCTCGTAGACCGCGAACGCGCCGAGCGGGATAACACCCGTCTGCGCATGCGGCTCAAAAAGGCCAAACTGCGCCTGACCGCCACCATCGAGGACGTGAACTACCGCCACCCACGCGGTCTCGACAAGGCGGTGCTCTTGTCTCTGGCCGGATGCCAGTGGATACGCGAACACCACAATTGCATCATCATCGGACCCACGGGCATTGGGAAAAGCTATCTCGCCTGTGCCTTGGCCCACAAGGCGTGCCGGGAAGGCTACCGCGCCCTCTATCTGCGCGCACCCCGGCTCTTCGACGACTTGGCGCTGGCTCATGCCGATGGCCGCTACCGCAAGATCCTTGCCGCCTACGCCCGGATCGACCTGCTCGTCATTGACGACTGGGGCTTGGCCAGCCTGACCCAACAACAACGCCAGGACCTCTTCGAGATCATCGAGGAGCGCCACGATCTCCGCTCGACCATCATCGCCACACAAGTGCCCTTGGAGAAATGGCACAACGTCATCGGGGACCCAACCCTGGGCGACGCCATCCTTGACAGACTCGCGCACAGCGCACACAAGATCGTCCTCAAGGGGCACTCCCTCAGAAAGAAACAAGATAAAGACATCCAAGAAAGCTGAAGCGGCACACCGTCGCTACGCTCCGAGGGAAACTGCCAGGACCGCGGTTTCCCTCATTATTTTCCGGTGGCCGCACCCCATCCTAACATATCCCCGAACCCCCTCCTACGGACTACCCGGCCACGCCCGAATTCGATGGCCGCGTTCAGCCGAATTCGGTGGCCGCGAGCGACCGTATCCGATGGCCTACCCGTGCCGAAATATGCA
>JAPLNB010000006.1 GCA_026693085.1 Planctomycetota bacterium | reverse complement strand
GTGAGGCTGAGCCGGGATAGGGTGAGAACAGGGCCGTGCAAGCGGCGCGTTGCGCCATGCCCCGTGGGTCGGCCGGGTTGGCACGAACCGTCATGCGCAGCAGATCGCTCACGCTGGCTTTGCGCGCTTCCGGACCCAAGGCCGGCAGGGCCATGCACGCCAGACTCTGCAACCACGGGTCCGGATCCTTCAGCAACACCCGCAACTGTGGCGCGGCCGCATCGGCCCGCGGCCCCAGACAGCCCAACGCTTCGCAAGCCCCGTAACGGGCGTCGCGGTTGGAACCGGCCAGCAGTTTGAGCAGCGTTGGCACGAAATCCCCCTCGCGCCGGCCCAGCGCCTGGGCGGAGCGCTTGCGCACTGCGGGTGACCAACTCGACAGGCCGGCCAGCAACTGGTCGGTCTTGCGCCCGTCATAACAGGAATTCTTGGTCGCGGTGCTGTAATCGCGTCCCGCGGCCATGACCGCCTCCACCTCCTGAGCGTTCAAGGGCGGGGCCGGGCACGGTTTTTTTCCTGTTAGGTAGAGGGTTTTCAGCGGCAGCGCATAGGCCAGCAAATAGGCGCCGGTGCAGTCCCAATTCGTATACTTGTAATGCTCCTCCTCGCCAGCCGGCGAGCCCTGATAAGTAAAGCCGCCTTCCGGCCCCCGGGCCAGGTCATAGTACCACGCCTGCTCCTTCAGATAGGCGCCGGTGGCCAGCAGACCACAGCGGGCAACCCCGGGCAATGCCCACAAGATATTGAAGAAATTGCCCGTGTGCCCGCGCTCCCGCTCAGCGTAGGCCGCAGTAGACATCCTGGCGAAGAACGATGCCGCCTCGCGATCGCCCAGCAGATCGAAGAGCACCGCCGCGCCAGAACATTTACCGTTGTCCTCATGCCCCGGCCAGGGCTGGTGATCGCCGTAGGGAATGGCGCCCTTGTTGACATACCAACGCAGGAAACCGCTGGCCTTGGCGATGGCCCGGTCCACAGCCGGATCCTTCACCCCGGCCTCGCGCGCCACAACCATCGCCAGCGCCAGCACAATACCAGGCTGGTTCATGCAACCATAACCGTTGCAGTTCCCGTTCGGCATGGCAAACTTGTGGCCCCAAGTGCCCACCGCACTCATTCCGCGGGCGATTTCGCTTGCGAGGCGGCGCAGGCCCGCCATCACCGACTGGTCGTGGGTCGCCGCGACGTATTCCGCCAGAAACAGGGTCGCGTAACCGTAGTGCCACGAGGCCATGCTATCCGCCTTGAAAACGGCCACTTCCTTGGCGTATTCGGCAAGCAGCGGCTGGTATTCCTTCTTGCCGGACGCCAGCAGGGCCAGGGCGTTGAGATCGTTGGGGATCGAGACTTTGCCTAAGCCCTTTTTCGCGATGGCCTGGCAGCCGAGTTCGAATATCTTCTTCGATTTCGGACAGTCATACGGGGCCGTGTCGCTGTAAGTGCCCATCACCGCCATCTTCAAATCCAAGTTCCGGGTCTGGCCGTCGCGCCAGCGGATCAGCCGCAGCGCGCCGCCGCCTTTCTCCTCCTCGGCCGCCATAATGGCGCGGGCGAATTGAATGCGGGCATCATCGGTAAAGCGCCGGTCACCGACACCCAGAATGACGTCGCCGCTGTTCAGGATGCCGTCGGCTGGCGAACCTTTGGCCACCGCAGTCACCAGGATCTGGCGGGCATCGGAAGTATGCCCTTGGCGCCCATAGACCCAGCCGCGAATCCCGGTGGGTCCCAGCGTCCAGTCGTGGGTGTCGTCCTTCTTGCCCCCCTGGGTGAAATCGGGAACGGGCGGCTTTTCCCCGGCGCCGGCGACCGGAATCATAACCATCCACCCAAGCAGCATACCACTGAACACCATTACTGCATGCGAAATCAGCCTGACGTGCTTCATTATTCCTTCTCCTCAGTAGCGTTTTGGTTTTCGTAACCGTTCACGGAATTCTACTCGAATAACTCGCGGGCGGAAAAGCCCCCCCAGGTGTGGTTCATCGTGCCGGGCATTTCCCAGTCGCCCGCCCGGTGCGAGCCGGGGATGCTGTTGTCGCCCGTCGAGCCATAATCGCCCATCTTGACCTTGTACGAGATGCGGCTGTTCACGAGGCACATCGGCTGCAACTCGCGCACCACCTGCACGAACTCTTTGGCCTGATCCGCGGTGATCGAGCGCGGCGTGTCGTACCAGATGAGGCCCACCGGG
>JAPLNB010000005.1 GCA_026693085.1 Planctomycetota bacterium | reverse complement strand
GGCGGGTGGCCGATGCCGTGAATGAGGCCCCGACGGGCAACGTGATCAGCGGCAGCGAGATGGCCGTGCGGGACGCGATGGCCGAGTTGCGACAACGGGTCTTCGAGAAGGCCGTGCAGATGCGGATCGACTCCACGGAGTCGAGTTTTTCCCCCTCCGAAGGCCGCGACGGGCAAAAGCAAGCAGAACAAGGGCCGGCCGCCGCGGACGACGGTGAGCGTCAACGGGCGGATTGAGTGGCGTCGTGTCCGCTACTACGCCGACGATGAAGGCAGCGATAGCCCGATCGACCGGCTGGTGGACGAGATGGAGAGCGCCATCACGGTGGGGATGCGGGAGTTGTGCTGCCGGCTGGGCATCGCGGGGCGCAGCTTCGCCCGCAGCGCGGAAAATCTGTACGAGGCGGCGCAGATCCGGATCTCGGAGGAGAAGCTGCGAAACCTGGTGGAAAGCGAGGGCAAAGCGGTGCTGACGGCCTCGGCCCAGGAGCAGTTGGAGCTGGACTGGTCGGGGTCCGACTGCAAGGCGTCAACGCCCACGGGCCAGGAGACTTCGCGGATGTACGCCAGCGCCGATGGGGTGCTGGTGCCGACGACGACGGAGGCGGAAAAGCAAAAGCGTCGGGCCACGGTGCTGGCCAAGCGGCAGAAGATGTCGCGGGAGGAGCGTCGGCGGCTCACCTCGCTGGGGCCGGTGAAGAAGGGGTCCGATCAGCGTTATAAACAAATCTACGTGACAATTTTATACGATCAGGCGAAGGAGCATCGGCTGGTGGGCCTGACGCGGAAGAACCATCGTGGGCTGGGGAAACTGCTGGGGCGCGAAGCGTCCCGTGTGCGTATGCGGGCGGCGACGGAGCGTGTGGGGCTGGTGGATGGGGCGGTGTGTTTACGGAACCATCTGGAAGTTCTGCCGCTGGAGGTGGTGCTGCTGGACTTTTTCCACCTGAGCGAACACGTGAACGACGCCAGCCGCAAGACGCTGGGGGAGAAGACGGAGGCGGGGAAGAGGTGGGTGCATGACGTCCTGCACAGTTTGAGGCACGAGGGCTACGAGCCGTTTTTTGCAAAGCTGGTGGACTGGCGTAGCGGGCTGCGAGGCGGCAAGCGGAAGGAGGCCGACCGGCTGCTGAGTTATGTGGCCGAGCGTCAGGCGATGATGGGCTATGCGGAGTGCGAAAAGCGCGGTTGGGATGTGGGGACGGGTCCGATGGAATCGATGTGCGGGGTAACGACGGATCGGATCAAGGGCCGCGGGCGGCGGTGGGACTTGGACAACGCCGAGGCGGTGATGGCGTTGGAAGCGATGTATCAGAGCCACCTGTGGGATCGCTACTGGGCCAAAGCACTATGCCATCAAAACTAACGCGCCGCCCGAATTATTGGGCACACCCCACCTTTCCCCACACCTTCCTCCTTTTGACACCCGCTTGACCCTTCTCTACACTAACCGGTTTTCTACGCGGAGCGCATTGCGACATGATGGATCTGGCAATCACCAAGGCGGCGGCTCTCGTTGAGGCACTCTCCTACATTCAGCGATTCCACAACAAGATCGTCGTCGTCAAAGTCGGCGGATCGATCATGGACGATGAAGAGGTCCTCTCCAATATCCTTACCGACATCGTCTTCATGAACTACGTCGGTATGCAGCCCATACTCGTCCACGGCGGCGGCAAAGCCATCAACCAACGCATGGAACAGGCCGGCCTCGTACCACAAATGGTCCAGGGCCGCCGATACACCGACGACCGCGTCCTCGCCATCGCCGAAGACGTCCTCTGCAACAACATCAACCGCTTCATCGTCAATTTCATCCAAGCCCAGGGCTGCGAAGCCATGGGCCTCCATTCACTTTCCAGCGTCGTGCTCTTCGCTGAGAAAATGTACCTCCAGGCTGACGACGGACGCAGAATCGACCTCGGCCTCGTCGGCGAAGTCAAATCCGTCAACGCCCGCCTCCTCCAACTCCTCGTCCAAGCCGACTCCATCCCCTGCATCGCCTCCATCGCACGCGACCCGGCCGGCGGCCGCCTCAACGTTAACGCCGACACCGCCGCCGGCGCCGTTGCCGCCGCCGTCAAGGCCGATAAGTTCGTCGTCGTCTCCGATACCCACGGCATCCGCTCCGACCCCAAAGACCCCGACAGCCTCGTCCGCTCTCTCCAGGTTGACCAGATCGAGCAGATGGTCCGCAACGGGGCCATCACCAGCGGCATGTTGCCCAAGGTCGATGCCTGCCTCCAGGCCGTCCGCAGCGGTGTCACCAAGACGCATATTATCGACGGCCGAATCCCCCATGCGCTCCTGCTGGAAATCTACACCGAGGCCGGCATCGGTACTGAAATCGTTATGTAGTGCCCCAGGATCCACTCCCTCTTGTCGATTAACAGAACGGGCATCGGCCCCGCAAGCTCATGGATTGCAGCCGGCTATCCGATACCAGTGGCCAAGACCAGACAGACGATCATGTAAACCATGAATCAAAAATCAACAACCAGAAATCCCATGACCCACTTCACCACCATCGCCGAGTCTTCCTACGAACAGTTGCGGCATTACTTGGACGTCGCGATCCGCCTCAAAACGCAATACTCCGCCACCGGGCACAATGACCCCCTCCTCGCAGGACACATCCTTGCCATGGTCTTCGAAAAACCCAGCCTCCGCACCCGCGTCAGCTTCACCGTCGCCGTCACCCACCTCGCCGGAGCCGCCATAATGCTCCGCCAGGAAGAAGTCGGCCTCGGTGTCCGAGAACCCGTCAAAGATGTTGCCCGTGTCCTCTCCGGCATGTGCGATGGCATCATGGTCCGAACCTTCGAACAGGAAAAAGTCGCCGAACTCGCCAAATACTCCACCGTCCCTGTCATCAACGGCCTCACAGACTTCTCCCACCCCTGCCAGGCCATGGCTGACCTCTTGACCATCGAAGAGCACTTCGGATCACTCGCCGGACGAACCATCGCCTTCATCGGTGACGGCAACAATGTCGCACGCTCCCTGGCAACCGCCTGCGGCCGATTCAACATGAGATTTGTCATCGCCTCCCCGCCGACCTACCAGCTCGCCCCCGAAGACACCGACCGCATCATGTCCCAGCTCCCCGACATGGATCTCGAGGTCACCAATGACCCCATCGAAGCCGTCCACGAAGCCGACGTCATCTATACCGATACCTGGGTCTCCATGGGCCAGGAAGCCGAAAAGGCCAGACGCCTCAGCGATTTCGCCGGCTACCAGGTCAACGAAGAACTCCTCTCCCACGCACCCTCCCACGCCGTCGTCCTGCATTGCCTCCCGGCCTACCGCGGATTCGAAATCTCCGACGCCGTTATCGAAGGCCGTCAATCCCTCGTCTTCCCCCAGGCCGAAAATCGCCTCCATTTCCAGAAAGGCCTCCTCGCCGTCCTCCTTGCCGGCGTCAAGTAACCAATAATTGGGATCAGAGCCCCGGATTTACATCCGGGACTTTTCTCCACCGCGCTGGACACCCGCACCCAATCCCCGACAATATCCGCGGGAGGCAACCCATGATCTTCCGCGATTCATTATCGTTCGCATTCGCCATCGCTCTCTTCTTCTTCACGTCGCTCGCAACAGCCCAGAACCCCCCACGCGAATTCGCCGGAATATCCGACGAAAACCCCGCCATCGCCGTCACTCTCAACGCCGACGCCACCATCACCGTCCTCGACAAACGCACCAGGCAAACCTGGTCCCAACGCCTGCTCTCCAAAGACCTCACTGCGAGCGTCGAACCCAAACGCCCCCTCAAAGCCACCCTCCACTATACCCCCGCCAACATCGACAACACCGCCGCCATCGAACTCGACCCCGCCGCCCCCGAATTCACCCTCACCCTCTCCTCTTCCGGCCCACTCCCCCGATCCCTCTCCTTCCCCCATCCCTTCACAACCGACAAAGGCTCCTACCTCATTATCCCCATGAACGAGGGCATCTCCTACCCCGTCGATGACCCCACGATCTCCCCCCTCCACCTCACCGCCTACGGCGGCCACGGCATCTGCATGCCCTTCTTCGGCGCCACCGACGGCCGCAGCGCGTACATGGCTATCCTCGAAACCCCCGACGATGCGCTGATCCGCATTGAACGCCTCACTGACCTGCTCTGCATCGCGCCAACATGGGAATCCCAAAAAGGCCAGTTCGGCTACACCCGCCGCATCCGCTACGTCTTCTTTACCGAAGGCGGCCACGTCGCCATCGCCAAAC
>JAPLNB010000004.1 GCA_026693085.1 Planctomycetota bacterium | reverse complement strand
CAGGTTGCTCCGTCCCAAGAGCCTCTGGCCGACAACGATTGACTGGATCATAGCCTCAGGCCTTCTTTCGATAGCACACACCACGCTGAAGAGGTGGTTAGCCAAGCCCCGGGACCGCAATGAACCGTTGCCGCAGGCTTCCTTCAACTTGGAACGGCCGGATGGCCAATCGCCATTTGCCGCCGCAATCAATGACAGCCACACGGGAGCGTCCGAGGCATTGGGGTTGCGTTGTGCCACCGAATTGAAGAAACCCGTTGCCTTCTCAAGTTCTCCCTTGGCCAGCGCAGCGACCGCGGCGTCGTACAAGTCTTGACCATCCTCCTCCGCGTCGCCGTTCGGAAGAGGGGGCTTCAGTGGCTCCAAGACGGCGATTTCCTTGGCGGCTCCCGCCAGGGCCCCGGCGGCCTGTGAGGAGCGGTCACGCTGCGCATGAATCAGCACGGTCCATAGCAGAGCGGTGGTGCGGGCGGGACCGGTGTGGGTCAGTGTCTCAGCGGATTCCAGGGCCTTGGCGTCGTGGCCTTGAAGCAGAAGCGACAGCGCCAGCCATTGTCTGGCTGCCAGCCCCATGGGACAGCCTTGCGGGATGTTGCGGACCAGCAGATCGAGGTGACGCGTCGCTTCCGAATCGCGTCTCTTGGCCATCTCGGCAATGCCCAGAGCCACCAATTCCCAGCCCGGCGCCTCCCCTTTTGCGCGGCGGACCTGGCCGGCCTGCGCTATCGCTCGATCACTCTGAAGGTCCAGGGCATACGCCAATGCCAGTATGGCGTGGGGCTCCGGACCGTCCGGCGCGGAGGCGATGACCTGCGTCAGGAACGGAATGGCGGACGTGGGGCTTCCGGCAGCCAGCAGTTGCACGCCGCGCTGAAACGTCAGGTCTGTGTGCGCCGTCTGCTGGCAACCGGCCAGTATCGCCACGCCTGCTGCCATCAGGAACCCTATTTTCCTGAGGCGCATGAGACTGCTCCCTGCACGGGAACCGTGATGGCGTCCAGCGGACTGATGTACCGCTGCTCCAGACGCGGAGCGACCTCGGTTGCCGAAGGCTGATTCTGATTCACAAGGTGCGCGGTGATCAAAATCACGACTTCCTGCTGTTCCTTTCGCTCTTGGACATTTCGGAACGCAAGGCCTATGCCGGGTATATCGCCCAGCCACGGCACCTTCTCCACGGATACACGGTGCTGCTCGCGCAGCAGCCCGCCGATAATGATCGTCTGTCCATCTTTAACACTGATGATCGTCTTGGCTCGCCGGCGGCTGACCACGGGCAAAGGAGAGTTGGTGTTGTCGCCGTTGCCGTTTGTGCCATCCCGGTTGTTCTCCGTCACGACATCTGAAACCTCGGGCTCGAGTTGAAGGACGATGTGACCGTTGTCGCCAATCTGCGGGGCGACCTTGAGCGTCACGCCCGCCTTGATCGACTCCAGTCGGTAGTAGGGATTCGAGGCCTGGCCGCTGAGCAGCGAGAAGTACTTCTCCTGACCGACGAATATGTCCGCCTCCTGGCCATTCATGACAAGGATCCGCGGATTGGCCAGGACCTGGCCCTTGCGGTCCTGGACGATCGCGCGCAGCGTCACGTCGATGTACGTGGCCAATTCGGACCCGGCGTCAAACGTGATCGTGCCTACGAGATTACTTCCCCCGACCGCCAGATTCGTCTTCTTGTACTGCCAGTCCAGGCCCAGCTGCTTGGCCCCATCCTCGGCGAGTTCGAACACGACCGCCTCGATGGCGATCTGCTGATTGGGCTGATCGATAAGATGGATCGCCTCCAGCACGCGCTGCCGGGCCAGTTCCGGAGCGGTGACCAGAACGGCCCCGCCTGGCTTGTCATACGTGACGTGCGGCGCCAGGGAAGCGGGCAACATCGACTTGACCTGGTCGCAGTTGGCATAGGATAGTTTTATCCGTTGCGGCGCGGCGACCCGTTGAAAGATCGGGCTGCCGGGGTCGGGGCGTCCCACGACATAGTAATCCTTGACCTTCACATAGGTGTAACCGCCGACCGAACAGGCCCGCTCCAGGCACTCCTCCACGGGCATGTCCTTGACCGACAGAGTCACCACGCCCTGCACAGTCTGGTCGCAAAGAATCGCGATGCCTGTCTGCGAGGAGATGTCCTGCATCACTTGCCGGATTTCCGTGTCCACCCAAAGGTTGCTGACGCGGGTTGTCTTCTCGCTCTCCGCCGCCGGCTGCGCCGTCGGCCTGCCGGGGTCAGAAGCGGGGACCTCGGCCGCCGGCGCCTGGGCGAAAAGGCAATCGCCCGCTGCCAGGACAGCCCAGAAGCAGAACACTGCCGTGCGGGCGGCCCGCTTGTCAAAATGAGCGTTTGCGGCATTCATGAAGGCTACTTCTCCGCTTTCACGTCCAATTCCACCGGCACACGGAAATGCACGCTGTCAGCGCCCCCTGGATCGGCCTCGATGAGGACTGTGCAGGTGTGCTGCCCCATCGCGGCGCCAACGGGGACGCGGATAACGAGTTCCAGCGTCTTCTGACCCGACTGGGACAACTCGAATTCCTCTGGCGCGACCGAGACCCATGACACGCCGACGGGGCGGTCGCCCTCGAACACCAGCGTGGCCGTGTACCGCAGGGCGTCTTCGGAATTGTTCTTGAGGGCCAGTTTCAGGGACCGAAACGCTCCGGCCGTCATCGCCACCGAGAGTTTCTCCGGCGTCACTTGCACGGGCAGGTCCCCCGCTTGCTGTGCGGTTTTCTTGGCCGTACTCAAGAGCGCTGCCTTTTCGGGGGTGATCTCCAACGGCAGCCGGTAGTGGGCTTTGGCCCATCCCGATTGGTAATCCATATCCACCCGGACCACGTACTGGCCGACGCCCAGCGGCCGATCCAGAGGCGCCTCAAACAGCCGGCTATCGCCGCCAAAGACACAGGGCCGGTGGGTCGTCAGCGGCGCGGTAAAGACCGTCCGCGAATGCGAGTCGGCGATGGAGATCCTGCCGGTTGCGTCGAACCTCGCCTGACCGGTATTTTGCAGGACGACCGATACTTTGGCCGGTTCCGGCCCGGCCGGCGGAGACGCGGGCGGGGTCGAAGGTGTCTGAGCGGTCGGCTGTGGCCACGTGACTTCGCAGCGAGTGATCTTGGCTTCTCTCGGAAAAGATCGACCGGTAACCGTCACAAACACCCCGGACGCGATACGGTACGTTACAGACACTCCTTTATCTGTCTTCCCCTTGTCTTCGAGCGTGACGAGGATGGCGCTGTAGTACTCGCCGGACGTCGCGTAGGGGGCCGTCAGGGAGCCTTCG
>JAPLNB010000003.1 GCA_026693085.1 Planctomycetota bacterium | reverse complement strand
CCGCCTACGCCGCCGGCCTCGCCACCGGCTTCTACACCAGCCTCGACGATCTTCGCTCGGCTTGGCAACCCGACAGAACCTTCAGGCCCCAAATAGACCCCACCACCCGCCACCGACTCTACTCCACCTGGAAAAAAGCCGTCACCCGATCCTTCGCCTGGCTCTGACCCGGAAGTCGCACGGGTATCTTGCCCGGTGCGCTGCCGTCTGTGTGCATGGGTCTGAATCGGTGGTTCACTGCTACTCCACCTCAAACACAAACTCCACCTCGACGCTCGCATCCAACGGCAGCACATTCACACCCACCGCCGCCCTCACATGCTTCCCCACCTCCCCAAACAACTCCAACAACAGCTCGCTTGCCCCATTCGCCACTCCCGGCTGCTGCACAAACCCCACATCCGAACTCACAAACGCCCCCACCCTGACCACCCCCTTCAAATGATCGACCCTCCCCTCCACCGCCTTCACCGACCCCAGCGCATTGATCGCGCACTGCCTTGCCGCTGCCTTCGCCGCCTCCGCCGAGCATCGCGACGGAACCTGGCCCACTGCCACCAGCTTCCCCTCCTTCATCGGCAACTGCCCCGACACAAAAATCAGATTCCCCACCCTCTTCACCGGCACATACGCCCCAAACGGCCCCGCCACCCCCGGCAACTCAATCCCCAACTCCGCCAATCGCTGACTTAGCATGATCGTCTCCTTCACACCCTCTGATTCATCATTCATCATTCATCATCACGTCTTGCTCATACCCCGATTATAATTCCCCACTCCCCCCGCGTAAGCCCCCGCCATAAACCACTGCCCCCCCCAACGCCCTTGTACTGCACCGCCGCCGGGGTACCATCACCGCAGCATTCTCAATCCCCAAGGAGGTTCTATGGCGCATCGAATCCTCACCAGGCGTACTTTCCTTTCCTCTTCCGCCACCGCCGCCGGCCTTCTCATCCTCCCCTGCCACGTCCTGGGCCTCGGTGAAGCTCCCCCAAGCGAAAAACTCAACATCGCCGGCATCGGCGTCGGTGGAATGGGTGCCGGTAACCTCTCGAACCTCGAATCCCAGAATATCGTCGCACTCTGCGATGTCGATTCCGAATACGCCGGCAAGACCTTCGCCAAATACCCCAAAGCCAAGACGTACGTCGATTACCGCGAAATGATCGAGAAGCAAAAAGACATCGACGCCGTCGTCATCGCCACACCCGACCACACCCACGCCGTCATCGCGATGGCCGCCATGAAGGCCGGCAAACACGTCTACTGCCAGAAGCCGCTCACCCACGACGTCTACGAATCCCGCGTTCTCACCGAAGCCGCCAAGAAGTACAAAGTCGCCACCCAGATGGGCATCCAAGGCCACTCGCAGGAAGGCTGCCGACTCATCTGCGAATGGATCTGGGCCGGCGCCATCGGCGAAATCCGCGAAGTCGACGCCTGGTGCAGCCTCTCCTATTACCCCTGGGGCCACGCCTACTGGTCCTCCAAGTGGGGCCGCAAACCCGCCGACACACCCGCCGTCCCAAAGACGATCAACTGGGACCTCTGGATCGGCCCCGCCCCCATGCGACCCTACCACCCCGCCTATCACCCCATGGTCTGGCGCTGCTGGTGGGACTTCGGCGTCGGCATGATGGGCGACCGCGGCGCTCACACCCTCGACCCCGTCTACTGGGCCCTCAAACTCACCGCCCCCACTACCATTGAAGCCACCGCGTTGGGCTTGAACGAAGACACCCATCCGCTGGCCGCCATCGTCACCTACCAATTCCCCGCCCGCGACTCGCTCCCGCCCGTCAAACTCACCTGGTACGAAGGCACCCGCGCCCCGCGCCCCGCCGAACTCGAAGACGACCGCGTCATGGGCGACTCCGAAGGCGGCGTCATCTTCAAAGGCTCCAAAGGCAAGATCATGTGCGGCACCTACGGCAACGGCCCGCGCCTCCTCCCCGAATCCGCCATGAAAGAGTACAAACGCCCCGCCCCCACCCTCGAACGCATCAAAGACTGCCACGAAATGGACTGGGTCCGCGCCGCCAAATCCAACAAACCCGCCGGCGCCGACTTCTCTTTCTCCGGCCCCCTCACCGAAACCTGCCTCCTCGGCAACGTCGCCAAACGCCTCGACACCCGCATCACCTGGGACGCCCAAGCCTGCAAAGTCACGAACAACCCCAAGGCCAACGATCTGATCCGCCGCGAGTACCGCCAGGGCTGGAGCCTCTAACCGTCCCACAGCAATCGAATCCGAGTGATTGTGAAAGCAACCCCCGGGGTGCTCGCTTCAGCGACCACCGTGTGAGCTGACCCCCCGCCCCGCAACGATTTCGCCCTCGCCGCGTATCCGTCTATAATGTCCGCGTGTCGTAATTGTTAGAACTGCTTCTCTAATCAGGTAACCGCAAAATGAAATCACGCAACGGGCGTCGCTTTGCCATGGGGATCCTTTTGTCGCTGTTCGTCGCCGGCTCCTTCGCCGCACCCGTCCGCGCCGCCGACCAACCAGCCGCACCGGCCCCCGCCGCCAAACGAACTCCCCAGCAGATCATGGCCGACCTCCAGGCCGCCGGCCAGGAATTGCAGAAGTCCGTCCCCAACCTCGATGCCCTCTTCGATGAGGCCAAACGCACCGAAGCCGCCCCCAAGGCCATCCCCCCCATGAAGAAAATGCTCGGCCTGCTCGAAGAGGTCGCCGACGTCCAGCCCATGGCCAAGGACCAAATGGCCGCCGCCCGCATGCAGTTCCTCTCCCTCCTCTGCCTCATGGGTGACGCCGACTCCACCGCCACCCTCCAAAAAGAAGCCCAAGGCCAGGATCCCGATCAGGCCGGCTCCTCCAAAGCCGCCCAAATCCTCGTCCGCTGGTGGAAAACCTCCAAAGACGCCGTCGAACAGGCCAAAGTCCTCGATCAGATGCAGGCCCTCGCCAAGGAAAACTCCAAGAACAATCAGCTCTCCCAATTGGTCATGATGATGACCCAGCACGGCGCCGCCAACCCCGACCTCAAGGCCCGCGTCCAGAAAATCATCACCGACGACCTCAAGAGTGAAGCCTCCAAACAGTTCTCCGAGCAGATCCGCTCCGCCCAGAAGCTCGAAGCCCTCGTCGGCAAGCCCCTGACCATCGCCGGCGTCAAAGTCGATGGCGACAAGTTCTCCACCGACTCCCTCAAAGGCAAAGTCGTTCTCGTTGACTTTTGGGCCACCTGGTGTGGCCCCTGCATGCAGGAACTTCCCCGCGTCAAGAAAACCTACGCCGATAACCACGACAAAGGCCTCGAAATCGTCGGCGTCTCCTGCGACCGCTCCGAAGATGCCCTCGTCAAGTTCCTCGCCGACAATAAGACAGACATGCCCTGGCCCCAGCTCTTCGACAAGGCCCAGCCCGGCTGGCACGCCCTTACCAAAGAACTCGGCGTCACCGGCATCCCCACCATGTTCCTGATCGACCGCAAAGGCATCTGCCGCTCCGTCGAAGCCCGTGAAAAGTTCGAAGAACTCATCCCAAAGCTGCTGGAAGAAAAATAAAATCCTTCACAACCCCCGCAACCTCAACCAAATGCAGAGTGATGCCCCAGCCCCACGCTGGCCCATCACTCTGCATCTTTTTGACTCCGCCCCACTTCTCGCTCGGCGTCCTCTGCGCTTCTGCGGCTGTCATTGGACAGGGTAGATTACAGCGGATTAGGGAGGATTAGAGCGGATGTTTCGCTCGGCGGGGCAGCAAGATGGGGCGGTTTGGGGCTAGTTGTCAGTGAAACGCGGTTTTAAAGGACTTATGGCAGCTACCGTCAAATGGCTAGCGGTATGTTGCTTCGTATATCAAAAGCTCTAAACCCCATTCGATACTGGCGGTTATGGCTGTTTGAAGGCTGTTTGGAAGGCGTTCGAGAATGTGACATACGACGTCCAAATGCTGCTAACTTATCCCTAACTTAACGGAGGGGATTTGGGACTACGTTGGTGCGGTAAGGTGGAGGGGGTGGAGTAGGGGGAGGGATGTTTAAAAGCCATTGAACTTGGTGGGGTTGGGGTTGGGGAGTAGAGTTCGGTGGCGTGGTCGCGAGTCAAGCTGAATATCCGGCGATCAAGGTTCGGGCGATCAAAGTCCGGGGGATTGGCGAAGTGCCGAGCGACGGTGATACGGTGCTGGCCGAACAACTCAGCAAGCTCTGGGAGTGTCAGCATCTGGCCCACCTCTTCGCCAGTGAGGGTGTCGTTTTTAAAGCTCTTCGCCCATTTGCACATTTCTCTTGCTGCCCGATCTATGGCGTCTTGCTTGTCGACGGCGATCGGCCTGCCTCCCAGACGGCCGAATTGCCTCGCCCACTCTAGATCATCGCGGCAGAAGTTTCGTTGCTTGGCATAAGGAGTATGGGTTTGGGAGTC
This sequence comes from Planctomycetota bacterium, assembly GCA_026693085.1. GTDB lineage: Bacteria > Planctomycetota > Phycisphaerae > Tepidisphaerales > Tepidisphaeraceae > JAPLNB01. The sequence goes on along the minus strand of JAPLNB010000003.1, from coordinate 81 downwards.
GGGGTTGCGGATGTCGCGGTGAGCCCGGTGGTACGGACGCACGCGGATGGCTCGGGAGACGGCGTTGGCACGGCTCGGTTG
>JAPLNB010000002.1 GCA_026693085.1 Planctomycetota bacterium | reverse complement strand
TGTCACGGGGCGCTTGAAAAGCAGCCAGCTCGGGGCGCTTCAGAACCGGCCAACAACTCCCGAACTTCCTCGAACCTCTATACCGCATCCGCATGTCTCATTTCAAGCGTTGGCCATCCGAATCCCCTGACACAGCGGGAGGGGCGGGGGTGTGCCCATGACCGCTGTTGGAGGGGAGCGAACACAATCGCCAGCCGGTACTCCGGCTGTCCTCGTGAGTCTCCGCAGGGGTCTGGGGGCCGCCCCCAGTCCTTTGATCGCAGGCGGCCTTGGCCAACCATGCCCCGTTCCTGGGCGCAAATCCCGCCGGCTCCGGGAGGCCGATCGACAATATGCCACCGTACGTAGTTCATGCCGCCCCCGGCGCCGATTCGCCGCCTTCTTCCGGCGACCCCTTCGGATCTGGCGGTGGTGCCTCGGGCGCCTTCTCGGTCGCCTCGGACTTGCCGCCCTGTCTTCGCAGCCGATAGCTCTTGCCGGTGATGCTGATGATCTGAGCGTGTTGCAGGAAGCGGTCCAGGATCGCTGTCGCCGCCGGCACGTCGCCGATCAGTTTGGCCCAGTCCTCCAGCGGTCGATTTGATGTCATCATCGTCGAGCGGTTCTCGTGCCGACGCATAATGATCTCCAAGAGGTGCTCGCCGCTGCGCCGCGGCACTGTTTCATTCCCATATCATCGATCGCCAGCAAATCCGGCTTCAAATACCGCGACAGCATCTTGTCCTGCTGGGCCGGGTTCTGCTCCTCCAGAAAGTCTCTGGCCCAGTCGAAGATCGAGCGGTACAGCACCAGGAATCCGCTCTTGATTGCCTGATGCCCAATGGCCTGAACCAGGAAGGACTTGCCCACGCCCGGCGGCCCCAGCAGCAAAACATCCGCCTTTTCCCGGATGAATCGGCAGGCCGCCAGATCGTGAATCTGCTTCCGCTTGATCGACGGATTAAAGCCAAAGTCGAATTCGTCAAGGTTCTTGGTCTCCCGAAACATCGCCCAGCGGATTCGCCGCTCCACTAGCCGGCTGGCCCGCACCGCCAGCTCGTCCTGAAGGATCAGCTCCAGGAACTCGGCGTGATCCAGCCGGTTCCCGGCCGCCTCCTGAAGGCGAACCTCCAGGCTCGACAACAATCCCGACAGCCGAAGCTGCCGCAACGCCTGCTCTAACGAAGGTCTCATGTCACACACTCCTGTTGGGTAGAAGACTGCCCCGCCAATGCATCCCGCAACCACTGCCCGTAGTCCGCCAGCGGCCGGATGATTGGATGCTCCTCTGCAAACTCGAAGTTCTGTTGCACCGGGGCCGCCTGGCCCTGCTCGATCAACTGCCGCAGGGAACGCAGGTGATACGCCCCATGCCCCGCCGCCACTTCGCAGGCCCGCTCGATCTGCGGCCGTGCGTGTTTGTTCTTCAGGCTCAAGAGCCCCATCAACACCCGCACCCCTTGGATCCCCCGGATCTTGAGCATCTGTTCCGCCCATGCCCTGGCTTGCGATCCGATCCCGTCCGCCTGGTTCAGCAGCCACGTCGTTCCCCGCTCGATTCCGCTGATTTTCTCCGGCAGGATGTGCTTCGGCTGGGTCGAGAATCGTCCCGGGACCTGCTGGGCGTGCACCGCGATCGGGCGCATCTTCTGATCGAACAGCCGCACCAGCCGCCCGTCCCACCGTGCCCAGATCTGCTGGCCCAGGTACTCCGGCGGCACCGAGTAATACGCCCCCTTCACCTGCACATGCCCATCCCGATGCACCGATCGCAACGCTTCCGAGAACAGCTCAAATCGCCCGGCCGGCAATGGCATCAGGCTCGGCTTCTCTTTCTCCGTGAACAGCTTGATCACCTGCTGCCGCGTGGTGCCGTGAATCCGCGTGTCGGCCACGGCGCTTTCCCACTGAAGCAGGTGCCGGTTCTCCTCTGCCAGCGAAGAGAACCTCATTCCCTTCAGGGCGTTGTTCTTGACGTACTTGACTCCATTTTCGATTTTTCCCTTGTGTCTGGGCGTGTAAGGCTTCGTGGGCAGGATGGCGATCCCGTAGTGCTCGGCAAACGACCGGACCTTGGGGCACAGCTCGGGATCAAACCAGTCGGCCTTGCTCACCGCGGCGCGAAGATTGTCGATCACCAGGGTCCTGGCGAGGCCTCCAAAATGAGCGAAGGCGTTCTCCAGGCAGCGCAGGAACTCATCGGTCGTTTGATGAAAGATCGCTTCGCTGTAGCCCTTGCGGCTGTGGCTCAGCACGATGCGGAACACCCAGCTCGTTTTCCGCTTGCCGTCGGTCCCGATGATCGGCGCCCCCTTGCCGAAGTCCACCTGCGCCTCTTCGCCGGGGTCGCATTCCATCCGCCGCACCGGCAGCTCATGTCCGCCCGTGAGCTTGGCCACCAATCGGCGTACGCTGTAGTAGCTGCCACCGTAGCCGTGCTCGGGAGAACTCAGGTCCTGATAGATCCGCCGGGCATGGAGTCCCTGCTGCAGCTTCTGAACGATCCGCTCGCGCCACGGCCAAGCGGTGCTGTTGTTGGCCTCAATCCCGTCGAAATTCCCGGTGGGCGCGCTGGCCGGTTTTGGAACCGTCAGACCCCCAATCGCACTCTGCGGCTCGGTGGGCGCGCCCTCCGGCCCAAGCGGCGGACCAGCTCCGCCAACCCCCTTCGGCATGGAAAAAGCCCCATCAGAGCCGGTGGGCGCGCTGGCCGGTTTTGACCCGGCCTGCCTCGCCAATTGCACGTAATGCCCGACCGTCTCCCGGTGGATGCCCAGTTCCCGGGCGATCCGCCGGTCCGACCAGCCATGCCCGTGAAGTGCCAGTATCGCCTGTACTTCCGCCATCTTGAGCTGATTCGCCATTCATCCGTCCGCTCCCGGCGAGTGCCCGAAGCCAACGGTAATCGACGAATCTCCTTCGTCTCAAAGTGGCTGGTTTTGGCGCGCCCCCGAGTGGCCGGTTTTCAGCGCCCGGTGACAC
>JAPLNB010000001.1 GCA_026693085.1 Planctomycetota bacterium | reverse complement strand
AAGCTGCTGAATCGCCCGATGGCCTGGTCATAATACCTGGCCCGCAGGCAATACTCCTTCAACCCCGAGTCGTACTGCTCGCCACTGTAGAGCAGGGTGGTGGCAGCGGCGCCCGTAAACAGAGCGTTGCCGAAGGCATCGTAGTCGTAGCTCTGGTCAACCAGCCTGCCTTGGGCATCGGGGGTGGCCCTCAGCAGGGCGCGGGTCGAGCCGTGGCCGTCGTACAGGAAGTACCGCGTGGGTATTGCCGGGTCGTACTGCGGGTCGTATTGGGCAATGACATCCGAGCCCAGCACGTAGCTGCGGCTGGGGCTGCCGGGCAGAGCGGATTTCTCCTCCAGGACCTGGCCGTACCCGGTGGGGTTGTTGCTGTCCACCACGTAGTACGTCGCGGCCCCGGCGACGATCTGTTTGCTGATGCGGTTGCCTTCGGAGTCATAAGTGTAGGTCGTGTCGTTGGAGTCATTGACCAGGCCGGTGGGCAGGTCGTCGCCATTGCCGTCCAGGGCAATCAGCCGATTCTGCAGATCGTAGGCGTAGCGGGTGGTCTGCGAGCCAACGGCCTTGGTGATCAGCGAGCCGTTGCCGTCGTAGCCGTACTGGGTGATCGTCGTGACGGCGGTGCCGCCGGTTCCAACAACCCGCTTCTCCCACCGCAGCCAATCATTGCCGTTCACAGTGGTGAGATTGAAGTTGGTGGTGTTGTCGATCTCGCCGTAGCGGTAGGTGATGGTCTCATCGTCGGCGGTACCGACTTTGTCGAGGGTCTTGCTCAGGCGGTTGCCCACGAGGTCATAGCTGTAGGTGGCGACGTAATCGTTCGCCCCGTTCTGGCCATCATTGCCCTCGTCGCGAGTCTCGGCCGTGAGGCGATTCGGGGCATCATAACTCCAGTCGATCTTGGCGGTGCTGAACGGGTTCACGTTCACCCCATCGTACCGCTTCTCGATCACGTAGTCCCGTTGGCCATCGCTCTCCAATTCGTAATCCTGCTCAAAGACCTTCTTCTCTGTCGCGTTCGTTACGGCTTTGTCATGGGCACCCACAATCATCGTCTCCGATCCTCAACTTCGCCCGGGCTTCGGCCAAGGACAAGTTGCCGTCAGCACAGTCCAAATCCTCGAACACAAAGCCCTCCGGGCGATAGAAAGATGGTTCGTACAAGCGGATGCCCAGCGCGGCGCAGTATCGTAGAAGCATCTCCGGCGTGAAACGCTCCTGCACACGCTTCGCCTTGTACTGCTCCACCTCTTCAAACGGTTGCACCTCCCCAAGCGCATCAAACCGCCAACCCGTCCCGGCGTCGTGCATTGCCGAAATGCTTCGCTCATTATTCAGAATCTCGCCGGGACGCGGCCGTGGCCCGTACAAGTAGAACCTCACTGCCCCATAGGCCCCCGTTGCACTTTTCCCCTTTCCCTGCAGCGTGTGTTGAATACAGCTTATGCTCAGCCCGCGGCAGTGCATCGTCCCTGACAGGTAAGCCATCCTGCAATCGGCGCTCATGGTTCCGTCCGAGTAGCTATCCATGAACAATACCCATGAAGAACCTGTGCTCACCCACAGTTCGCGCCGAGGAGCGCCCAACGGTTCCAACCGATGCAGCACGTCCGGCATCGGCTCGGCGACGCGAGAGATCCGGAAATGCTCTCCCAGCCCGCGCCGCCAATGAACCAGCGTCTGCTCGATCGCGGGCAGCGGAGCCTCCAGGAATCCCATGGCCCAAGTGATGGGAGCATACTTGTGGTACATCGGCGGGAGATTACGGAATAATTGTGTAGTTGCCATTTTTGTCAAAGTATTTGAGGACCACTGTGGCCTTTGGATCGTTCGCCAAGATGCGCACTCGATGCTCCAGCAAAGCTCTCGCATTTGTATCATATTCGAAAATGATCGGGGGACGGCTCATGAAGATCCCCTGCTCATCGGGTCGGTTGATTCCCTTCTGCACTACCTGATTATTCACCATCGCGGACTGCCGCTGATCCACGCGTACATCGAGCGCGCCCTGGGCCAGCAGCCGCTGCGCGTCGGCGTCCTTCTCCGCGTTGATCGCAGCATTCTGGGCGACGGGTCGCCCGGTTGGTAGGGCGCGGGGTGCTTTCAAGCCGTCCACCGCCTTGTCTTGGGGCAGACGCTGTGTCTGCGTGGGCGAGAACTGGGCAACGCACTGCAGCAGATCGGTCGTGATCAGTCCCGCTATATAGCCAATGCCCGTGAACTGGGCAACGGTAGCCACGTACTGAGCACCGTCCGCCGGTAGAATCCCCTTCCTCATCAGTTCAAGCGCAATCAATGACTCGACGAACGTTACGCCACATGCGACGGTAATAGCCTTCGTGACCATTACTGCTCCCGGTGCCATCCGCACGGCGAAGAGCCCTCCTTGCATTGCCGTCGTGACCATTAACTGCCCGATCCAACTACACCCTGTTGCGTCATCAAAGCCGATGGGGTTCCCCGGCGTGTAAAGATAGGCATGCAGGGAACTAGGTTCTGCCGGGTCCCCGGCGTTCGGATCGTCCATGCTGACAAACCGGTGCGTCTGCCGCCAACGTTTGTCGTGATAATAAAAACTGCTGCTCGGGTCGTACTCGCCGTCGCCGCCGAAGAGTTGCACTGTTTTCGCCTGGGCCGCCGTGATGTTTGTCGTGGCCTGCGTGTCCGGGTCGATCCGCACAAACGACACCGTCTCGCCATACGCCGCATAATCGTACCGCTCCACCACGCGGCCCAGCGGGTCGTCCGTCACCAGCCGATCGCTCCCATGCCCATCGCGCACAAACCACACGCTTCCGCTCGCATCCGCCTGGCCCTCCACCCGCAGGCCGCT